>JACRFA010000208.1 GCA_016218065.1 Ignavibacteriota bacterium | reverse complement strand
GTATTCATCCTTCGTCCGCAGCACGAGTCTCGCGATCCGATCCCACATCACATACACAACGCCGGCGATAATGAGATCCATGCCGAGACGGTTCCATCGTTCCGTCGTTGCGCCCTCAATGATCGCTCCGATGAATTCGAGAATCACCAAAAGCTTGATGAGTACGATCAGGAACTTCTTGAACTTGATCGGATCGAGACCGGCGGGTTCGTTGATACGCCGCGGAACGTCTTTGAGCGAGCCGTCTTTCACGGTATCGCGAATGGTTGCCGCCGCTTGCTTGAGCGTGGAGGAAATCTCATCCGCCTCGCGGCGCAGCGCATCGACGATGTTATCAAACTCCTTTCGTACTGATTCCATTTACTTACGAGAAGATGTAAAGCCGCTGCACCTAAGAACCGGCAGGCGCGGATATTTGGGAAAAGATTTGTCGGTCTTTGAGAGTCCGCACAGATAGAACGTACTGCCCTTCGCGGATTTGATACGCTCGACGTGAGTACAAGTTGCGCAGAGACCGACTTTCTGAGAAGCACTCAACGCTTGTATGCTTTTTCGTGAACTCTAATTGAAATGAACACAACACCACGACTGCCAAGCCGATTGCATCGCTTCTATCGCTATAAAAAGAATATTCGCGTCATGCTTTCGGCGCGGACTGCCAGAGCGCAAGCTGGCATCCATCGGGCGTTTCGAACACGCCGTACCACCCCATGCCTTTCACTTCAGATTTCTTCTCGACGATCTTCCCCTTCGCTCGCTTGATCTCCTTCAACTTCGCGTCCACATCTTCAACCTCGATGTACACGAGCGTCTGCGATCGCTTCGGCATTTTCTTCACCAGCTCGAATCCGCCATTCGGATGTCCGCCGGTGTGAAAGAGTGTGTACTTAATTTCGCCGTGGTCGGTGAACGTCCAGCCAAACACAGTCTCGAAAAATTTCTTCGACTTCTTGATATTGGTAGATGGAATTTGCACGTGCCCGATTCGGTGCATGACGACCTCCTGTGTGATGGTTTGGATTGTGGTGACGGTGAATCTGCTTGCAGGTAGAGTATACGACTATTACGAACGTTGATCAATTGATGAGGCACTCCTCTCCAGTGTGTGGGGCTTCCAATTGGTTCTCCTCGTCAACACTGCACAGAATGCCTGCCTGTCGGTAGGCAGGCCGCGACGCCTGAGTACCGTCTGAGGCATCGTGAGAGGCGTTGCCCCTGTTGTTCATAACCGTGACATTTTGTGTCTCACGTTTCGTCTCGTCACTACGTGACGAGTTAGTGTTGACCGGTTCGTTGTGCAGACCATGAAATGGTCTGCCTAATATCATGCCGTCCCTATGGGACGGGTGTGCATGGGCCGCCACGCAGTCGCAAAACGAAATTAGCCCGACCTTTCAAGGTCGGGTAAGCTTGTCGCGCCACCCAATCCGTCGCGTAGCGACAGAATGAAAAGTCGACACAAACATGATGAACGATGTCAGTAGCAGAGCGATCCCGCCGCTTGAATGTGAGCTTGCCACGTAGTGGCACGACGAAACTAGCCCGACCTTTCAAGGTCGGGTGAGCTTGTCGCGCCACCCTATCCGTCGCGTAGCGATGGAGTGAATACCACCGAAACCTCGGATGCAGTCAGCCCATAGAGACCATACACGCATCGGTCGATCTCTTCGTCGATCTCGTCAATCCGTTTCGAGATGGATTCACTTCTTCGACTCGTCATTCGAAGCTTTCGGTTCAGAACAAACATTTGATCCGCAAGCTCTGCAAGATGATCGTGCACCTTTTTCTCCGCCATGATCGAGAGATCGAGCTTCGGCAGCGGAAGCCTGTCGGTCACGACCGCATCGAAGTGCATCGTCCTGATCGCTTTCGCGAAAACGAATCTGTACACGTACCAATTCATCAGCCGCGAACAGAGCAGCGCGAGCACGAAGCGATTCGAATAGCCCACACACTCCAGTTGATTGATCGTATCGAGAATGACGTTGCGGGCTGCCTCAGCTTTGGGAACAACCGTGGCGATGATTTCAATATGATCGACGGGATTGCGAATGTGAGCGACGATGTTCTGCGCAAGAACAGAGTTTGCCTTGATGCGCGACTTCCCATCATCCTTCAGCTTCGCGATGTAGCCTTTCGGCTCAGGCTGCATCGAGTAGCGCCCGATCTGCTTCCCTCCAAGAACTCCGACCCGTCCGCGTGCGCGCAACTCGGACTGAAAGCCGCCGCCTCGCCTGTTCACTATGATTTCTCCGAGCGTCCTTCCGGCGGCGCGCATCTTCGTCCCGACTTGAATTTCCTCCTCGGAAAGTCCATTCAGAATGAACCCAAACTCAGAACATGCTTCCTTCGAGACATTTCCTATTGCACAAAACTCTTCGCCGCGTCTGACAGCGGAAACATACTCCTTCGCTTGCGAACATTTCTTCGCGACATAGATCACCTGCTCAAGCTTCACGTTCTTCCAAACTTTGCCGCAGTCTGCTACCAACTCCAGATCGGTGAGCATGAGGTCGCGAGTCTTCTTCCAGTTCGACGCGTATGTGAATGGTTTCGGGATGATGAATCCGTTCAGCCCGCAGTCGCGCGTGATCGCATGCGCCTGCTTCATCATGAGCGCGGCAGTATCCGTCGTCTGCAATCCGAAGGCCTTGTTCAGTTGCGTCCTCTCGCGCTCGCTGAGCGAAGCGCCGTACGGTGGATTCCCGATTACGCAATCGAATCCGCCACGAGACATGATCGCCGGGAATTCCTTCTGCCAGTCAGAGCCAAGAAGCGCGTTGCCGCATCTGATGTTTTCCTCCAAGCCGGACAAAACATACTTGGACATTTCATCGTGCTGTGAAGGCGAGGCGCGTCCGGGTTCTTCGTCCTCCAGCATCTTCAGAAACAGCGACATCTGTGTCACTTCGACTGCACGCTTGTCAATATCGACGCCGAAGATATTTGCCAGAAGAATGTCCCGCTTCTTTCTCATACTGAGGCGCGGCTTTCCATCCATCCCAACAACAACATCAGGAACGCCATCAACTATGCTAACGCCGGTCGGATGCTCAGCGTACCAGCTGAGATGATAGTCCATGAGCGCCTGGTACGCCCCGAGAAGAAATGCGCCGGAGCCGCACGCGATGTCGATGATCTTGAGTTGCGAAATCTCTTCAGGGGTTAGGGATTTGGGTTGAGGGTTCAGACCCGGTTGAGTCTTCTGAACTCTAAACCCGAAACGCTGACCACTCAACAACAACAGCCTCCCAACAGTATTCTCGACGATGAAATCGACGATGTACTTCGGCGTGTAGTACACTCCGCCGGACTTCCGAACCTCAGGCTTCAGCTCAATGCGAACACCGGATGGCGTGAGACGAATCGTTTCGGCGAGAAAGTTTTCATAGATGTTGCCCAGCACTTCGGGACTTAGCTTGCCGAAGTCGCACAGAGGAGAATGTAGCTCTTGAAGGATGTTGAGGAGGACTTCGTCGGAGACTTCGAGTTGCTCGCACGGATGCGGTTCAAACAGCAAGCCGAAGCGTCTCCTGCGCTCGATGAAGTGTTCATTCAGATATGCATAGAGGGGGCGGTCGCCGCGCGTTTTCCAATCTTGCGTAGCTGAAAGCAAGGCATCCTCCCATTCGATTCTTTTCGCTGAACATAGCCGAAGGAAGATGAGTCGGTCGAGAATGCGTTGCACGCTTTCATTGAGCAGCGCGTCATTCAGACGCTGACGATTCGACTTGTATGCGGCAATATCGTGGGCAAGTTGATAACGCCAAGCAGCAAGACTTGCAAGCAACGGCTCGTCGCCTTTTGATCGCCCAGCGCTCTTGAGTTGCTTCACGATGGATTTGGAATGAGGATGTGTTTCGAGGTCGCTGCTTCGGCTTGCATTGCGATGCATTCTACGAGGCGACGACTCTCTATGTTAGCATGGGAATCTTCACGCCAAACTTCTCGGCGTTCGCGATTGCGCGATCGTATCCCGCGTCTGCATGCCGGACAATGCCCATGCCCGGATCGTAGGTGAGCACACGCTGCAACCGCGCCTCGGCTTCCTTTGTTCCATCCGCAACCACGACCATGCCGGCATGAATCGACATTCCTATACCAACTCCGCCGCCGTGATGCACACTTACCCAGCTTGCGCCGCCGGTCGCGTTCAACAGCGCGTTCAGAATCGGCCAGTCGGCGATTGCATCGCTGCCGTCTTTCATCTTCTCCGTCTCGCGATTCGGCGACGCCACAGAGCCGCAATCAAGATGATCACGCCCGATCACGATGGGCGCTTTCACTTCTCCATCTGCCACAAGATCGTTAAAAATCTTGCCCATCTTCGAGCGCTCGCCGTAACCGAGCCAGCAGATGCGCGCGGGAAGTCCCTGGAAGTGCACCTGCTTTTGCGCCTTCTCGATCCAACGGCAAAGCGCCGTATTCTCCGGGAAAGTGTCGAGAATGGCGCGATCAGTTCTGTAGATGTCTTCAGGGTCGCCCGAGAGCGCCGCCCACCGGAACGGGCCTTTGCCGTCGCAGAACAACGGACGAATGTACTCAGGCACGAAGCCGGGAATATCGAACGCGTTTGCGAGTCCATTCGCTTGCGCCTCGCCGCGAATGTTGTTGCCGTAATCGAATGTTACGGCCCCGCGCTTCTGCAATTGCAGCATCGCCTCGACATGTTCAACGATGGATTGCTGCGCGAGCCGCACATACCGTTTGGGATCTGCGGTCCGCAATACCAACGCTTCCTCGTACGCCATGTGCGCCGGCACATAGCCATTGAGCGTATCATGTGCCGAAGTCTGGTCGGTGAGTATGTCGATATCGATTTTCCGTTCATACAATTCGCGCAATACTTCCGCAGCGTTGCCCAGCAACGCGACGGATTTCGGTTGCTTCAGCGCCTTCGCGGTCTGTAATGTAAGCAACGCCTCGTCCAACGACTCGGTCATCTCATCGACGTAACCGGTTTTCAGGCGCTTCTCGATGCGCGAGCGATCGACTTCAATTGCGAGACACGCTGCGCCGTTCATCGTTGCGGCAAGCGGCTGCGCGCCGCCCATGCCGCCGAGTCCCGCAGTCACCAGCAAACGTCCCGCGAGCGTTCCGCCGAAATATCGGGTCGCGCATTCAGCAAACGTCTCGTACGTTCCCTGCAAAATGCCTTGCGTGCCGATGTAGATCCAACTTCCGGCAGTCATCTGTCCGTACATCGTCAGGCCGAGCGCTTCGAGGCGGCGGAACTCGTCCCACGTCGCCCACTTCGGCACGAGCATCGAGTTCGAGATGAGCACACGCGGGGCGTTCTCGTGCGTCTTAAATATGCCGACAGGTTTACCGGACTGAATCAACAACGTCTCGTCGTTCTCAAGATTCTTCAAGCTGCGAACAATTGCATCGAAGCATTCCCAGTTGCGCGCGGCTTTTCCAACGCCGCCATAGACAATCAACTCATCAGGCTTCTCGGCAACATCGGGGTCGAGGTTGTTCATCAACATGCGCAGCGCAGCTTCCTGAATCCAGCCTTTGCAACTGATTGCAGTTCCTCGCGGGGCGCGAATGGTTCGTTTGCTGACAGGTGTTTCTTCCGCAATCGTGTTCATGTATTCCTCAATACCGTTCTGTCTCTCGTATTGTATCACTGAATAATTGGTTTGTCGCCAATCCATCAATCCAACAATCCAAATATCCCTTCCTATTTATAGGCAATGACCGCGATCTCGACATTCGCCCGCTTCGGCAAATCAGCAACAGCAACAGTCGTGCGGACGGGATATTTTCCTTGCGGGAAGTAGCTGCCGTAGATGGCGTTCATTCGGGCGAAGTTATTCATCTCGCGCAAGTACACGCTTGCGCTGATGACGTTCGACGAATCAAATCCCTCAGCGCGAAGCAGTCGGTCGATGTTCCTCAACACTTGCCGTGTCTCCGTCTCAATGCTGTCGGCCTTCAAATTCCCGCTCGCCGGATCCAATCCAATCTGACCCGAAAGAAAAAGAAAATTCCCAACGCGCACCGCCGGCGTGTACGGACCTATCGTCGTGCCTTCAGCGATGTACTTCGGCGCGAACGCTCTGCTCATTTCATCCCGCACCACCTGACGCACTTCATCGCGGCTCGTTCCACATCCAACAAAAAACAAAACCAGTGCAAGCAAGAAGGCAGGTCGCACGAGATCAACCCTTTCCCGAAATGATCGAAGCGATTGCATCAGCGACTTTGCCGTTTCCGAAAAGTTGTTGTAGATGTGTGGAGCGACCAAAGCTCCGCCGGCAAACGTCCGGATGAATGTACGGCGTGAGAGAGACATGATAATGAAACCTTAGAATTGAATCGTCGTGGCATTGCGTCACGTGCATCTACGCCATCCACTCAACGATACAATAGCTACAATGATGCAATGGTGAAATGATGAAATCGTTACAGCTTGTACCCAAACCTCCTCAACAATTCCTTTCTCTTCACAACATCTTCCTCGGTTTCGATGCCTTTCGTCGTGACGCCATCAATCACGCCAAGGATGCCTCGACCCTGAGCCGTCTCTGCGAGAATTACTTCAGTGGGATTTGCGGTTGCGCAATAGACGCGGCAGACTTCTGTTACGTTCTTTATCGCATTGAGGATGTTGACAGGGAAACCACTCTCCATCATAATGATGAATGTGTGTCCGGCCGCGAGCGTCATCGCGTTTTGTTGCGCCAGCGCGATCAGGCGCTGATCGTTGCCGGTCGAGCGCACCAACGCGGGGCCTGATGCTTCACAGAACGCAACGCCAAACTTCATCGCGGGATTCGTCTGCACGATGGCCTCGTAAATGTCCTCCACCGTTTTGATGAAGTGCGAATGGCCGAGAATGAAATTCATGTCGTCCGGTTTTTCAATCCGAACGATCTTCAATGCCAATGCATCAGGGTTCATAGAAGGCTCACATGATCGAACGAACGGATTCGGGCGTCAGCAGCCAGCGCAATTGTGCCTGGCCGGTAGATTGGAGATCGACACAGGCGACCGCGCAGGTTTCCATCGAAACCGCCGCGGCATGCGCCGGTGAAATCAGATACGAAATGAAGAGACTCATATCGGGTTGGTGACCGATCACGACGATGCCTCCGCCGTTGGAACGATTCTGAATCTCCTCCGCGAGGCCGCGCGCAATGAAACCCGGCTCAAGATGTTTCGAGGCCTCCGGTTCGCGTTTAAGCTCGCCGCCAAAGATTTTCCCCGTCTCCGCAGCACGCACCAGCGGACTTGTCATGACGGCGGAAATATCCAGATCGATCTGCGCCAGCACCCGCGCCATCATCGCCGCATCCGAGCGCCCGCGCTCGCTCAGGGTTCGCTCAAAGTCGCTTCGAATGTTCCCGCCGATGGATAACGCATCTGCATGTCGTACTACGTAGAGATTCAAATTCTTCCCCCGGAATTACTCTGGATGGATTCGGATTACGCTTTCTTTCGCGTCAGCCGCAGCCGGGCCTTTGCGTATCCCGGCTTGATGATATCGTAGATGAGGCGGATGCGCCTGTTGTACGGAATGAACGCGCTCTTCATCGCATTGATGGTAATCTTTTCCAGTTCAGCAAGCCCCAGCTTGAAAACTCTGTGTGCGATGCCAAGTTCCTTCGTCATCGTCGTGTCGCTCATCAGCCGGTCGTCGGTGTTCAATGTGACGCGGAATTTGTAGCGATACAGAAGGCCGAACGGATGACTTTCCAAAGAATCGACGGCGCCGGTATCGACGTTGCTCGTCAAACAAATTTCGAGCGGGATACGCTTATCCAAAACGTATTGCGCGAGATATCCCATCTTGACGATCTTCGTCGGATCCTTCTTGTCCATCCCGATATCTTCGATGAGCCGCGTCGCATGCCCGATGCGATGCGCGCCGCACCACTGAATCGCCTGCCAGATGCTTTCCTTGCCGAATGCTTCGCCGGCGTGAATGGTAATATTGAAATTCTCGCGCTGGATATAGTGAAACGCATCGACGTGTTTCTTCGGAGGGAAGCCGCCTTCTTCGCCCGCGAGATCGAACCCCACGACGCCGCGCTCACGGAAATCCACCGCAAGCTCGGCCATCTCCTGCGAAAGACTCATGTTGCGCATCGCGCAGACGATGAGGCCGAATTCCACATCGAAATCATTCCGCCCGCGCTCAAGGCCTTTCAGCACAGCGTTCACGACTTCATCCCAGTGCAGTCCCTTGTCGGTGTGAAACACGGGCGCAAAGCGTGTCTCGACATACACAACGCCGTCGTTGTACATATCTTCGATCATCTCGTACGCCACGCGTTCGAGCGCCTCTTCGGTTTGCATCACGCCGCAGGTGTGCGCGAAGCCCTCGAGGTAGAGCGGCAGACTGCCGCGCTGCGCGCCGCGGTGAAACCAATCGGCGAGCTCAATCGGATCGTCGGTCGGGAGTTTTTTGTAGCCGATCTCTTTAGCAAGCTCGATAATCGTTTGCGGTCGCACGCCGCCGTCAAGGTGGTCGTGCAGCAAAACCTTCGGAAGCGTGCGGATGAATTTTTCGGAGAGTTTCATGAGCGTTGAGCGTTGATAGGCAGATTTTCTTTTGTTCAAGGTAACGAGATGAGAAGTGAAAATCAACGAAGCGACAGCGTTGAGCAATGACGATTGATTACTGACCACCGCCTGCGCGACGGGCAGGAATGTCATTTTTGTTTTGGGGCAAGGCGGGTGTTCCCCGTCAGAAGGTAACTTCATGCCGCGATGCGGGACGTTCTACATCGTCTCAAAGGTTGTCGCCCCAGTCTCGGCAGAGAAGGGAAGTCTCCGCTTGCGTCACGCCTTCCCGCCAACAAACTACTTTCAGGTAGGCAGGGAGAAAGTAGATCAACGCGAATTTCCGCTGACAAGAAACCGTTTGACTGTGTGAAGGATTTTGCTTTCAAATAGTGCGGACGAATCGTTCACATCAACACCATGCTTATGAAATCGCTTCTTGAATCTGCTGCGCGGATTGGGATTGAGTATCTGCATGCAATTCAGTCACGCAGAGTTGGACCAACGGCAAAAGCCATCGACGACCTCAAACTCTTTGACGAGCCGCTCCCCGCGACGCAATCGGATCCACGCGAGGTATTGCAGCGATTGCACGAGGTTGGCTCTCCCGCAACCATGGGAATCGCAGGCCCACGCTACTTCGGTTTCGTGATTGGTGGAGCGCTGCCTGTCACCGTTGCGGCAAATTGGCTCGCTGCTGCATGGGACCAAAACTCCGGGTTGTACAACATCACTCCCACGACTGCTCGAGTTGAACAAGTCGCGCAGCGGTGGTTGCTTGAGCTGTTCAATCTACCACGCGAGTCTGCAGCCGGATTTGTCACAGGCGCGACTGTTGCGAACTTCGCGTCGCTTGCTGCCGCACGGCACGCGGTGCTGAAGCGAGCCGGATGGAATGTCGAAGCACACGGCCTCTTCGGCGCGCCGGAGATTTCTGTTGTCGTCGGAGAAGAAGCGCATCCCACTCTCATCAAGTCGCTCGGATTGCTGGGACTTGGAAGAAGCCGCGTCGTCAGAGTTCCCGTTGATAACCAGGGACGCATGCGCGTTGACGCTCTGCCGCGGCTGACTCCACCAGCGATCGTCTGTACGCAAATCGGTAATGTCAACACCGGCGCGTGCGATTCCGTTGGCGAGATCTGCACGTGGGCGCATCAGCGTGACGCATGGGTGCATGTTGATGGAGCGTTCGGTTTGTGGGCTGCTGCCGCGCCCACACGCGCATACCTTGTGGACGGAATACGTGGCGCAGATTCGTGGGCAACAGACGCACACAAATGGCTCAACGTCCCGTACGATTGCGGCGTTGCAATCGTGCGTGATGCAGAAGCCCTCCGCGCTGCGATGGCAATTACAGCGGAGTATCTTCCGACTGCGACTGAGTTTCGCAATCCGTCGGACTACACTCCTGAGCTTTCCCGCCGCGGACGCGGTGTTGAAGTCTGGGCTGCCCTTCGCACACTTGGACGAGAAGGCGTCGCCGACCTCGTTGAACGTACGTGCAGACACGCCCGGCGATTTGCTGAGGGATTATCTTCAGCAGGATTCGAAATCTTGAACGACGTTGTCTTGAATCAGGTTCTTGTGTCGTTCGGAGATGCGAAGACGACGAACAACGTTATTGCGGAAATTCAGAACGACGGAACCTGTTGGTGCGGAGGAACAGTGTGGCAAGGCAAGACAGCGATGCGCATCAGCGTCTCGTCGTGGGCAACGACGGAAGCAGATGTTGAGAAGAGTTTAGATGCAATAATTCGCGCCGCAGCAACAGTCAAGAGCCGAGAATGACAATCGCACGTCTTCGGCGACAGACTGCGATGAAAAAGAGCTGGGCAACGGGGGCGTCGCCCCTACGTTGCGAGAATGCTCGCCAACCTCCACAAATCCTTGTCGATTGTCTTGCGTTGAGTCCACGCTTCTTTGAGAGGGGTGAACGAAACCTTGCCGTGAATCTCGCCGACCATCATGCCGCTCTGACCTTCGAGCAGCGCGTCGACCGCGGCTACGCCGAGCCGACTTGCGAGCAGACGATCGCGCGCAGTCGGACTTCCGCCGCGCTGAATATGTCCGAGCACGCAAATGCGGTAGTCATAGCCCGCCGCGTCCTTGATCTTCTCGGCGAGACTCAGCGCCCCGCCCGACTCTTCGCCTTCGGCAACGATGATGATTGCACTCGACTTGTGCCCCTTCGATGCGATGAGCGCATCCTTCAGGTCGGCGATGTTGGTGTGCGTTTCGGGTGTGGCAATGTGTTCCGAGCCGGATGAGATGCCGACATCGACAGCGATGAAGCCGGCGTCGCGTCCCATCACTTCGACGTAGAAGAGCCTGTCGTGCGAGGCGGCCGTATCGCGAATCTTGTCGATGGCCTCCATGGCGGTGTTGACTGCCGTGTCGTACCCGATCGTGTAGTCGGTGCCGTACAGGTCGTTGTCGATTGTTCCGGGCACGCCGATGATCGGGAACGCATGCTCGTCGAGAAGCTTCGTTGCGCCTTGAAATGTTCCGTCGCCGCCGATGGCAACCAGTCCTTCGACGCCGGCAGACTTCAGATTCTTCGCGGCTTCTGCCCGACCCTCGACAGTACGGAATTGTTCCGACCGCGCGGTGCGAAGAATCGTGCCGCCTCTCTGAATGATATTCGAAACTGAGCGCGCCTGAAGATCAACAAATCTCCCCTCGATCATCCCTTCGTACCCATATTGAATGCCGATAATTTCCAGTCCGTTGTAAATTCCGTTGCGAACGACTGCGCGGACACACGCGTTCATGCCGGGCGCGTCGCCGCCGCTCGTAAACACGCCGATGCGTTTCATGGAGAGCCGTTGAATGGATTGGTGGATTGGTGGAGTCTTGACTAGACACAACGCTGGATCATTCGCTGTTCACCTCTCGTCCACGTCTCTAACGGCAGTAAATCTATCGAACAGCACAATGAAATGCAATGTGCAGGGCGACGGGCATTGATTACACGAGATACTTTGGAGCGACTGTGTTGCAGACGCGAGTAGATTCTTGCGATGATTCAAAAATTTGTTGACAACTTTGTTGTGAGTGCATATATTGCTGTAGCACAATCGCAATGCAGAGTGTTCTTATGGTTGCCGACACACTGATACGGTCGGGTGACGCACGGAAGAGATCACTGCAATACTGAACCAACCTTTGCCTGCACTGCAAGTTGTCTCGTTCTTTGTGATTGATTTGGGTCGCGAAATCCCGACGTTCCGCCTTGTCAGGATCGGGACAATCCAATCCAATCCAATCCAATCCAATCCAATCCAATCCAATCCAATCCAATCCAATCCAATCCAATCCAATCCAATCCAAGTTGGGTTGTGAGTGGAGTTGAATACTGGCATTGCATAGAGGAGAGAACAAAATGCACTGCGGAAAAACCTCGAGGCGAGCATGGCAAAGCAAATGATCATTGCATTACTCGTAGGCATTAGTCTATCCTGCAAGGATCTGGGGGAGGAGCCTTTTCATGAGCCGCCACCTCCACCTGAGATTATCCCAACCACGGTGGCCTACGGGCCAGGTGGGCCCGCGTACATGCGTGGAACTCTCAAAGATTATTTGAAACCAGAGCGCGCAGCGACCAACACCCACCTCTACCTGATGAACCAAGAAGATTACTCCGATACGTTGTTGCATGTGTTCGTCAACTCGACGGATGCAAGTTTTGTGATTACGGAGTTGCCTGTTGATACGGTTGATCTGATTGCGGTAGGCACGACATTTCTTTCGGTGAAGTTCGATGCCTTTACGCTCCGAGGTGAACACAATAGTTTCCACAATGTGGGACCCGAGGGACTCTGGATCGATTCAACCCTCTTCATGGTGGAAATCGCTGATTCTGTACCACGACCAAACATGCCTCCAATCGGAGTCCTAGGCTATGGCAATGTCCTTGTAGTGCATTTCAAACCGGATGTTCAGGAACCTGAAGCTCTAAACATACTGAGCACATTCCCATTTGACACAGTACGAGTATATCCTGATTCAACAAGTGGCGATGGGTACGGTGTGCTATATCCACGAAATACGAACTCTTTGATCTTCCAAAGGCTGCTCTACTTTAACTGCCATCAACGAGTTCGAGAGGCAGGCCCGGGGATTCTAGTGGTTACGCCACTTGGTAGCGAGATTGCGGTAGAACGAAAGGAGGTCGCAATGGTGCGGCGAAGATAAGAAGCCGGCCACCGTGTTGAAGCCACAGTGGCCGGCGATGTGCAAACAAAACTCCCGGATAGGGTCAGCGACCAGATCTTCTGGCCACTGTGGCTATTCTGTTTGCAGTACCAAACTATCAAACTGTCTTGAATAAGCTGAGCCTGCAAGACTTGTACGGCGGCGCAGATGCAGCAAAAACCATGTACGGCTACAGCTCCACAAACCAGACAAGCAAACGCACTCTCGAAACAGAGGACATTGCGGGGTGCATCTCTCTCCAGCCAGACCAGCACTCGCTCTCGTTATTCAACACATTCGAATTCGACGGCACGACAGGCGGGCAGATCACAGTCTCAAATGTCTCTCAGGGAACTAACACTGTTGGCTACTCTGCTCCCCAAAACCGCACGGTCAACTACGGAACGACATTTGAATTCGGCGCGTTAGCGCAGCAAACAGTCAATGGCCATGACTATCGATTCCTACGATGGACGGACAACGCCACGGGGCTGAACCGTACTCATACGATAACATCAGCGCTGTCGCTGAGTTCATACTACAAAGGTCACCTGCTGTCGAACGTGGGTACGATGAGCGGTGCGAACGGGCAACGCAAGCTCACGCGAGATGCAAATGGGGCATATCATCTTGCGTACAGCAGCAACGGCTACGTTTGGTATGCCAGCTCGACCGACAACGGCGCAACGTGGTCGACCGAGCAACAGCTTCGTCCGTATTTTCCATATGCACAAACGTTTCCCACCATCGCAACTCACCTCAACTATGTTTTCGTTGTGTGGCAGGAGTACGAGGGAGTTGTCAATGGAATGCACCAGTACCGGATACGCGGCGTTTGGAAATCCTCCGAAATTCCCTGGCATGAGATCACGATGCAAGGATACACACAGGAGATGATCGCGCGATTCACATCGCCAACAGATCCGCTGCCCACATTGGTCGCCGCCGACAACACTTCCAACGAAATCAATCCGTGGAATCCGGCGCGTCCCGAACTCATGTGTGTGTGGCGCAACGGCGATGGCCTCTCTTCTGCGATTGGGTATAGGAACAACATCGCAGAAGGGGACGCTGAGGAAGAGCCATTGAGTGAGGTATACTTGTGGAATCCCTACGTACGATTCGGCCACATCAGCGGAACAACTGCAACCTCGAAAACGCCGAGCCTCGGAACGAACCATGCAAGTCGAGTCGGACTTGTGTATGAACAGGAGAATCAAATCTACAGCGTGCCAAATGGCATCTACAGTATGACAAACGAGGGAGACGGGTGGAGCGATGCGAACTTGATTTCCTCTGAGTCACAGTTTGATTCTCATCGCGATGTTTCCACCGCGTTTGATGCAACAGGCAGACAACATGTCGCGTGGACGGCCCACGACAATTGGTACGAGTGGCCCACAGTGATATTGCACAGAAGCATCGAACCAGACGGATATCTTTCGCCCTTGTATGAGATCTATGATGACTTCGCTGGCTGCGATCCCCTTCTTCAGTCAAGCGTGTCTGCACACAGCGATGGTGATGGCGGCGTATCGCTGTTCTGGACGGACAACAGCGGCTGCACGGGCTACACTGTGTTTGACAATTACTCCTATGACGGCGTAAACTTCGAAGGATGGAAGTATAGCTCGTTCAACGATCCCGTGTACACGCCGGCGTCCGCATCCGAAGTTGAGCCTACCGACGCCGCATATGTGGTTCGACAATTCGACACAGCTCCCTACTATTTGTACTTCGACAAGAAAGATGACACGGGACCGTGGTTAGCAACCCACGGCAAGGGCGAACCTCAGGCAATTTCTGCTGTTGGCCGCAGAGTGCTAATCGAGAATCGATCCGACAACGCGCGGGTTGCTTACAATGTTCGCGCTTTGGCTCTGCTTGAAGACGGCGATAGTACAGGGACGCCAATGAGGTTCTCTAGCTAGTGTCGCGTTCCAGAAATAAGTTGAGAAAGTCGTTCGATTTTTGCAAAGATGGAATCAGCAGTGGCAGTCCACATGAATGGTTTGGGATGCTTGTTGTACCCGTTGATGAAGTGTTCAATTTTGGCAATGAGTTCTT
>JACRFA010000204.1 GCA_016218065.1 Ignavibacteriota bacterium | reverse complement strand
TTCCCCGAACGCACGGCTCAGCGCTGTTCCAACGCGGCGAAACGCAAAGTCTCACAACGCTCACCCTCGGCACAAAGCTCGACGAGCAGATCATCGACGGCCTGATGCCCGAAACAGCAAAGCGATTCATGCTGCACTATAACTTTCCGCCGTTCTCGGTTGGCGAAGTTGGTCGGCTGGGCACAACGGGTCGGCGCGAAGTCGGTCATGGTAATCTCGCCGAGCGTTCGCTCAAGAACATGATGCCGAGCGAAGCCGAGTTTCCCTATACAACGCGCATCGTGTCCGACATTCTTGAATCGAACGGTTCGTCGTCGATGGCAACTGTCTGCGCCGGAACGCTTGCGTTGCTCGACGGCGGTGTGCCGCTGAAGAAGCCTATCGCCGGCATTGCGATGGGTCTGGTGAAAGAAGGCGCCCGCACGGCAATTCTCAGCGATATTCTGGGCAACGAAGATCACCTTGGCGACATGGATTTCAAAGTCGCTGGGACTCCTGACGGCATTACCGCATTTCAGATGGACATCAAGATTCGCGGGATCTCGCTGGAGATCATGCGCAACGCGCTTGAACAGGCGCGTGCTGGACGCATGCATATTCTCGGAAAGATGACGGAAGCGATTGCGAAGCCGCGTGCTGATCTTTCCACGTATGCACCGCGACTTACGACGCTGAAGATTCCTGTTGATATGATCGGGGCGGTGATCGGGCCTGGCGGAAAGAACATCCGTCAGATTGTGAAGGAGAGCGGCGCAGAGATCAACATCGAAGATGACGGCACTGTCGTCGTCGCGGCAACAACGAAGGAATCCGCCGACAAAGCCATCAACGCGATCAACAGAGTGACCGAGATTCCCGAGATCGGCAAAATCTATCGCGCCCGCGTCACGAAAGTGATGGACTTTGGCGCGTTCGTTGAATTTCTGCCGGGCAAGGAAGCGCTCGTTCACGTGTCGCAACTCGATATCAAGCGTGTGAACAAGCCGTCGGATGTTGTGAAGGTGGGAGATGAGTTCGATGTGAAAATCGTGGACAAGGATGATCAGGGGCGTTGGAAACTTTCGCGCAAGGCGCTTATGACGCCTGCTCCCAAAGAGCAGACGAGCGCAACGTAACCCTCTTCTCAATGAGCTGATTTACGACGGGGTATGAAACTCCTCTCTGGTTTGTGGCTCGTCTTGTTGATGGCCGTTGCAACGGGGGTGAAGAGCCAGCATATGACGGATAAGGTTGCGATCGGATTCCAGATCGGTCCCAGCCTTTGGGTGAATGACATGAATGATCGGCGCGTCGGCGCCGGTCTTCTTGCCTTCGCCCGTTTCGGCATTGATGACCACTTCTCCGTTGGTATTCTTGGCGGCATCGAAGCGTTACGCGCGGGACAGTTCCCGCTCGACCCACCCGATCTCAACGTTGACTTCCTCAGTGTGACGCCAGTGATTCTCGCCGGCAAAGTCTGGATTCATCTCTCCCCGGGAAAAATCTTTTCCCCCTACCTCTACACAGGTTTCGGCGTCGGGTTCTACAAGCGTAAAGATGGAATCGGAAAGGGGTATCCATCTGAAGCATACAGTTCCTCAAGCACGCTGTACATTCCGTTGGGCGCGGGGTTTGAATCGTTCATTACAAAAAACACCGCCATCAGCTTCGAACTCGGCTATTGTGTGCTCAGCGCGAACACCGACACCTACGAATCGGGCAAGTCGGATGGCATGTCAACAGCAAAGGTCGGCCTCTCGTTCTTCTGGGGAACAAACGAAGACGACGACGATGACAACGACGGCGTCTCGAACAGGCAAGAGGCAGAACTCGGGCTCGATCGCACGAACCCGGACACAGACATGGATGGCATCGCCGACGGAGATGAACTGAAGACATATCGGACAGATCCGCGACTTGCCGATAGTGATGGCGATGGATTGAATGACGGCGACGAAGTGTGGCGCTTCCGCACCGATCCTGTTCGCCCCGACACAGACAGAGACAATGTCTCCGATGGCGAAGAGGTCTCACAGTACAACACGGATCCGTTGAAGGCTGATACCGACAAGGATGGTTTGACTGACGGCGAAGAAATCAAAACATATCGTACCGACCCGCTGAAGCCGGATACTGACGACGATGGTCTTCCTGATCCTAATGAGTTGTACGGCTACAAGTCGAATCCACTTCTGTCTGATTCGGATGGCGGCGGAATTCCTGACGGCATAGAAGTGAAGCGCGGGACAAGTCCGGTGCTTGCTGCGGATGACGTTCCGAGACAGGTCAAGCCGGAGCCGTTGCCGCCTGCTGTTGGCGAAGTTCTGCCTGTCGGAGAAATCAAATTTCGCGCAAACAGTTCTGATGTTTCCGAGATTTCCGAACTTGCGCTCATGCGCTTGCTTGATCTCATGACGAAAGATCTTGATGTCGCTATAGAGGTCCGTGGCTACACGGATGATCGTGGCTCGCGGGCGAAGAACATCCGGCTCTCGTATCAACGAGCGTATGCAGTCAAGCGCTGGCTGGAAGGCCGCGGCATTCGTCCGGAGCGCATCGAGGCAAAGGGATTCGGTCCCGAGAATCCCCTCGTCCCAAACACCAACGAACAAAATCGGGAAATGAATCGCCGCATCGAAATCATAAGGTCAAAGTGATGTGAAAACATATCTCGTGCGCACCCTCGCGAGCGCAGTGTTTTTTCTCGTCCTGCCGGCGCAACTTACTGCGCAAAATGTTCTGGGCCGGTGGGCATTCTCACTCCATGCCGACGGTAACATCTGGCTTAACGACTACAACCAACGGAAGATCGGCTTCGGCGCCGATGTGCAGTTCAGGTACGGGCTGACGCGTTCACTCTCGCTCGGGGCGGAATTCGGTTTCTCGAAACTCAAAAGCAAGCAAGATCCTCTGCGACCCGAATTCCCGACCGACTACGTTCGATTGAACGCGATTCCGCTGTCGTTGCTCGGTTGGTATCATTTCATGCCGGGAAACGGAATCTCTCCGTATTGTTTTGCCGGCATCGGACTGATGCACTACACGAGAACATCCGGCATCGGCACGTACCTCCCTGATACACGCGGCAGAACAAGCATTCGCATTCCTGCCGGGGTCGGGTTCGAAAACTTCGTGCATCGTCGGGTCTCGTTCGACCTCAACATTGCCTACACATTCTTCGATGATCGGACGGACATGATTCGTCGCGGCGGCGCGGACGCGGCGGTCGATGTAAAGTTCGGGCTCAACTTCTACCTCGGATCGAGCGATGATGACGACGATGATCGTGACGGACTCAAGAACGTTGAGGAAGAGAGTCTGGGCACGAATCCGACGAATCCCGATTCGGACGAAGACGGGTTGAACGACGGACAGGAGGTTCGACGCCTTCACACTGATCCGCTGAAAGCCGACACCGATGGAGATCGACTGAAGGATGGAGAAGAGATCTTCAAGTACTACACCGATCCGCGCAAAGCGGATACCGACGGAGATGGCGTGAGTGATGGCGAGGAGGTACTTGCGGGCGCTGACCCGCTCGTGCCGAACGCACCGCCCCCGAAGTAAGCCGACTTTGAATGTTGGCTACTACAACTGCAGCAACTGGTGCTTGAATGCAGAGATGTCAAGTTCGCCGCTCATCCACTTCACCACATCCATTCCGTACTTGTTCATGAAGTAGAGAACGCTTAGCTCGCGTTCCTGAAGTGTGCCATTCGGAAGAAGTCCGTTTGCCGCCCTTTCGATCTGACGGACTGCTGTTTCATTCCGTCGCTTTTGCGCAGCAACGGATTTTTCCTTCAGCACGTTGATGTTCCCGTCGATTCTGGACAGAACATTTTCCAACGACGCGATCAGCGTTGGGTCGATTTCTTTCAAGCCAAATTTCAGTTCGTTCAACGCCGCGTGAATTGTGGAAGTCGCGTTGCCGAAAATGCTTTCCAATTTGACTGATGAAATCTGCTCGACGACTTTTGCAGAGACTGCATCAACATCGTCCAGGAACTCCAGCAAATCGAGTCCGTACTTTTCCATTGCGCGCAGGAGCCGCTCCTCAACGAATGTTGCGCTGGCACGCGGATACACGATCGGCTGAATCACATCGAAGTATTCGTACACCGGTTTCAGTTGCGCGTGGTACGCGATCTCTGAAGGTCCCGCCACGTAAGCAATCGTCGGCAGCAAGGCATCCTGCGTAATCGGGCGGAGCACAACGTTGGCGCTGAGAAGCTCGGGCGTCTCGGAAGCAATTCGCAGCATCTCGTCGGGCTGGATGAAATGCCTCGTTCCCTTCAGACTGAAATCTTTTTCGCCCTCCCGCGGCTGAATCAGATAGCGCCCGCCCTTGTGAAACATGAACAGGTTGAGCGACTTCGGTTTGATCTGGGCGTGATAGTGTTCTTCAAGCTCGGCGCTTTGCGCAATCACAATTTGCGTTGTCTTCGGAAACTCAGAAACTTCTTTCACGAAGATCGGAGAGAGCAGCCGCTTCACCTGCGGATGATTAGGCGTCAGGAACACAAGTCCGTAATCTCCAAAGAGCGCATTCATCCAGCCAACAAACGCCTGATTGAACGTCTTGCCGCCCGCGTAGTGTTCCTTGATTGCCTTCACGACAGCTTCCGTGAAGTCGGTTTTCTGAATGCACGTCTCGAAGTGCGCAAAGGTCTGGTCCAGCGAGCCATCAAAAAGAAGCTCGCCGACAGGCCCGAGATTGCGTTCCGGCATCTCGCCCCCGGGAAGGTACTCGATCTTGACCGGTTTGCTTTCGCCATCGAGTACCGACACATTGTTCATTTCGGCAAAGTCATGATCTTCGCCTTCGATCCAAAAGACGGGCACAAAGTCGTGCGTGGGGAATTTTGCTTTCAGTTTTTCGGCAAACTTGATTGCGGTAATTGTCTTGAAGATTGTATAGAGCGGGCCGCCGAAGAGTCCGACCTGCTGGCCGGTGACTACTGCGAATGTCGTTGGCTTTTCCAGAAGCGCTATGTTATCGAACGTCTGCGCTGAACTTCCGAATGCCGTGTTCTGCTCGCGCAAGATCGAACAGAGCGATGCGCGGTCGTACGAGCGTTTCTCAAGGAGTGGGATGATGCTTTCGTAGGAACGGTTTTCCCGAAAGTTGTACGGAAAAAATCGCCGCACTTCATTGAAGTCGTACATGTAGTCAAAGAAGAGCTGGGAGAACCCTCCCGATGACGGCGGAAACTGACGGTAATCGATCCAATCCATGAAGAGACGTTAGTAGATTGTCGTGGGAGTGAATTGCATGCGCATCGGCAGCAATGAGAAATCTTGGACAGAATATAACTGTATGTTGACTTTGTTTCAATCGATACATATATTTTTCCCGCGTGCTGTTGAGGCGACATCGATGATCGCATGAACAATTCTCAGCAGACTTGAACACAACCGATCTTTCACATTTCATGCTGCGAGTTCTTCTACTTCAGCGACACCAGTTTCCGCTGCGCACAGCGGTATCTGCCTCACTATCCCTACGACATCAATCATTACATCACAATTATAACGCGACGCACTTCCACACTTGCTTCGTGAAGGAAGATCTATGCCCGAAGAGAAAGACGTAACGGCTGATCCGGGAGCGAACGAACAACGGCCACCGGTTAAGAAGACATTACCACCGCTGACTTCGTCGCGTCCTGCGGGCGGAGCGGCGCGATCTCTTCCGCCGATTGCGTCCGCGCGACCAGCAGGACAACCGGCTGCGCGAGCTGCAGCAACTCCGACACCTGCGTCTCAACAGCTGCCTGATACCTCTGCGCCGACGGCAGCACGTCCGCCTGCGCCGCCACCTGTTGCCCCGGTCAAGCCGACTCCCACAAGTGAACCTCAGTCGGCATCAACCGCGAGCGCGCCGAAGCCTCCGGCGGAAATCAGAAAACCAAAACAGGACAAGCCGCCCGAAAACGACAACGGCATCTGGCGCATGAGCCGAAAGAACTTTCTGAATGTCGCCAGCTGGTTCAGCTTCATCGGGTTTCTCGCGACCGCAACGCTCGGCGCGATTCGGCTGATGGTGCCGCGTGTGTTGTACGAAGCGCCGTCCGCATTCAAAGCCGGCTTCCCTGACGACTTCATCATCGGCGAAGTGAACGAGAAGTACAAAGATGAATACCGCGTCTGGATCGTGCGCAACGAGGAAGGCTTCTACGCGCTGTCTGCAATTTGTACGCATCTCGGTTGCACGCCGCGTTGGCTTGATACGGAAAACAAATTCAAGTGTCCTTGTCACGGCAGCGGCTATCATCGCGACGGGGTCAACTTCGAAGGCCCGACGCCGCGGCCCCTCGAACGTCTGAAGATTACGCTGGCTGATGACGGACAGCTTCTCATCGACCGCAACATCAAGTTCTTGTATGAAAAGCAGGAATGGACAAAGTCTGAGGCATTCCTGAAATACTCATAAGCGAGCACACTATGCTGGGAATGTTGGATCAGCTGAAAGCCAAATGGGAAAAGACGGAAGTCTATAAATCCATCTTCCGCCATTCCTATCAGGACACGCAGCGCAACCGGGCATTGCAGATTGTTGACAACGTCTTTTTGCATCTGCATCCTGTGCGCATCAGTCGCCATGCGACGAACGTTGGGTTCACATGGGGAATGGGAGGCATTACGTTTCTCCTTTTTATTGTTCTGACGATCACAGGCGTCATCCTGATGTTCTACTACAGACCCGCGGCAGAGTACGCGTACGATGATATGAAGTACTTGATGAACGATGTCGCGTTCGGGCCGCTGATGCGCAACATGCACCGATGGGCGGCGCACGCGATGGTGATTACGGTAATGCTCCACATGTTTCGCGTCTTCCTCACCGGCTCGTACAAACCGCCGCGACAATTCAACTGGGTGATCGGCGTAATCCTGCTGACGCTGACGCTCTTCCTCAGCTTCACGGGTTATCTGTTGCCGTGGGATCAGCTGGCAATTTGGGCCGTGACAGTCGGGACAAACATGGCGCGGGCAACGCCGCTGCTCGGTCACGAAGGGCCGTTCGGCCCGGAACTCGGCATGCGCATCGACAACGACGTTCGCTTCGTGTTGCTCGGCGGAACGCAAGTCGGCCCCCCGACGCTGTTGCGCTTCTATGTGTTGCATTGCATTTTCCTGCCGCTCGTCGGCGCGATTCTGATGATCGTCCATTTCTGGAGAATCAGAAAAGACGGCGGCATCTCCGGACCAGACGTCGACTCGAAAAAGGTATGAATCAACTTTCATCCCTCATCACGATAATGAACTGAACAATCATGGAACATTTTTTCAAGATTATCTCAAAACCTGATAATGTGCCGATCATCCTCATGCTTTTGCTGACGATCTTCTACACGTGGCTCGCCATGAGCAAGGCGCGCAAGAACGATGAGCAAACGTCGTCCGAGGAATCAAAGCTCGCCGACAAAGTGCAGGTGTGGCCGTATCTCGTGAAAGTAGAATTCCTTGCTGCTCTCTTCGTGATGGTGATTCTCACATTCTGGTCGTTTCTCCTCGACGCTCCGCTGGAGGAGCCGGCAAATCCTGCGCTCACTCCGAATCCATCGAAAGCGCCCTGGTACTTTCTTGGACTGCAGGAAATTCTTGTGTACTTCGATCCGTGGATCGCAGGCGTGCTGATTCCGACGCTGATCATACTCGGACTTTGCGCGATTCCGTATATCGACATCAACCCGAAAGGGAATGGCTACTACACGTTCAAAGAGCGGCCGTTTGCAATAGTCACGTTCTGTGTCGGCTTTCTCTTGCTGTGGGTTTCGTTGATTGTGTTGGGAACGTTCTTCCGCGGACCGGGCTGGAATCTTTTCTTGCCGTGGGAATATTGGGACACACATCGCGTCGTTGCGTTGACAAACATCGACTTCACGGAATTGTTCGGGGTTCCAACGCGTCGAGTCGATGACTCGCTGAACCCGGCAGCGATGATCTTCGGCTCGTTGATCATCGCTCTCTGGTATTTCGTCCCAGTTGCTTATTTGTGGCTCAAACGGAATTCCGATTTCATGAGGAAGATGGGATTGCTTCGCTACGGTGTAACGGCGTTTCTGCTTATGACCATGGCAGCAGTTCCGGTGAAGATTATCTTGCGACTCACGCTCAACGTCAAATACATTCTTGTCACGCCGTTCTTCAACATCTAACACCATACGGCGCAGAAGATAGGAGGAATCTGCTTGTTCAAAACTCGTGCACAGATACCGATCGAACAGCGAAACTACAGCACGTATTACATCGTGTTCTCGGGATTACTCTTTCTGGGAACGATGTGGGCTGTTGTGGACGAGATTGTGACGAGGCGTCCCTGGAAGAATTTCCAGAAGGACTACTACGCGATGATGGATACGCTCATCCAGCAACAGATCGATCAGGCAGTCATGGAGGTTGACTCCAGCGCGTTGCAGGAGACAAACGCGGCCCTCAACGCTGCTCGCGATTCGATGAACACCAACGCGTATCGCGGCACGATGGCGCGATTTGAGGAGGTATCGGAGCAACTGATCGATGAGACGCGTGAGTATCAGTTTGCAAAGAGCCGCGGCGACGAGGCGTATTACTTCTACAAGAAATCCGTTCACGAAGGGAATGAGAATCTCAGCCTGAAAGCAGATCTGCACGAAGAGGAAGCGACGATGGCTGAGCATCAGCGCGTGATGAATCAGCTGCAGGCAAGCAAGGATTCACTTCAACACATACTGAACGGCTATCGACAGAACGTACGCACTGCGCAGAACCGCGTCGAGGAGTTGTTGGCAAAAGTTGAGGGCTGGAAAACGAAGAAGACGCGTAACGACGATGCGCCAATTCAGATTCGTCAGGTGATGATGCTCGACTACGACCGCAATCCGTTCAACGATCCGAAGGCGCGCATCGACCGTTGCCAGACATGCCATCTGGGTTGGAACGACGAGATCACCGAGGAATCGCCTCAGCCTTACAAGAAGCATCCAATTCCTGAGCTGCTTGCAATTCACAATCCTGAGAAATTCGGGTGCACACCGTGTCACCGCGGCCAAGGGACAGCACTGACGGCGGGCACTGCTCACGGCGATGGTGATCATTACTGGGAGAATCCGCTGCTCAAAGGGAAAGAAGTGTGGGCGGCATGCAACGAGTGTCATGAGAACGAAAGCGTCCTTGCGTATGCGCCTGTCATTTCGCAAGCGAAGCGGCTGATGATCGAATCGGGTTGCCACGGTTGTCACGAAATCAAAGGCTACACCGACCTTCCCAAAGTCGGTCCGCAATTGACGAACATCGCCCACAAAGCTTCGCCGACGTGGGTGTATGATTGGGTGAAGAATCCGAAGAGCTACAATCAGCACACGCGCATGCCGAATTTCAAATTCTCCGAAGACGAAGCCGAAGCTGTGACGGCGTTCTTGTTTGATGCTTCGAAGAAGATGGCTTTCCAGAATTCAGGCAACTCTTTTGCCGGCGGAAATGTTGACCATGGAAGGGAGCTGTTCGAAACTGTCGGTTGTCAGGCATGCCATACGATCGGCGATATGAAGAAAGTGCGTGAGGCACGGGGCACGAGCTATGACATCGCGCCGGAGTTGACTCGCGTCGGCAGTAAAGTGAGCGCCGCGTGGATTTACGATTGGGTACGCAATCCGCGACGCTACAATCCGACGACGAAGATGCCCAACCTTCGGTTGACCGACAGCGAGGCGAAAGATATCACCGCATATTTGTCCACGTTGAAGGACAAGAAAGCTATCACGACAAAGAATCTGGATCTCTCCTCTCAGACGATTATCAAGCGAGGGGAGAAGCTCATTCGAGAGTTCGGTTGTTCGGGATGTCATGTTATTCCCGGGATGGAAAAAGAGGGACGAGTGTCCGTGTCGCTCTCCAACTTCGGACGGAAGAAAGTTGAAGAGATGGATTTCGGCGACACAGAGGTTCCGCACTCGTGGCATGATTGGGTGAACAGCAAGTTGAAGAACTCACGCGTCTTCGCCACGGACCGGATTGTGCAGAAGATGCCTCTCTTCTCGTTCTCGGATTCTGAGATTGAGTTGCTGCGCGTGTTTCTATTGTCGCAAACGAAAGATGAGCCGGACAGAAAGTACGTTCGTGCATTTGACAAGGGGCGGCAGAACATCGAGTCGGGGCGGCGAGTCGCGATTGCGTACAACTGCCAGCAATGTCATCAGCTCGAAAAGTCCGGCGCGCATATAACATCGATTATCGAAGAGCCGGCGTTTCATCCGCCGATTATCACCGGTGAAGGCGCGAAGGTGCAGGAGCCGTGGCTCTACAGTTTTCTAAAGCAGCCCACGCCGGTCGGTCAGACCAACTCGATCAGGCCCTGGGTGCCGACTCGCATGCCGACGTTTCAGTTTTCGGAAGAAGAGATTGGCAAGCTGCAAAAGTATTTTCTTGGATTGAGCAATCAGGAGTTTGAACTGCGCGACTACGCGTCGTTCCGCCCTGATCCGCAGTTGTTTCCTGTCGGGAAACAAATCTTCGACGACTTCCAATGTCTGAAGTGTCATCCTTCAGGAAATGTGAAGGCCGGCGGCGACGTTTCCACATCGGATCTCGCGCCGAATCTTGCAAAAGCCGCGGGTCGCTTGAAGCCCGAGTGGGTCGTCGATTGGCTCGCCGATCCGGCCAAGATTCAGGAAGGAACGCGCATGCCGACGTTCTTTCCCGATGGGCAATCGCCGTTGCCCGACGTGTTGAACGGCGACGCGAAGAAGCAGATGCAGGCGATTCGTGATTACGTCATGAGCATCGGGCAACCTGTTCGGACGACGGTTGCCAACAAGTAAGCTACACCAGTTCTTTGACAAAGAGATCATTCAAAATCATACACTAATCGTAAGGAGTCACGATGAGTCCATTCATCAAAGTAATTGGGCTGTCTCTTGTTGCTGTCGGTGTTCTGCAGGCGGGCGATGTTACCGGCAAGGTTTCGTTCAGCGGCGCACCGCCGAAAATGATGGCGTTGCGTATGGACGCAGATAAAGTGTGCAAGGCCGCACACAAGTCGCCGCAGAAAAGTGAAGAAGTTGTCGTGAATGGAAACGGGACTCTGAAGAATGTGCTCGTGTAT
>JACRFA010000203.1 GCA_016218065.1 Ignavibacteriota bacterium | reverse complement strand
GGCGATGGAATGGTTTGGAGCGAGGAACGGGCGAGGGCGCAACGCCGTCGCCCGTCATTCCACCGGTTCGGGTATCCCTTGGTGAGTTGCTCCTCAGCAGAGCTCACCTCTGTTTCGCCGAACACTACCAAAGTACATCCCGCTGTGCGAGATGTCAAGCGTTATACACCACATGTTTGATCCACTCATGATGATGGAGGTGCACGTGGCAGAGTTCCAAGGGTGCTTTGCCGTTGTACACTTTGCGTGGGCCGCGGCAGTCGGTGTACGGTTTGCATCGCAGATAGCCACACACCAAGTTCAAATAATTAGCGGCCGTCTGGGCTGATTGAAAGCCTTCGATGGTCTTGAAGCGTCGCTTCAATTGCTTGTTAAAATTCTCTGCCTGGGCATTCGTCTTTGCCAGTTGGGGATCGCGGTGATGGGCGAGCAACAACTCCCACATGGTCTCGATCCACGCGACGACACGAGGATAGCTTGTTCCATACTGCTTCTTCAGTTTGTGCCAGTGCGCCGTTGAGCGGCGACGGTGCGGTGCGTAGAGCATCGTCATGATCGCGCGGAGAAATGCCTGCTTGTGAGCATACTGCGCTTCAACGTCGCGCAGTTTTGCTTCCGCGTTCTCCATCGGCTCCGTGTTGTAGTATCGCTTGTGATCAACCAACGCCTCGCGCCAACGCTGCGTTTTCCCCTGTAATTGCAGGTATGTTCGCTCTGTCTGCGTGTACTCCATCAAGGCCTTGATCAGTTCCTTTGCATGCCACAAACATCCCTGATGCGGCACACCGGGCAAGACGCGCCGCACTGCAGCCAAGAATAGTGGATCGAAATCGGTCGTGATTCCTCGTAGGGGATACTGAAGCTCGGTCACGATGCACTCGAGAAACCCGGTGTAGTGTTCTTGTGTTGGCTCGGTCAAGAGTGTGTAATGCATCGAATCGCCGGTGCGGTCCACTCCCACCAAACTCTTTCGCTGGGTTCCCTGCACGTTGAGATTCTTGTCGTCGACTTGAAGATAGCCACTCCACTGCGGCTGATATTCCTGTTGCAGTGCTTTGCTGTCTTTTGCTCGCGCGGCCACCTCATTGACCATCTGACATAGTCGTCGAGGACTGATGCGCTTGCCGATCTGTTCCCACAACCGCTTACTGATCACACGATAACTCATCCGCTCTTCCACGTGCATGCGCGCCACGTGCATCTTCAACCCCCAACTGTAGCGACTCCTCCGTTCTCGTCGAACAATGAAATATTTCTTGCACGCATGACACTGATAGCGTTGCACGCGACGAGTGACCTTGCGATTCGATGCTCACCTGCATGATCGCGCGTGTTCCGTTCTTCACGGTCTTGAGACTTCCGCATTGCGGACAACGCATTGCTCGACGACATCCTCTCTTCGGCCGCATTGACTTCATTCCTCCGTTATCGAGTCCGCAAACTCGATAATTTTTGGAACTCACTCAATGTTCAGCACTTATGGCTGTTTCATCAGCCGAGAAGGGATACGCTTATGCGTGAACCTGTGAACCGGGCGGGGCCGATGTGTTTTGATGACCTCCTTGCATCTCTCCTTTTGTAGAATCTACCCTCGGACCCGGATAGAGTATGGAATTCACAATTGCTTTGGGGCGTGTGGCGCCGACATTCATGGGCACAATCATTGCATTGTGTGAATGTGGACGATCGTGCGTCAGGATTCGACCAACAATTCCGAGTTAATCCCATGAAGATCTTTTCCGTTACGCAATGCTGTACTGTTCTGATGTTGTTTGCGTTCGCCGGATGTCATCGCGAGTCTGACGTCAACTCGCCGGTGGATACACCGTTCCATTCGCCGTCGGATAGCGGTTGGGTAACACTCTTTCGGCTGCCTGCGTATGGACCGGGCGAGGCTATTAGACTCAGCGACACGAATGTTGTGGCGCCGGGGAGACAATCCATCCTCGTCGCACGGTTGGGCTACATAACTACTGCGGGAAAGGAATTCTCAGTGGATGCCAGATTCACCATCCCGATCGGAGCAGTCAGCGACACGGTCACAATCACTATTTCGTTGGACACGCTGCAAGCAGCGATCCGGTTCGGACCGGAGGGACTTCAGTTTCTGAGACCTGCGCAGCTCGACATCACTCTCAAAGGTTTAGATCCATTTCCGGAACAATCTCTTGTGAAGTTCCTGTACGAAAATCCACTTGGGTCCTATGACCGACAGGAATTTGAAAGCATGCGGGTAACGGGTAACGAGGGGAAGATCATCATGAGGAAAGGGAATGTTCCTCACTTCTCGCGGTATGCTTTCGGCAGACTTCACGGCGACGAACGACTCGATTGAGCCGGCACGACAGCTCATGTATGGCCGCGCCCTGACGCGGCCCTTTTGTTTGCCCCCCCGACTCTTGCTATGATGCAATGAACTTTGTATAATTGCCACAGTTTCCAGCTACGCTCATCAATGTTGAAATCCCACTGACTCTGACAGAGAACAGCAATCTCGGACTCCTGAAAATCACATCATCAACAAACATCGTCGGACATTGCGTGAACAACGCGTGCAGAACATGACCGTGAGTCTCAGTGAGACTGAATTCCGATTGTAAGCCGGCGCCGCACTGGCTGAACGCGGCAAGACAAGCATCATCATAACAAAACCCATCTATCCCCAACCAATAAAGGAGTACAACTATGGGCGCACCAGTAGTTCACTGGGAAATCAACTCGAACAACGCGGAACGCTTGCAGGAGTTCTACGCGAAGCTTTTCGGGTGGAACGTCAACAGCAACAATCCTATGCACTACGGATTGGTCAACACAGGAACCGAGAAGGGCGCGCAAGGCGGCATCGGGCAGAACGATCCGAATCAGCCTGCCGGGCCTCCGGTTCTCTTCTACATGGAAGTGCCGGACCTGCAAGAGACTTTGAACAAAGCCGTCAGTCTGGGAGGAACGATCGTCATGCAGCCGATGGAAATTCCGAACATGGTGACGTTTGCTTTGTTCCGCGATCCCGACGGCAACACACTCGGCATCGTGAAGAGCGAAGAACCGAAGCCGGCGCCTCGCAAGAAGACGCGCAAGGCCGCCGCAAGGAAGACTCCGAAAAAGAAATCAGCACCAAAGAAGTTGCGCGGAAGAAAGCGGTAAGCGCGCCGACACGAAACCTGCGTGGAGATACTCGCCCGTTCTCCCCGATGTCTCGTGCATCGTTCATGCGAACGAACATGCGGCGAGCATCGGGGTGTTATTATCTGCCGGCCCAATTTATATGAAATTAGGATGGTGAACCGGCCTAATTTATAGAGAATTCGGTTGGTAGGCAAGCTGTTCTGGCTAGAGCAGGGTGTTGAAAAAGGCTCTCATGTCATTCCGATGGAGCGAAGCGACTGAGCCCGCCTGCCGGCAGGCAGGGAATCTCTCTCTCTTGGAGGATCAGATTCTTCCGAAGGAACGCCTTCGGCGCTCACCCCGCCAAAGAGCGTCGGGGTTCGGAATGACATTGACTCAGTTTTTCAACAGCCTTCTAAGAACCAAAATCCTTGAGGAAGATTGATTTCCCGAACTGCGGAATCGTCGCGAGTGATTTACGTTTTGCCTGGCTCACTCTCAGAAACTGTTCGAGCGACACATCGTTGTCCGGCAGGTCGGGCGTCGCGCGACGATTGTTGTGAAAGAGATTGTCGTCGATGACGAAACTCTTCGGCACAGCATGCAGCGCAAGCGCACATTGATAGCAGTAGTAGTCAGGCGAATCGTATTTCGGATTCTGTCCTGTCTCGACAATGATGTTGCCCGTGAACTCTCCCGTGCGCTCCCCTTCATGAGAGCGAGTGATCGACGCACCGCACGCGCCGGTTTTATAGATGATGTTGTTTCTGATAAACCCAACCGGTCGTCCCTTGTCGGCATCCCAGTATGAGATCCCCCACGTGAGAATGTCCTCGACGATATTCCCTTCGACCGTTCCTTGTGCATCAACAAACAGTCCGATGCCTTTCCAGTAGCGCGTCACAAGGTTGTTCCGAATCGTCGCCTTGCCGTTCCACGTCACGCCGATAGCAACGCCGCGTCCGCCGCCAACCTGAGTTCCCCGCGCCTTATCAACGCCGTCAATGACGTTGTTCTCGATCTTCGCGACAGCTTCGCGGTACAGCGCAATGCCATCCCACGAATTCCTGATGATCTCGTTGTTCGTGATTGTAACATCGGAGTTTTCGCGGCAACATATTCCCATAATGCCGACAACGGTCTTCGCGACGGTTGCCGAATCGCCAATATTGTCCCGGATAATGTTGTTGGAGATAACGAGTGAACTCTTCTTCACAACGATCGCTGCGTCGGCAGCGCTGCCGCTTGTGTCGCGAGCGCCGCCGGTGATTGTCACATTCTCGATCGAACAATCGGCGCAACCATCGAAGAAGATTCCGTACCCTGCATGCGTCACGATGACGGCGGCTTTTCCATCGGGACCGGCGATGCGGATGTTCCTTCCCCGCACGCGGATTCCGTACGTTGCCTGCACAAGTGTGTTCAACTCCTGACAATTCCCGCACGTTGAATCCGTGAAGTTGGTGGGCGAAAGATGGAACGTCCCTGCCAGCAGGTAAACATCTTTCGATTCGAGACGCTTGCTGAAAAGTTCATGTAGTTCTGCCGCTGTTCGAATTTCGATTTTCTCTGAAGCCATCACACCTGACGGCTCAACCATCAGGAGAATTGAAGAAAGTGACGTGAGCAGAAAAGTTCTAGCGATGATAGTCATTTGTCGATGTTCCTTTCACAACGGAAGTTGAAGCTTCTTCAGAAACGCAGCGTACCGCGGATCGCGATTGATATTGCGCAGCAGCGGATTACCTTTGATCGATGGAAGGCCGCCATCCCGCTGCGCGTACGCGCGCTCTAGCCATTCAAACGCCTTGTCCTTCTCGTCGCGATACGCATAGACTTCCGCAATCTGATATGCATCATCGGTCGCATGTCCTTCGATCAAGGCGGCGAGCGCTTCGTCCGACTTCTTTCTATTATGCAATGTATGGTACACAATCGCCTGCGCATAGAGTCGCCAGTCCGGTCCGGTCTCCCTCATCGATACTGCCAGGGCCGAATCCACGCGTCCCTGTTCGAAATACACGAGGCTGATGGCAGAGTGCAATCCCGAAAATTGTGGGTTCAGTTCGTCGCACTTGGCAAACGCTGCTTGCGATTCATCGAGCAGGCCCGCATACCAGGAATAGAGTCCGAGATTGAAGCGCCATGTAGAAGACACCGGGTTAAGACTGACGGCGAGGCGCATCAGTCGCAGAGCTTCATCAAACCGTCCGAGTGTGCGCGCTAAGCCTGCGGCGCCGCTGATCACGCCGGCATCCCCCGGATCCAATTGCAATGCTCGCTGGTACGACTCATCAGCTCCGCGCCAATCCCAGTCATATCTCCGCCTGATAAATCCGAGTTGCGAGTGCGCTTCTGCATTCTCAGGGTCGATCGCTAGCGCCTTCTCAGCTTCTCGCCGCGCCTGTCGATAGCCCTCATCAACTTGAATGACGCCTTCGTTTGCAAGCAAGCTATGAATGCTCGACAACTCAACCCACGCGGGCACGAATGTCGAGTCCATCGCAAGCGCTTTGGTAAAGTAGTCCGCCGCCTTCGCTAGATCCTTCTGCCTTGAATTAAAATGTTTTCCCAGGAGATAGGCATTATACACCTCAGGAGCGACTTCCTTCTTCTGCGTTTTTTCATTGAGTAGAACCACCTGAAGCGCCCCTGCAACTGAACGCGAGATCGTATCCTGCACTGCAAAGATATTATCCATCGTCCCATCGTACGTCTCGGACCAGAGGTGAGCATCGGTCTCAACGTTGATGAGCTGCGCCGTGATGCGAAGCCGGCTACCGGACTTACGCACACTCCCTTCAAGAATATGCTTCACGTTGAGCTTGGCGGCAATTGTTCGCACATCAGCATTCTTTCCCTTGAATGAGAATGAGGACGTCCGCGACGTGACGCGCAGTTTCGGATTCTGTGCGAGCACGTTGAGCAGCTCTTCCGCAAGTCCGTCGGAGAAATATTCCTGATCTTTCTGCGGACTCAAATCAACGAAGGGCAACACAGCAATTGTTTGGATGGCGCTTGCTTCCGGCAGTGTGTCTGTTGATGGTTTCACGAGAAGAAATGCGACCGCGGCAATGATACTGAAAGCGCCTGCAATCATCCACGGAAGGTTGGACCGCTGCCTGCTCGCCACAGGTTGAGCAGTGTGCGACATCGGGTGATGCAGACTCTGCAACTCAGAAGCAATGTCGTGAGCAGACTGATGGCGTTTCGCCGGATCCTTTTCAAGGCATTTCATCACGATGCGCTCAATCGCCGGGTTGATTTCAGGACGCACAGAGCGAAGGGGCGCAGGATCGACGTTCACAATCTCGTACATCATCGCCGCTTCATGCGCACCCTTGAACGGAAGTTGGCCCGTGAAGAGTTCGTACATCACAACGCCGAATGAGAAAATGTCCGAGCGCTCATCGGCATCTCCGCCCTGAAGTTGCTCGGGCGCCATGTACGCGAGTGTGCCGACCGTGCTTGTCGATTTTGTACGATGCACGGAATCGCGAAGCTTCGCAAGCCCGAAGTCCATCACCTTGATCTGACCCTTTGTGTTCACCATGATGTTTTCGGATTTGACATCGCGGTGAACAATCTTGTGGCTATGCGCTTCCGTCAGCGCTTCGGCGATTTGAATAGCACAGCCGATTGATTCCTGAACCCTGAAGCCTGTTCCCTGAACCCGCTCCCTCAGGGTCTCTCCATCTACTAACTCCATCACGATGAACGTTTCGCCATCGACTTCTTCGATTGCATGGATTGTACAGATGTTGGGATGGTTCAACGCAGCAGCAGATTTCGCCTCCTGAAGAAATCGTGCTGCCGTCGTTTCGGTCAGGGTGAGATTGTGGGGAAGAAACTTCAGCGCGACCGTGCGGTCGAGGTTCGTGTCGTGAGCCTTGTACACGATGCCCATTCCGCCTTCGCCTAACTTTTCCAATATCTTGTAATGGGAGATTATCGTTCCGATCATAGAAACATCACCGAAGACGTGAGGTGGCTACGGCGGGCAAGCCCGCCTTCGCCGACTTGTCCGCCGTCTCTTTGGCGGAGCTTCTCAAGAATCTTGTAGTGTGAAATTGTTTGTCCTATCAAGTCAGTTGCCTTTCTCCATTATTTTTCGGCAACCTCCTTCAACTTTGCGAGCCGCACCTTCGCATCAACATACACAGGAACATCCTTGTCCGCGTTTTTCCAGATGTCGAGGAACGTTTCGAAATTCTGGATTGCGAGTTTCGGCTCGTTCTTCTTTTCGTAAATCCTGCCGAGCAGATAGTAGTTTCGGACATACGTCTCGGTTCCCCGCGCACTCATTAAACCGCGAAGCTTTGTCACAGTGCTCAACGCGTCGTCAAGCATTCCTGCTTCAAGTTGACACTCGGCAAGAGGGCTAAGCGCATACGGAAGGTACTGCACGGGAACTGATTCCAGCAACGGTTTTGCTTTCCCACACTCGTGCTTCAAAGAATAATCAAGACCCAAAAAGTAGTTGCGGGCTTCGGGAACGGCGAGCATCTTCTTGTCAATCATCTCAGCATGTCCAGCAAACCCCAGCGCAACGGCAAGGTTGAGCCACACCTGCGGATTGTGAACGCCCGAAGCAATGCGGTAAACATTTTTCACTTCCATGAGTCCGCGCTCTTTGTCGTTGAAAAACCTCATCATCGTAAATGCGCGCTCGATATAACCGAACGCAATTCGACTCGTGTCTTTGTCCTTGAATCCCGACTCAATCGCTTTGTTTATTGCCCACATCGCATCCTTGACGCGTCCTGTGAAGCGATACACGTCGGCAAGTTTTCCATATCTGGTGCCGCTTCCGCGCTCGCTCTTCGCAATCAGCGATTTGAACGTCGCTTCCGCTTCGTTCGCTTTGCCGAGCGCCAAATATGTTTGGCACAATGCAGTCGCCGTGAGAAAATCTTCAGGAATCATTTCATGTGCAGTGAACAGATTTTTCAGCGCTGCGTCGAACTGCCCAACGCCGAGATATGCTTTACCAAGCAGCGCATACGAAGCGCCCGTTGGGTTCGCAGCGACGAATCGGAGCGCGATGTTCAAAAGTTTTTGACCTTCACCTTTTTTCTCGTAGATATCCGCAAGGTGAAAAAGCGTGCGGTCGGAAGTAGAATCCATCGCGATGACTCGTTCAAAATATTGCTGGGCAGTTTTCAAATCACTTGAGTGATATGAATAGTCGCCGATTTGAAACATCGCTTCTTTGTCGTTGGGATAGCGTTGCTCCATTTCTTTCGCGACGACGAGAGCTTGGGCAAATCCGCCTTTGTGTCGCGCTTGCTCCATGCGGACAAGATAACGCTCCCGTTCGGGAATTCTGTCCATCAGATGTACAGCCTTGTCAAGATACGGCGTGGCGACGTGCTCGGTTCCGATATTCCAGCCAATCGTGTATGCGAGACGATAGTACGCAAGCCCGAACGTTGAGTCGAGAGCGATTGCCTGCTTGAATTCTTTCTCCGCCTCCTCCAATTTCAAATGATTCAGTTGTTGCTCGCCCTGAAAGTAATGCTGATACGCTTCGAGATTTGTCGTCGTGACGGTAGCGATGTTTTGGCTCGCAGCTTTCACTTCGGCGACCTTTTCTTTCAACTCGATTCTGGTTCGTTCCGAAAGCGCGTCGAGCATCGAAGGAATTGATTCCTGTCCCGCGCCCTCTTCTTTCGCGGTGAGAAGATATTCGTCGCTCGTGGGGTCGAGCACTTTCAAATCAATCGTGTAGTTCTTCCCGAACTTTCGAATCGAAGCGAGAACCATTGCGCGAACGTTTGCCCGCCTGCAAATCTCTCTGCCGAGCCGCTCATCAATGCGCGTAACGCTGTCCCTGCCCATCTGCTTGAGAATATCGAACATGCTCGAGCGAGTGAGAACGGAAAGACGCTTTGATTGCTCCAACGACGTGATAAGCATCCCTGAAAGCCCGTTCAATTCCTTTTCTTCCGATTCGTTCAAAAAGTCAATAACGGCAACGGGAATGCGCTCGTTGCTTTCAGCTTGATGTCGGAAAAGAAGGACATAGGCAAGAACTCCGATTGCCAACGCACCAGCAAGCGCGAGCGGAACGAAAAGGCGGCGAGTAGCTTTGTTCTGCTGCTTTACTGGTTGCACCTTGTCATAACGCACCGGCTCTTTCGCATTGCGGAGATCAGAAAGCAAGTCACCCATTGTTTGATAGCGTTTCGATCGATCCTTCTCCAGTGCTCTCGTTATGATTTTCACAAACGATGATGGAACGGAAGGAAGAATATTCTCCAACGGCTGCGGGTTTTCATTCACGATGGAATACACCACCGCGGCTTCATGTTCGCCGCGGAACGGCATTTTGCCCGCGAGCATTTCGTATAGCACAATCCCGAATGAAAAAATATCCGAGCGCGCATCGGCATCACCGCCTTGAATCATTTCAGGCGCCATGTATGCAATCGTTCCGATAGTGCTCGAAGTCTTCGTGAGATGCACCGAATCGCGCAGCTTCGCCAAACCAAAGTCCATCACTTTGATCTGGTTCTTCGCGTTCACCATGATGTTTTCAGATTTGATGTCGCGATGGATGATGCCGTGTGAATGGGCTTCGTGCAACGCCTCGGCAATCTGTATTCCCCAATCAGTAACTTGTTGGAGAGGGAGACCCGAATCTCCCGGCTTCCTGATTCGCGATTGAAGCGTTTCGCCGTCGATACATTCCATTACAATAAATTGCCGACCATCGTCTTCTTCAATACTGTAAATGGTGCAGATGTTGGGATGGTTCAACGCGGCAGCAGATTTCGCCTCCTGAAGAAATCGCGCCTCCGTCGTTTCGGTCAAGGCGAGATTGTGCGGAAGAAACTTGAGTGCGACCGTGCGGTCGAGCTTCGCGTCGTGAGCCTTGTACACGATGCCCATTCCGCCTTCGCCCAACTTCTCGAGTATCTTATAGTGAGAAACTGTCTGTCCAATCATCGTAGCCTCCTGCAGCTCCCGCCCAAAGAAGGCGGGTTCCTCAAAGGCGCAACGACTTGCTGCAAGAGGCACGTCGGCGACTTTGGGACTTCGCCGATCTTCTCTAAAATCTTGTAGTGAGATATGGACTGCCCGATCATCATGACGCCGATGTGGATGATGGTATTCAGTACTTAAACCAGTACGGTGTACTCTGTGCCCAATTGCTCTGCGGATACTTCTTGTGAAGCAACCGAAAGACTTGTTGGGAAAGTCTGCCGGTGGTTTCATCGACACATCCATATCTCGTGGAGCGTACAGCAAGATGCAATGCCTCTGGAACACGATCATCATTGGGATGTTCCTTGCTCCATTCCAAAGCAGTCAGACAGAAGAAGTTCGGTGCATTGACCCTGGATCGGAATCTGGCAAGCTCTGTCGAAGCAACCTGCGTTTGCTCTTTAGTGAGAAACGAAGGAACCACAGCCTCACTCTCTTGCCCACTGCCATCCTCTGAACGGCTTAACAACCACTGAGCAGTTTCATCGTATTGTCTCGTGCACCACCAGTTGTCACGGTAATTGTCTATTTGCTTCAGCGGAATCCGAAATTCTCCCTGAGGATCGAGAAACGGTTGGAAGCCGGGAAAATGGAGCAAGCAGAATACCGCTGCGAATTTTTTACCCGTCGACAATTTCTCTTCGGCGAATCGGATCACGAATTGCTTTGACTCAGGTACGACCTCGCCCAGTGCCGCCGATAACTTGGAAGCAGTAACGTAGTCCTCCAAGAGTACCGCCCGCACCCACGATGTGATTGTCAGAGCTTGCCGCGGTTCGTCTCCTAATCCATTGATCATGGCAGCTTCTGCGAGCAACGAAAGTGGAATCTGAGTGTTGAGGAAAACAGGATCGGAGAACTGTGCAGCTTTCGCGACCTTCTGAAGATTCTCAGGCTCATAGTTGCTGTCATCACCACGGAATACGGCACACGGAATTTGAATACTGTACTTGAAATATTCACTCAGGTCGCGAGCAACAAGAGATCTCAGACTCAACAGAGCGTTGAGAGACGAATGTGAAAGAGTCTTCCCGGTACGAAGAAGAACCGTATCCAGATGTGCACGCGCCTCTTCAGTCTGTCCCTGGGCAATCAGTATTCGACCGACATGATACGCAATCGTGGGATACGCCGGGGAAGCAATCCCAACATTCGCAGCCGCGCCGAGAAGATTCTGCACGACTGCTTGTTGCGGCTCGACCAATGAGATCGAAGCAACAAGCCACTGCAACGATGAACTCTGCTTCCAGCGTCGGAATGCATGGCTGAAGGCAGTGGGACCTCCAGTCTGGAGCGTTACGATCCAATCAGTCAGATCATCTTTCTTTGGCCTTGACGTTAGGGTTTCTGAAGACTGCTCGCTCGTGAAACGATCGAAGAGAGTCGTATAGTCCGACAATGCATGTTTGAATGCAGGCCCTTTGAGTCTTCGGAGAAGACTACGTCCATGCACTCTGAATTGTTGCTCAGGGCGGAGTCTGAAAGCGACAATGTCAAGCAAATCACGACACGCTTGATGAAGACTTGTCATATCGCTTCTCTTCAGAAGCCCGCGCAATTCCTTCTCTGCCACGGCCAATCGTTTCCTGTAAAATTCATCCTCCAGCGAAGTCTTGCGCACAATAGTTCGAACCACAAGATAACGAGCAAGCTGCGCCCATGGAGAAGTTGAATCACGTGCGATATCTCGGAACGCGCTTTCCGCCTTGTCATAGGTACCCGCGTAGAAATGGGCAGCAGCAATTTGGTACGCTCTGTCAGATTTGATCAGCGAGTGAATATCAACGGGAGCGGGAGGTGGCAAGACCGGTTTGTAGTATTCACTCGCAAAAACACTGTCTTGCCCTCGCAACCATTCCCGAACTTCGCGGCTGTTCGCGCCAAACTTCGCTACCCGCTGACGCAACGTGTTTATTGCTGTCCTTATTGCATCAGCGGGAATGTTGAGGAATCCCGAATACATAGATCCAGACCATTGGTAGCTATACTGAGTGATACGACCGAGGTTCTTCGGTTGAGAACTTACGGCACCGTTTCTGGCGTCGATCCACATTCTTCGAAGGTCTTCGAGATCTTGCCAAGTCGTGTCTTGACCATAGGGATTCAGTAACCGATCGTCCCAAAGGGAAAGCGCGGCTCTTTGCTCCGCACGACTCAGGCGTACGCCGGTAAGATATCGGTAAGCGACGACAAGATATGACCTCGCGAATGTTGGCTGCACAACGCCCAAATTTCCGGAAGCAAATTGGTCTAAAGGATAAGATGGAAGCCGTTGAAACGTGAACACCGCTTTGGGGAGGAACGGACCACAAGCAAGCGCAGCCTCAAGAGAAACAAAAAGGAGCGAAGCGAAAGCAAGGAGTTTTGGTAATATCATTGTAGTCTCAACTTTTCGATCAAGTGAGTGTAGGTGTCAAGGTGCCACGGTAGCGGGTTGAAAACGTACGTCCTTCTGCCATGCGGAAGTGAGCGGGGAAATTCGTCCATCGAAATGCCGAGACTTCCTTTGCACACCGCCGGCTCGAAAGTTTCACCGGCTGACAATCGCTGTACGATGCTATGATGATCGGCGCCCATGCGAAACAGCATTGGCACTGCCTCATCGACCGGCAGCGACTCAAGCCATCGATCTCCAAAGCACCATGATGTGAGAGCGGTGATCGACAGACCTAATGTGTCGGGGAGCTTGTGCCTCACGATGCGAACGACACGACTGTAGAAGGATCGTTCAGACACACGAGCATCAAAATCGATTTGAATGGCGTGGAGACCTTTCATGCTCGCAACCTGAAGAACGCTCGCAACGGTTTCTTCACAAACATTTGAATCCAACGTGGATGGTTCATCCATGCTTGACTCAAATCGTATTACACCAATCAGCGGAGTCCCAGGGTTAACACGGAGCGGCTGCAACCTGGGTCGTTCAATGACTTGCCTGCCCCGCAGAACGATTGTCTTGGCAAGAAAGGCGACGCCGACTTGCTGGGAATTGATGAACCGCAAATCTTCCGGTCTTTCCCATGCCCACAACACCAGCTTTGGAATTCGAGTCATCCTTTCCGGGTTGCCAACAATCTGTTCGCGCGGATTGGAACAACTAACAAAAACGTAACAGAACCAGATTGGTAACCATAAACCGCCAATGCTGGTCAACAACATGCCGCCTTCGCCGAGCTTCCCAAGAATTCTGTAATGGGCGTTTGTTTTCCCGACTTGTCCGCCGTCGTTTGGGTGGATCATTTCTCCACACCAATTTTCTTCAGCAGCACAATGAAGCGCGGGTCAGAACGAAGCGTATCAACTTTCGGGTCAACCTTGATACTCAAGAGGGCTTCCTCACGTCGTTCATAACTGTTGTCAAGCCAATGAAAGGCAGCGTTAGT
>JACRFA010000207.1 GCA_016218065.1 Ignavibacteriota bacterium | reverse complement strand
GATGCGTTCGTCTTCTCGCTGTTGTGGAGCGATGAGATCTACACGGATATTCCGCAGGATATGCGACGTCTCGCGGTCATCGCGTACACGCTCATCGCGATCAGCATCGGCGCAATCTTTGTCGGTATCGGACAGGGACTGATGGGGTTGATCGTGTGCAGCGCGTTAATTCTTGCGGCGGTGAACCTGCTCGCGTGGGTTGTGTCGCGCGAACGCGGCGAGAAGGATTCGCTGAAAACGGAATTGAAGCTCGCGCAGGATGTGCAGATCGCGCTGATGCCGAAGGAGCATCCGACGGTGGAAGGGCTTGATGTCGCAGGCTTCTCGCTGCCGGCGAAGGAAGTTGGCGGCGACCATTTTGATTACGCAGTGATCGGGAACGACGCGTCGCAGTTCGGCGTGTGCGTCTTCGATGTCTCCGGCAAAGGGATGCATGCCGCGATGAGCGCCGTGTTCATGAGCGGCGCGTTTGCCAGCGAAGTGAAATGTTCCGCCTCGGCTGCCGAAACGCTCACGCGACTCAACCGGATCGTTCATTCACATTCACGCCGCGGACATTTCATTGCGTTCCTCCTGACGATCTTTGATCTGCATGCGCGCACACTGCGCTTTGCCAACGCGGGACAAACGAAACCGCTGCTGCGATCAGACGGGAGAACCGAGTGGCTCGACTCTTCCGGCGTTCACTTTCCTCTTGGCATGAAGGAAGACAGCACGTACGAGGAACGCTCGATTGAACTGCACACCGGCGATTTCGTGTTGCTGTTGACGGACGGCTTCACGGAAGCCATGAACGCGCAGCGCGAGCAGTTCGGCGTGGAACGGATCGAAGCTCTCATGTGCAACCTCGATCCTGCAACAACCACGGCGCAACAGGTCGTTGACCGCATCAGGCGCGATGTGGAGGCGCACGTTCAGTCAGCCCCACAGCATGACGACATGACGATGGTGGTGGTGAAACTCGTTGATCGTTGAACGCTGATCGTTGCAATTGACCGTTAATCGTTGATGTGGTGGTGGAGTGGTGGATTGGTGGAATAGTGGAGTAATGAATTGATGATATGACAACAATGAAGGTTAGAAAAAGAGCACTTCTCTTCGTTCTCATCCTCATCCATTCTTCCCTTTGCCTTTCGCATTCTCAGACCAATCCCCGGTTTAACGTTCGGCTCAACATCAACTACGAATCGGTGGAGAAGTGCATCGGGTTGTATGAAGGACTGAGCGGGAACGGACGCGACATCGCCGCATTGCGCGGCAGCCAGATTGCGATGGCGACAACCGCCCATCTCGCGCGACGCATGCTCACCACCGAGCGACTCGAAGCAAGTCTCGACGGCATCAAGTTCGGACAGGTGGACGCCGATGATGTGTTCAGGTTGAAGGATGCCCGGCAGAATGTCGGTGTTGTCAAGGAATTGCTGACAACTATTCGACGACGAAATTTTTCACAGCGTGTAGCGAGCACAGTCGAGCAGTTTTTCCCACCCGACGCAAAGATTGCCACGACCATTCCACTCTACTTTGTTGCGTTCGGACCGCAGAGCATCGACGCGTACGTGCGGCGCGTTGTGTGGGAGGGCGACATCCCCATTTTTGTGGGAGAAGATGAAGGGGAGCTGACGATCATTGTCAATCTCGCGAAAGCCGTGCATTACGGTCGCACAGCCGATGAACGCTTCATCGAAACGCTGTGCGTTGTTGCGCACGAAGTGTTTCATGCCGCGTTCGGCGTTTACAAGAACGCGTCGCCCACGTGGAGTGCGTACTTTGCTTCCCGCGAATCGTACCTTGACCGACTTTTGGACTTGACGCAGGATGAAGGCATCGCACATTTTCTGACATTCCAGCAGCGAAGCGGAGGCTATCTTCCGCCGGATTGGGGCGCGAAGATCGCTGCATCGTTCGCCGACTTCAACCGGAATGCGACCGAGCTTCTTTCGCCGCGAACCTCGCCCTCACGCGCAAGCATGATTATCAGTTCCTCGAACACCTCCGAGTACTGGAAGAGCTATGGCGCGATCACCGGCATGTTCATTGCCCGCACGATCGATCAGAAGCTCGGACGCGCCGCGCTCGCCGAGACGATCGCAAACGGGCCGGAGGATTTCTACCGCAAGTACATCGCGCTCGCCGAACAAGACAACAGCCTGCCGCAACTCTCTGTAATGATCAGAGGACATGTTCGGTGAGAACGTTGGTTGCTGGAGAGAAGAACGGACGCGCTTCACGCTTTCTCGCAAAATTCTCCTTGACTTTTCGTTGATCCCAGGCTAAATTCCGATCAGCAGCCTGTACCATTCTGTTCTTAGATCCTGAAGATGAACATGACGTGCAATTGTTCATCTTCATCTTCAACTTCATCTTCATCTCGTTCATGGGGTGAGCATGATAGTTCGTTTCTATATCCCTTTGTGGGAACGGGTTCTCCTCCAAGGACGACATCCGTTCATGCAACGGCTACTCTTCTTCTCACTTCTCAATGGGTTAACGGACCTCGCCTCAAAAACCGTTACCAGGGTAGAAGCAGCTCGACAACTTTTCATAACGACATATGCTCACCTGAAGCCCGCTCGAAAGTGGGAAGCATCTTTTCGCCTACAGTATTGGCAAACAAATGACACGACCAGCAGCACCATGCTGCGATCTAAAGCAAATCACATCTCGGAGATGTTATGCCAAGAGCAATCCATTACTATGATATCAATACTCAGCAGCTAAACACGCTTGAAACTCTTGAGAAATACACGAGTCATCTCGACAAGGACTTCGACAGTTCTTCAATCGAACTTAAGCCTATTCTTCGATACGTCCACGCTCACCTCTTCGAAAAGACGTTATGTGTTAAGACGATTAGGATCGCGTGCGAAGTGAGAAACAACAATGTGACAACGAGATTCAGGCAAGCCACAGGGATGACGATATGTGAATACGTTGCACAGCGGCGACTGGAAGTTGCTGCCTGTATTCTCTCCAGTCTTGAAGTCAACATCTATGTCCTTGCCGCTGCCGTTGGTTATACCGAGGAGGCGTTTTCGAAAGCTTTCAGACGTTCATACGGGTGTTCTCCTCTTTGGTATCGTAAAAAATGTTCCCGAACAAATGGAAATGCCTTGATACCGCCAGACAAGAT
>JACRFA010000199.1 GCA_016218065.1 Ignavibacteriota bacterium | reverse complement strand
GCAAGCTGTTGGTCGTCCCGATTCCGATGTTCAGAGATTGATCAAGTGTAATCGGAATCGGGAAGTCCCGTCTCCCGCTCAGAGTTGAGAGAGGCAAGCTGTTGGTCGTCCCGATTCCGATGTTCAGAGATTGATCAAGTGTAATCGGAATCGGGAAGTCCCGCCTCCCGCTCAGAGTTGTGAGAGAAGTACTTGGTAGTTGTTGAAATGAGCAAGCGCGCTTCGCTTGCGTAGCTCAGTTGGTAGAGCACTTCCTTGGTAAGGAAGAGGTCACCGGTTCAATCCCGGTCGCAAGCTCGAAACATTAACACAAGGAGTTTGGTCGTGCGAGACATTATTACGCTAGAGTGTTCAGAGTGCAAGCGTAGAAATTATTCTACAACCAAGAACAAGAAGAAGCAATCCGGCCGCGTCGAGTACAAGAAGTTCTGCCGGTTTTGTGGAAAACATACTCCTCACAAAGAAACGAAGTAAGTCGAGGGCGTGGGGGGGAAGGGCTGTGTTTTTCCCGAGGTGTTTTGGAATACGTCAGTAGCTCAATTGGCTAGAGCAGCGGTCTCCAAAACCGCAGGTTGGGGGTTCGAGTCCCTCCTGACGTGCAATTGCACGTAGTCACTTCATTCAGAATTGCCAGGCATCGCAGGTATGAAAGAAAAGATCATAGCGTTTTTTGAAGACGTCGTCAAAGAAATGAAGAAGGTGACGTGGCCGAAGAAAGACGATCTGCGCGATTCAACGGTTATCGTCCTCGTTGTCTGTTTAGTGATCGCCGCGTTTGTGTACGTGATCGACCAAGGGTTGAGTTTCGCATTGAAGTTCATCCTATCGTAAGGTGAGTCCGTTGGACAAAAAATGGTATGTGGTCCGCACCTACTCGGGCCATGAAAATAAGGTGAAGGCGTACATCGAGAACGAGATTGCTCAGGCCGGACTGACCGATCGTGTCGGGGCGGTGATCGTTCCCTCCGAAAAAGTTTTCGAAGTGAAAGATGGCAAGAAGAAGAGCAAGACCCGCACGTTCTTCCCGGGCTACATTCTTGTCGAAGCAGTGCTCGATACGCAGACGACCCATATCATTTTGAACACGCCTTCCGTCATCAGTTTTGTCGGTCCGAAGAATGCGCCGGCGCCGCTGCAACCTGTCGAAGTGCGAAGGCTCATCGGCAAGATGGAGTCGCGCAAGGATGTTGAAGTAGTCGAAGTGCCGTTCAAAGCGGGCGACGCTGTGAAAGTGACCGACGGTCCGTTTAACAACTTCAGCGGATTCGTGCAGGAAGTAAGCGAAGAAAAAATGAAGCTGAAAGTGATGGTCTCGATCTTCGGTCGCAAAACTCCGGTCGAGCTGGATTTCAGTCAGGTTGAAGCTGAAAAGTGATTTCAATTTTAGATTAGGAAAGAATTCGTCATGAAAAAAATTACTGGCTTTGTGAAGTTGCAGATTCCCGCGGGTCAGGCAAACCCCGCACCGCCCGTTGGTCCAGCGCTCGGTCAGAAGGGCGTCAACATTATGGAGTTCTGCAAGCAATTCAACGCGCGCACACAAGCTCAGGCCGGACTCATCATCCCTGTCGTCATCACGGTGTTCTCGGATAAGTCGTTCACATTCGTGACGAAGACACCTCCTGCGGCCGTGCTGTTGGCGAAAGCTGCAAAAGTTGAGAAGGGATCGGCGGAGTCGAATCGGACCAAAGTTGGTAAGGTGACAAGCAGCCAAGTTCGTGAGATCGCCGAGATGAAGATGCCCGATCTCAACGCCGCAAGCATCGAGACTGCAATGAGTATGGTCGCAGGAACGGCGCGCAGCATGGGTATTGTTGTTGAAGGATAATCGGATCGCGCGTGCATCGCGCAATCCACGACATTATTTAAAGTGGGAGTTCCGTTCTCGGAACGCCTGAACCACAAGGAGACATCCAGATGAAACTCAGTAAACGACTCAAAGCTGCTTCTGCAAAAATCGAGCGTGCAAAGCAGCATACCATTGATGAAGCAATCGCGAAAGTGAAAGAAGGCGCGACCGCCAAGTTTGTCGAATCGGTCGATATCGCTGTCCGACTCGGCGTCGATCCGAAGAAGGCCGATCAGGCGATTCGCGGAACGGTTGCGTTGCCGCATGGCATCGGACGTGAAGTCCGCGTGCTCGTGCTCGCAAAAAGCCCGAAGGACGAAGAGGCAAAAGCAGCCGGCGCCGATCATGCCGGACTAGCGGAGTACATTCAGAAGATTCAAGGCGGCTGGGCTGATATCGATGTCATCATCGCAACGCCCGATGTGATGGGCGAAGTTGGAAAGCTGGGCAAGGTGCTTGGACCCCGCGGCCTTATGCCGAATCCCAAGAGCGGCACAGTGACGATGGATGTTGCCAAAGCTGTGAAGGAAGTGAAAGCCGGAAAGATCGAGTTCCGCGTTGACAAGGCGGGCATCGTTCACGCATCAGTCGGCAAAGCGAATTTTGAAGTGAAGCAGCTGTCGGATAACATTCACGCATTCCTGACAACGATTGTGCGCTTGAAACCCGCGACGGCAAAAGGAACGTACGTGAAGTCAATCAATCTCTCCAGCACAATGGGACCTGGAGTGAAGATTGACCGGAGCCAGCTCGCAGCACATTAGAGAACGAATTTACGCACTCACAATAACTCAGTTTTGTCCTTTGCCATGCAAGCATGCTTGACATGGGCTTCTCTCAGGACTCAACACAAACACCTCGCAAGCTGATGAAGCGCGCAGAGGGAGGATAGATGAAGAAGTCAGAAAAAGAACAGGTCATAGCCGAAGTCTCCGAAACTGTTTCGCGCTCGACGGCAATGTACTTCACGGACTTCTCGGGTTTGACTGTGGAGCAAGCGACCGAATTGCGTCGCGAGCTGCGCAAGGCAGGCATCGAGTATCGCGTCGTGAAGAATACGTTGATCAAGAAAGCGCTGGAGCAGGTCAGCGGGTACGACAAGGTGTACGACAAGCTCGTTGGTCCGACGGGTGTTGCCTTTTCGTTCGACGACGCGGTTGTTCCTGCAAAAGTGATCGACAAATTCATTGAGAAGCATCATAAGCTTTCATTGAAGGCAGCGGTACTCGAGAAGCAGGTGTACGACGGCGCGAAGTTGAAGGAGATCGCGAGACTGCCATCGAAGAAGGAGTTGATGGCAAACATTCTCGGCAGCATTCAGGCGCCTCTTGCCGGTGTGCCGACCGTGATCAATGCAGTGTTGCGTGATCTTGTCAGCGTCGTCGATGAAGTCGGAAAGAAAAAGGCCGCCTAAGCGGTCTCGGGAACTCAGAATTGTTATTCATTATTAGGAGAAGCAATGTCAGCAATCGCAGAAATCGTAGAACAGATCGAGAAGCTCACTCTTCTGGAAGCGGTCGAACTGAAGAAAGCCCTCGAAGATAAATTCGGCGTTACCGCCGCAGCCCCCATGATGATGGGCGGCATGATGCCGGGCGCAGCCGCCGCCGCTCCCGTGGTGGAAGAGAAGACGGAGTTCAACGTTGTTCTGAAAGAGGCCGGCGCCCAGAAGATCAACGTGATCAAGGTTGTCCGCGCAGCGACCGGACTCGGCTTGAAGGAAGCCAAGGATCTGGTTGATGGCGCACCGAAAACAGTGAAGGAGAGTCTGCCCAAAGCAGATGCAGAGAAACTGAAAAAAGAGCTCGAGGAAGCAGGAGCGAAAGTCGAATTGGCGTAAGCTCCGTGTATCTGTTCGCGTCCCGACTTCGGTCGGGACGCGGACGTGTTCTTTACAAGCAGCTGCAAGGGGAGTGGTACCATGCAGCATTCTCCGCCGACGGGGCGGAACCTTTTTTCACAACAGGAGTGGTTTCGGCGTGAACAAACTTGAAGATAGTCCAGCCGATAATGAGGAGTTCCTATGAGCTTCCTATTATCGGCTTGCTATTTCTTCGCGTCACCTGTTGTGTTGCACACAAGAATTTCATCATAAGCAAGGAGTGGTGCTCTTGAAGAACCAATCCAAAAGAATTTCGTTCGGAAAAATTCCTGAAGTCATCGAGTCGCCCGATCTGCTGAACATCCAGATCGAATCGTGGGAGGCGTTCTTGCAGCGCGATGTCAGTCCCACGCGGCGGAGGAACAAGGGGCTGCAGGCGGTGTTCAAGATGAATTTTCCCGTGACGGATGCTCGCGAGAATTTTCTGTTGGAGTTTGTCGAGTTCTATATCGAAAAAGAAAAATACTCGGTCCCCGAATGCGAAGAGCGCGGCCTGACCTATGCTGTGCCCCTCAAGGCAAAGCTGCGTCTGTCGCAGAAGGCGGAAGACGGCAACAGTTTTGTGAATACGATTGAGCAGGATGTGTATCTCGGCAACCTGCCGACGATGACGCATCGCGGCACATTCATCATCAACGGCGCTGAGCGTGTTGTCGTGAGCCAGCTGCATCGTTCGCCGGGTGTGTTCTTCAGCGAGACGACGCATCCGAACGGCGCGCCGATCTTCTCCGCGCGTATCATTCCGTTCCGCGGCTCGTGGGTCGAATTCACGACCGACATCAACAACGTCATGTACGCATACATCGACAGGAAGAAGAAGTTCCCCGTGACGACGCTGCTGCGCGCACTCGGCTATTCTTCTGATGACGAGATTTTAGAGTTGTTCAATCTCGTCGAAGAAGTCGATGTCGCCAAAGCGGAATTGAAAGATTACGTCGGTCGCATCATCTGCGGCGACGTGATTGATAAAAAGACGGGCGAGATCTTCATCAACAAGGATGCGGTTCTCACCGAGGATCACATCAAAGCCATCAAGAAATCGAACATCAAGAAAATTCGCTTCCTGCAACAGCAGGGAAATGAAGTTTCGGTGATCGCCAAGACGATTATGAAGGATGCTGTTCGTTCGGAAGAGGATGCGCTCGGCGCCATCTACAAGCAGCTCCGTTCCGGCGAAGCGCCCGATATGGAAACGGCGAAGGGCTTGATCGAGCGACTCTTCTTTAATGAGAAGCGCTACGATCTGGGCGATGTCGGCAGGTATCGCATCAACCAGAAACTCAATCTTGATATTCCCGTCGCGACGACAACGCTGACGAAGCAGGATATCATCGCGATCATCAACTACCTGATCGAGCTGCAGCAGGGGAAGCGGTCGGTGGACGACATCGATCATCTCGGCAACCGTCGCGTGCGTACGGTCGGCGAGCAGATCGCGCAACAGTTCAATATCGGACTGGCGCGCATGACGCGCACGATTCGTGAGCGACTGAATGTCCGCGACAGCGAGAATCTTACGCCGCAGGATCTTGTCAACGCACGTACGATCACGAGCGTGATCAACGCGTTCTTCGGCACGAACCCGCTTTCGCAGTTCATGGACCAAACGAACCCGCTCGCCGAACTGACGAACAAACGCCGCATGTCGGCGCTCGGTCCGGGCGGACTCACGCGTGAACGCGCAGGCTTTGAAGTCCGCGACGTGCACTACACACACTACGGACGTCTCTGCCCCATTGAAACGCCGGAAGGTCCGAACATTGGATTGATCTCCTCGCTCTGCATTCATTCGCGCGTGAACGAGTTTGGCTTCCTCGAAACGCCGTATCGCAAAGTGAAGAACGGTCGCGTGCTCGACGAGATCGAGTTCCTCAACGCTGAGCAGGAAGACAACTACACGATTGCGCAGGCGAACGCTCCGCTCGATCCGAAGGGACACTTCGTCGGCGATCGCGTGAAGGCGCGCTATCAGGGCGACTTCCCGGTTGTGCGACCGGAAGAAGTGCACTACATGGACGTTGCACCGAACCAGATTGTGAGCGCGGCTGCCGGATTGATTCCGTTCCTTGAGCACGACGATGCGAACCGCGCACTGATGGGATCGAACATGCAGCGCCAATCCGTGCCGTTGTTGCGTCCGGAAACCCCGGTCGTCGGTACGGGCCTGGAAGAGAAAATTGCGCGTGACTCACGATCGTTGATTGTCGCAGAACGCAGCGGCATTGTGGATTACGTCGATGCGAGCCGGATTGTTGTGTTGTATGATATCGATGAGAACTCGACCGAGGCGATCATTTCGTTTGATGATAAGCGACGCGTTGAGTACAAGCTCACGAAGTTCTTCCGCACGAATCAGGACACATGCATCAACCAGCGCGTGATCGTGAAGCCGGGCGACAAGGTGAAGAAGGGCGACGTGCTTGCCGACGGCCCTGCGACCGATAACGGCGAACTCGCGCTCGGACGGAACGTGCTCGTCGCGTTCATGCCATGGCATGGATACAACTTTGAGGATGCGATCATCATCAGCGAGCGCATCGTGACGCAGGATATCTTCACGTCAATTCATATTGAGGAGTTCGAGCTTCAGGTTCGCGACACGAAGCGTGGCGAAGAAGAGCTGACGCGTGAAATTCCCAACGTGAGTGAAGATGCAACAAAGGACCTCGACGAGAACGGCATTGTGCGTGTCGGGGCTGAAGTTGTCGAAGGCGATATCCTGATCGGCAAGATCACGCCGAAGGGCGAGTCCGATCCGACGCCCGAAGAAAAATTGTTGAAGGCGATCTTCGGCGAGAAGGCAGGCGATGTGAAAGACGCGTCGCTGAAAGCGCCTCCCGGTATGAAAGGCATCGTGATCTCGACGAAGTTGTTCAGCCGCAAGAAGAAGGACGCAGAATCCAAGAAAGAAGACAAACGCAAGAGCGACTTCCTCGATCGCCAGCGTCGCAAGATGTTGAGCGAAATCCGCGAGCGTCTTGCACACAAACTCGGTCTGTTACTCGACGGCGAGAAATCCACCGGCGTTCGCGATACGGACGGCAACATGGTGTTCCGTGCGGGCACGCAGTTCAAGCTCGACACATTCCAGACGTATGAAGAACTGGAGAAGCTCGACTTCAACAGCGAATGGGTCGATGACAAGAGGAAGAACTCGACGATCTCTAAGATTTTCAGCAACTACACTGATCGTGTCAACAGCATCGAGGAAGAATTCCGTCACGAGAAGAACAAGATTCAACTTGGCGATGAACTGCCTCCGGGCGTTGTGCAACTTGCGAAAGTGTATGTCGCGAAAAAGCGCAAGCTCTCGGTCGGCGATAAGATGGCCGGACGTCACGGCAACAAGGGCGTCGTGTCGCGCATCGTTCCCGTTGCGGATATGCCGTTCCTGCCCGATGGAACTCCGGTGGATATCGTGTTGAACCCGCTCGGCGTTCCTTCGCGTATGAATCTCGGACAGTTGTATGAGACTGCGCTCGGCTGGGCCGCGAAGATGCTCGGCGTTAAGTACTCAACGCCGATCTTCGACGGGGCGACATGGGAAGACGTGCAAACCGAATTGACCAGGGCGAGCTTGGACACCGGATCGCGTTCGGTGCTGTACGACGGACGCACGGGCGAGAAGTTCGATCAGGAAGTCACGGTCGGCTACATCTACATGCTCAAGCTCTCGCATCTTGTTGATGATAAGATTCACGCACGCTCGATCGGACCCTACTCGCTGATTACGCAGCAGCCGCTCGGCGGCAAGGCGCAGTTTGGCGGTCAGCGTTTCGGCGAGATGGAAGTCTGGGCGCTCGAAGGGTACGGCGCATCGCATGTGCTGCAGGAAATGCTCACGGTGAAATCCGATGACGTTTCCGGTCGCGCGAAAGTGTATGAGGCCATCGTCAAAGGCGACAATCTGCCGGAAGCGAATATTCCGGAATCGTTCAACGTTCTTGTGCGCGAATTGATGGGACTTGGGCTGGATGTGAAGCTGGATTAGCAGTGAGAACACCGCGGCTCGCACGCCGCGGCGCGTTGCACACACAACATCTCACACGACAGTTTGGAGGATTAACAAATGGCGTTAATGCATCACGAAAAAGAAACACGAAGAACCTTCTCGCGCATCACCATCAGTCTCGCGTCGAGCGACATGATTCTGCAGCGCTCGCATGGCGAGGTGACGAAGCCGGAGACGATCAACTACCGGTCGTTCCGACCTGAGAAAGATGGTTTGTTCTGCGAGAAGATCTTCGGGCCGGTGCGCGATTGGGAATGCCACTGCGGCAAGTACAAGCGCATCCGCTATCGCGGCATCATCTGCGATCGGTGCGGCGTTGAAGTGACGCAAAAAAGTGTGCGCCGCGAACGCATGGGCCATATTGCCCTTGCCGTTCCGATCGTGCATATCTGGTACTTCCGCTCGCTCCCGACAAAGATCGGCTACATTCTCGGCATGACGACGAAGGATCTTGAGAAGGTCATCTACTACGAGTCGTACATCGTCATCAATCCGGGCATGACCGGCTTGCAGAAGAAGGACCTGATCACCGAAGAGCAATACTTCGAGACACTGGCAACGTTGCCCAACAATAACGACGAGTTGGAGCCGACCGACAAGCGGAGATTTGTCGCGAAGATCGGCGGCGAGGCAGTCAAGGATTTGCTGAGGCAAGTCGATATTCCGTCGCTTGGGGCCGAGTTGCGCGCACAGGTCATGGAAGAGACCTCCGTGCAGAAGAAGCAGGACGCGTTGAAGCGCCTGCGCGTCGTCGAAGCATTCCGCGGCGAATCGGAAGACGGGCCGATCAACAAGCCCGAGTGGATGGTGCTCGACATTATTCCTGTCATTCCGCCCGAGCTGCGACCGTTGGTTCCGCTGGAAGGCGGACGCTTTGCAACGTCCGACTTGAACGATCTCTATCGTCGCGTTATCATCCGCAACAATCGTCTGAAGCGACTGATCGATATCAAAGCGCCCGACGTCATCTTGCGGAACGAGAAGCGCATGTTGCAGGAGGCGGTGGACTCGTTGTTCGACAATTCGCGTCGCGTGAACGCGGTTCGCAGCGATAACAACAGGGCATTGAAGTCCCTCTCGGATATGTTGAAAGGAAAGCAGGGTCGCTTCCGCCAGAATTTGCTCGGCAAGCGCGTCGACTATTCGGGCCGTTCGGTGATCGTTGTTGGTCCCGAACTGCATCTGCATCAGTGCGGTATTCCGAAGGACATGGCGGTGGAGTTGTTCAAGCCGTTCATCATTCGCAAGCTGATCGAACGCGGCGTGGTGAAGACGGTGAAGAGCGCAAAGAAGATGGTGGACAAGAAGGGACCGGAGGTGTGGGAAATTCTGGAGAACATCATCGATGGGCATCCGGTGTTGCTCAACCGCGCCCCAACGCTTCACCGACTCGGCATTCAGGCGTTCCAGCCTGTGCTCGTCGAAGGAAAAGCAATTCGCATTCACCCAATGGTGTGTACGGCGTTCAACGCTGACTTCGATGGCGATCAGATGGCCGTGCATGTGCCGCTTTCGTATGACGCACAGCTCGAAGCACGCGTTCTGATGCTGTCGAGCCACAACATTCTCTCGCCGGCATCGGGCGCACCGATCGTGACGCCGACGCAGGATCAGGTTCTCGGCTGCTACTATTTGACGAAGTCGCGCCCCGACGCTCTGAAGGACGATGAGCGCAAAAAGTTCTCCGACATGCAGGAAGTGATCATCTCCTACAACTTCGGAAAGGTCGGCTTACATGAGGAGATCTTCGTTCGTGTGAATGGTAAGATGGTGAAGACGACAACCGGACGCGTCTTGTTCAACCAGATCGTGCCGAAAGAGATTGGCTACATCAACGAGCTGCTGAACAAGAAGCGCCTTGTGCAGATCATTGCAACGTCGTTCCGAAGAGTCGGCAACCTCAAGACTGCCGAGTTTCTCGATCGGTTGAAGGAGCTTGGTTTCCGGTACGCGACGCGTGGCGGTCTCTCTGTCAGCTTGGAAGATGTGCAGGTGCCTCAGGAGAAGGGCGCGATTATCGCGAAGGCGCAGAAGAGCGTCGATGAAGTGTACACGCAGTACACGCGCGGCTTCATCACCAACGGCGAGCGCTACAACAAAGTCATCGATATCTGGACGCGCGCAACGACACGTGTTGCGGAGAAGCTGTTCGAGTCGCTGCAACACTCGCGTGATGGATTCAACTCGCTCTACATGATGGTGGATTCCGGCGCTCGCGGATCGAAAGAGCAAGTGCGACAGCTGGCCGGAATGCGCGGCCTTATGGCGAAGCCGCAGAAGTCGCTTTCGGGAGCTACGGGCGAGTTGATCGAGAACCCGATCATCGCAAACTTCCGCGAGGGACTTTCGATTCTGGAATACTTCATCTCGACACACGGCGCGCGCAAAGGTCTCGCAGACACTGCGCTAAAGACGGCCGACGCCGGCTACCTCACGCGTCGCCTTGTTGACGTCGCGCAGGACGCGATCATCAAAGAAGAAGATTGCGGAACAATCCGCGGCGTTGTTACCGGTGCGTTGAAGGAAGGCGAAGACATCAAGGAGCCGTTGTCGGAGCGCATTCTCGGACGTGTTGCTGTGCACGATGTCATCGATCCGCTTTCCGGCGAAGTGCTTGTGCATGCGAGTGAGATGATTGATGAAGAGAAATCGAACCGCATTGCCGAGACTTCGATCGAAACAGTGGAGATTCGTTCGGTGTTGACGTGCGAAGCGAAGCGTGGCATTTGTGCGCGCTGCTACGGACGCAACCTGAGCACTGGCAAACTTGTGCAGGTCGGCGAGACGGTTGGTATCATTGCAGCCCAATCCATCGGCGAGCCTGGCACACAGCTGACGCTGCGAACATTCCACACCGGAGGCGCGGCAAGCTTGAGTGCGTCGCAATCGCAAGTGACGTCGAAGTTCGACGGCAAACTCGTGTGGGAAGGCATCAAGTCGATTGTGGTCGACTCGGATGACGGCGCTCGCACGATTGTCTCTGGCCGCAGCGGCATTGTGAATGTTCTCGATCGTGACAACCGCATGCTGACGAAGTATGATGTACCCTACGGCGCAACACTGCTGGTAAAAGACGGAGCCAAGATCGCGAAGGGCGAAATTATTTATGAGTGGGATCCGTACAACGCGGTGATCATCTCGGAACATCCCGGCACGATCAAGTATGTTGATCTGAAGGACAATGTTACGTATCGCGAAGAACCGGATGAGCAGACCGGCCACATCCAGAAGGTGGTTATCGATTCACGCGACAGATCACTCAGCCCGAGCATTCAGGTCACTGATGCGAAAGGCAAGAAGATCGCCAACTACATCATCCCGACGCGCGCACACATCATTGTTGACGATGGCCAGGAGATTGGCGCAGGCACCGTGCTCGTCAAGATTCCTCGCGACATCGGAAAGAACCGCGACATTACCGGCGGCTTGCCGCGAGTGACGGAGTTGTTCGAGGCGAGGTCGCCGCAGGATCCGGCTATTGTCTCGGAGATTGACGGTGTTGTTGCTTTCGGTGCACAGAAGCGCGGCTCACGCGAAGTGATTGTCTCAAGCCACGATGGCAAAGATGTGCGCAAGTATCCGATTCCTCTTGGCAAGCACGTGCTTGTGCAGGAGAACGACGTTGTGCGCGCGGGCGAGCGGCTGTCGGACGGCTCGATTGATCCGCACGATATTCTGCGTATCAAGGGCGTGCGCGAAGTGCAGGAGTATCTTGTGAACGAAATCCAGGAAGTGTATCGCATTCAGGGCGTGAAGATCAACGACAAGCACATTGAAGTGATTGTGCGGCAGATGATGCAGAAGCTTTGCGTTGTGAACTCGGGCGACACCAAATTCCTGGAAGGCGATTACGTCGACAAGTTGAAGTTTGAAGAAGAGAACGAATCGCTGCGCGACAAAGTTCTTGTTGTCAGCAAGGGCGACTCGAAGTTCAAGAACGGCCAGATCGTTCTGAAGAAGAAAGCCCGTGAGGTGAACGGCGAGATTCGGAAGAAGGGGAAGAAAGTTATCGAGTACAAGGATGCCGACCCGGCAACATCGGAACCGGTGCTGCTTGGTATCACCTCGGCTGCTCTCTCGACCGACAGCTTTATCTCGGCGGCATCGTTCCAGGAGACCACGAAGGTTCTGACTGACGCTGCGATTGAAGGGCGCGTCGATAGTTTGTTGGGCCTCAAAGAGAACGTCATCATGGGTCATCTGATTCCGGCAGGGACGGGACTGAAGCACTTCAAGGATATTCTCGTTACGCCGAAGGAAGAAGAGTTACCGACTCAAGAAGTTGAAGAAGAAACAGTTGTATCTTCAAAGAAGCGAAAGGAAAAGGTGGCGGTCTAAGACCGTCACCCTCTTTCCCCAATCTTGTCGATTAGATGATTGTTAAGAAATTCTAATCGAACTATACGCAGTAGGCGAGTTGACTCTCTACTGCCTATTTAGTATCTTTTTAAACTTTCAGATTCGATTTCCGCACGAGTTAGTTCAACGGAGTGATCTTTGCCTACTATTAATCAATTAGTGCGCAAGAGCCGGAAGAAAGTGACTTACAAGTCAAAGGCTCCTGCAATGGATAAGAGCCCCCAAAAACGAGGGGTGTGCACGCGCGTATACACGACGACGCCGAAGAAGCCAAACTCTGCACTTCGCAAAGTTGCTCGCGTGCGCTTGACGAACGGAATTGAAGTAACCGCGTATATACCGGGTGAGGGTCATAATCTGCAAGAGCACTCGATTGTGATGATCCGAGGCGGACGTGTGAAGGACCTTCCGGGTGTTCGCTACCATATCATTCGCGGAACGCTTGACACTGCAGGTGTTGCTGATCGAAAGCAGGGCCGATCGAAGTACGGCGCGAAAAGAGCTAAATCGTAAACCTAATCGGTAGATTGTTGTGAGAAAAAAGAGAGCAGAAAAACGTCCGACACCACCGGACCCGAAATATGGCGACATCGCCATCTCGCAGTTCATCAACTCTGTGATGAAGCAGGGCAAGAAGCATCTTGCTCGCCGGATTGTCTATGACGCGCTCGATTTGATTGAGCAGCGCACCAAGAATCCCGGGCTTGAGACATTCAAGAAAGCGATCAGCAACGCGCGGCCAATGCTGGAAGTTCGTGCCCGCCGTGTTGGCGGCGCGACGTATCAGGTGCCGACAGAGGTGCGTGGCGACCGAAGTATGGCGCTTGCCATTCGCTGGCTCATTTCGTATGCGAGCGACCGTAAAGACAAATCCATGTCGCAGAAGCTCGCCGCAGAGTTTATCGCCGCTGCCAACGGCGAAGGAAGCGCGATCAAGAAGAAAGAAGACGTGCACAAGATGGCTGAGGCGAACAAGGCGTTTGCCCATTTCAAGTGGTAAGGGGAGTGTGAGTTAGAGAGCGTATGCCAAGACAGTATCCATTAGAACGAACTCGTAATATCGGTATCAGCGCCCACATCGATGCGGGCAAGACAACGACGACCGAGCGGATCCTTTTCTACACGGGCGTGTTGCATCGCATGGGTGAGGTGCATGAAGGCGCCGCGACGATGGATTGGATGGAGCAGGAAAAGGAGCGCGGCATTACGATTACGTCTGCTGCAACGACCTGCTTTTGGCAAAACCATCGCATCAACATTATTGATACGCCGGGACATGTCGACTTCACGGCAGAAGTCGAGCGGTCGCTGCGCGTGCTGGATGGCGCGATCGCGTTGTTCTGCTCGGTAGGAGGCGTTGAGCCTCAGTCGGAAACTGTCTGGCGGCAAATGGACAAGTATGGCGTTCCGCGCATCGCGTTCGTCAACAAGATGGATCGCGTCGGAGCGGATTTCCTCGGCTGCATTCAGATGATGAAAGATCGTCTCAGCGCAAATGCCGTTCCCATTCAGCTTCCCGTGGGAGAAGGCGATCTGTTCTCGGGAATTATCGACCTCGTGACGATGAAGGCGCGCATGTACAAAGACGCGACCGGCCGGAACTGGGAAGACATCGAAATTCCCCACGACATGCAGGCAAAAGCTGCCGAGTGGCGCACGAAGATGCTTGAAGCCGTTTCGGATGAAGACGATACGCTGCTTGAAAAGTATCTCGAGGGAAAAGAAATCTCGCCGAAAGAAATCATGGCGGTGTTGCGCAGAGCAGCGTTGAAGGTCACGATTATTCCTGTGCTCTGTGGCTCGTCCTTCAAGAACAAGGGAGTCCAGAATTTGCTGGATGCGGTCCTGGACTATTTGCCGTCCCCGCTGGATTTGAATGAAGGTAGAGTTCAGGGTCATCATGTGAATATGAATGACCATATTTCGCGGCAGGTGAGCGACAAGGAGAAATTCAGCGCGCTCGCATTCAAGATCATGACCGATCCGTTCGTGGGTAAGCTGACATATTTCCGCGTGTACTCGGGAACGCTCAATGCCGGCTCGTATGTGTACAATCCGATATCGGAGAAGAAAGAACGCATCAGCCGAATTCTTCGTATGCATGCAAATACGCGCGAAGATGTTGACGTTGCGTACTCCGGCGATATCTGTGCGGCGGTCGGGTTGAAGTTTACGCGAACGGGCGATACGCTGTGCGACGAGAGCGATCCGATCATTCTGGAGAAGATGACATTCCCCGAGCCTGTGATTCACGTTGCGATCGAACCGAAGACGAAGGCCGATCAGGAGAAGATGGGCGAGGCGCTTTCGAAACTGTCGGAAGAAGATCCGACATTCCGCGTCTCCAGCAACGAAGAGACGGGTCAGACGATCATCAGCGGGATGGGCGAGCTGCATCTTGAAATCATCGTCGACCGCATGAAGCGTGAGTTTCGCGTGGAAGCGAACATCGGCAAGCCGCAGGTTGCATACAAGGAAACAATTCGTAAGAAGGTGCAGGCGGAAGGCAAGTTCGTTCGCCAGTCCGGCGGTCGCGGACAGTTCGGTCACGTGTGGCTTGAAATCGAGCCCAACGAAAAAGGAAAAGGCTTCATCTTCGAGAACAAGATTGTCGGCGGCGTTGTCCCGAAGGAGTACATCAGACCGGTGGAGCAGGGCATCGTCGAGGCGATGCGCAATGGCGTTCTCGCCGGCTATCCCGTCGAAGATGTGAAGGTGACGCTGTTCGATGGATCGTATCACGAAGTTGACTCGTCCGAAATGGCGTTCAAGATTGCCGGGTCGATCGGGTTCAAGGAAGGCGCGAGAAAAGCTCATCCGGTTATCCTCGAGCCGATTATGTCCGTCGAAGTCGTCACGCCGGAAGAATATATGGGCGATGTGATGGGCGATCTCAATTCGCGTCGAGGGAAGATCGAAGGCATGATGCCGCGAAAAGATGCGCAGGTCATTCGGGCGCACGTGCCGCTGTCGGAAATGTTTGGCTACTCGACCACGCTGCGCTCGATGACGCAGGGTCGCGCGATTTATTCGATGGAAATCTCTCACTACGACGAGGCGCCGAAGAGCGTATCCGAACAGATCATCGAAAAAGTCAAAGGCAAAGAAGCCGTTACTGCGTAGTTAGAAACTGAGAACATCAATTTCCTTTTCAAGGTCAAAGGAGACAAACAATGGCAAAAGAAAAATTTAATCGTTCCAAGCCCCACTTGAACGTCGGAACGATTGGACACGTCGATCATGGCAAGACGACATTGACGGCGGCAATCACCATGGTGTTGGCGAAGAAGGGTCTGTCGGAAATCCGTACGTTCGACTCCATCGACAACGCGCCGGAAGAGCGCGAACGTGGTATCACCATCGCGACCGCGCACGTCGAGTATCAGACCGCCAATCGCCACTATGCACACGTTGACTGCCCCGGTCACGCGGACTATGTGAAGAACATGATCACGGGCGCTGCCCAGATGGACGGCGCGATTCTCGTGGTCGCCGCCACGGACGGTCCGATGCCGCAAACCCGAGAGCACATTCTGCTTGCGCGTCAGGTCGGTGTGCCGAGAATTGTTGTCTTCATGAATAAAGTTGATGCGGTTGACGATCCCGAATTGCTCGACCTCGTGGAACTCGAACTCCGTGACCTTCTGAAGAAGTATGAGTTCCCCGGCGATGATATTCCGATCATCCGCGGTTCGGCCTTGAAAGCAATGGAGCAGGCCGTGAAAGCGGATTCCAAAGTTGATGATCCTGCGTTCAAGTGCATCATGGAGCTGATGGATGCGGTGGACAGCTACATTCCGGTTCCGCAGCGCGATGTTGACAAGCCGTTCCTCATGCCGGTCGAAGACGTCTTCTCGATCACCGGTCGCGGCACAGTCGGAACAGGTCGTTGCGAGCGCGGACGCGCAAAGGTCGGCGACGAAGTCGAAATCCTCGGTCTCGGCGCACATATGAAATCCGTTATCACCGGCGCGGAAATGTTCCGCAAAGAGTTGGATGAAGTTGTTGCCGGCGACAACGCGGGTCTCTTGCTCCGCGGCGTTGACAAGAAAGATCTCGAGCGCGGAATGGTTCTCGCGAAGCCCGGCTCCATCACGCCGCACAAGAAGTTCAAGGCGCAGGTGTACGTGTTGAAGAAAGAAGAAGGCGGACGCCATACACCGTTCTTCACGGGCTATCGTCCGCAGTTCTACTTCCGCACAACAGACGTGACGGGCGTCGCGACGCTTCCGGGCGGAACGGAAATGATTATGCCTGGCGATAACGTTGACGGTATGGAAATCGAACTCATCACGACCATCGCCATGGAAGAAGGACTGCGCTTCGCTATCCGCGAGGGCGGTCACACGGTTGGTGCAGGCGTTGTAACAAAAATCGTTGAGTAGAATTCACGGTGGCGGATTTGCAGCACGCAAGCCCGCCACGTTTGATATGTAGAGTAAACGGAGTTAAACATTGGCCGGGCAAAAGATACGCATAAAGCTAAAGTCGTTCGACCACAACCTGATCGACAAGTCTGCGGAAAAGATCATCAAGACTGTCAAGTCAACAGGCGCTGTGGTGTCAGGCCCGATACCGTTACCCACGAAGCGTACGGTGTACACTGTGCTTCGATCTCCTCACGTTGATAAGAAGTCGAGAGAGCAGTTCGAGACGCGCGCGCACAAGCGCCTGATCGATATTCTCAACTCGACGAACAAAACCGTCGACTCTCTGATGAAGCTGGATCTTCCCGCGGGCGTCGACGTCGAGATCAAAGTGTAACTCGAGTTATCACGGGTGATGAGTGATGTCCCGCGGCCTCTGCTGCGGGAGGGGTATCCGCGATCGGCGGACGGTTGGACGCGCATGCAGTAGACGCGACTGAACAAGCTTATTTTTTGGATGCTACTATGACAGGACTGTTAGGTAAGAAACTTGGGATGACCAGCATCTTCGATGAATCTGGTCAAGTGATCCCCTGCACGGTGATTGAGGCGGGTCCATGCTTCGTAACGCAAATCAAAACAAGAGAGCGCGACGGATACGAAGCGGTACAACTCGGCTTCGATGAGAAAAAAGAGCGCTTGGTGACCAAGCCTCTCGCAGGGCATTTTGCGAAAGCAAATGCAAAGCCGCAGCGCATCGTGCGCGAGTTCCGCGGCAACGGCGTCACGGAACTGCAGCCGGGGCAGGAGATCAAAGTCGATAAGGTCTTTACCAAAGGCGATACGGTGTCCGTGATCGGCACGTCGAAGGGACGCGGGTTCCAGGGCGTCGTGAAGCGACACCACTTCGGCGGCGGCTTCCGCACCCACGGCCAGAGCGATCGCGAGCGCGCGCCGGGTTCCATCGGCTCATCGTCGTATCCCTCGCGCGTGTTCAAGGGATTGCGCATGGCGGGTCGCATGGGAGGCGAGCAGGTCACTGTTCGCAATCTGAAAGTCGTCGGCATCATCCCCGACTCGAATCTGTTGCTGGTTCGCGGCTCGGTGCCCGGCGCAATCAATGGGTATCTCGAGATTCATAAAGTTGTTGCATCATAAAGTAGACTCTGCCGGTCTACCTTCTGGAGAAACGGAATATGGAATTGGAAGTTCTAAAAAGAGACGGTTCGAAAAGCGGCGAGACAGTAAAGCTCTCGGCTGACATCTTTGGCATTGAGCCAAACCAGCATGCTATCTTCATGGCCGTGCGCTCGTATCTCGACAACCAGCGTCAGGGTACGCACAAGGTGAAGACGCGCGAAGAAGTGCGCGGCGGCGGCAAGAAGCCGTTCAAGCAAAAAGGCACCGGCAATGCCCGCCAGGGAACCTCGCGTTCACCCGTCATGATCGGCGGTGGATCGATCTTCGGGCCGAAGCCGCGCGATTACTCGCACGACCTGCCAGCCAAGATGAAGAAGCTCGCGCGCAAGTCGGCGCTTTCGGCGAAAGCCAAAGAAGGCCAAATCAAAGTGGTCGAAGATTTTACGTTCGATGCGCCGAAGACGCAAGAGATGGCGGCGCTGTTGAAAGCGCTGCAGCTCAATGCGTCGAAGACATTGTTCCTCACCGGCAAGAGCGACCAGAACATGTACAAGTCGGGACGCAACATTCCCCGGCTGAATATTCTCCCTGCGGACAAAGCGTCGACGTACGATCTGGTCAACAATCAGATTGTGCTGCTGCAGAAGAGCGCGGTGGAAGTGCTTCACAATACATTCAAGCAATAAGAGAAGAGATTATGGTCGGACTTCTGAAACGTCCAATCGTTACCGAGAAACTGACTGCGATGCAGGAGAAAGGCGTGTACGCGTTCGAAGTGGAGAAGGACGCGAACAAGATCTCCATCGCGAACGCGGTCGAGAAGAAATTCAACGTCACCGTCCTGAGCGTGCGCACATCGACGCACAAGGGCAAGACGAAGTCGCAGATGACGCGCCGCGGCAGATTTGCCGGACGAACCTCATCGTGGAAGAAAGCCTACGTACGGTTGAAGGCAGGCGACAAGATCGAATTTTTCCAGAACGTGTAATCGAAAGTTAGGTTATGGCAATCCGCAAACTCAGACCAATGACAGCGGGAACCCGATGGATGTCGGTATCGGATTTCGCGACGGTCACCAAGACGACGCCGGAGAAGAATCTTCTCAAGCCGTTGAAGAAATCCGGCGGTCGCAATAACACCGGTCGTGTGACGTCGCGCCATCGCGGCGGCGGCCACAAGCAAATGTACCGCATCATCGACTTCAAGCGGAACAAGCTTGGCATGGACGCCAAAGTCGTCGCCATCGAGTACGATCCGAACCGCAGCTCGCGCATCGCGCTGCTGCAGTATGCCGACGGCGAGAAGCGCTACATCGTTGCGCCTGACGGCGTGAAGGTTGGTGAAGTGTTGCGTTCCGGCGCTGATTCGGAAATCAAGAACGGTAACGCGATGCCGCTCGCGAATATTCCTGCGGGCACGTTCGTTCACAACATTGAAATGCGTCCAGGCAAAGGTGCACAGTTAGCACGAAGCGCGGGTGCTTCTGTGCAACTCATGGCAAAGGAAGGCAAGTTCGTGACGCTGCGTTTGCCTTCAGGAGAAATGCGCAACGTTCCGGCGGAATGCACGGCAACGATCGGATCCGTCGGCAACTCCGAGCACGAAAACATGAGCCTTGGCAAAGCCGGACGCTCACGATGGCTCGGCATTCGTCCGCAATCGCGCGGCGTTGTGCAGAACCCGGTGGATCACCCGCACGGCGGCGGCGAAGGAAAGTCGCCGCAGGGCAATCCGCATCCGGTGTCGCCCTGGGGATGGCACACCAAGGGCATGAAGACGCGATGGCGCAAGAATCCCTCGAGCAAGTACATCATCAAACGTCGAAAGTAAGGAACCCAGGGCATGAGTCGTTCGCTCAAGAAAGGACCGTTTGTCGGTCAGAAGCTGCAGGAGAAGGTGGCAGCGCTCAACAAATCCAACCAGAAGAAAGTGGTGAAGACCTGGTCGCGTGCATCAACGGTTACTCCTGAGTTTGTGGGGCATACGTTCGCGGTGCATAACGGAAACAAGTTCGTGCCTGTGTACATTCACGAAGGCATGGTGGGCCACAAGCTTGGCGAGTTCGCCCCGACGCGTACGTTCCGCGTGCATCCGGGCATCAAGAAAGAAGAAACGACCAAACCAGGCTAAGAATTTTTTGTCACTGCTGAAACGTAGGAATTCGAACAATGGAAGCACGAGCAATTAACAGATACATCGGAACGTCTCCGCGCAAAATGCGATTGGTGATTGATCTGATCCGCGGCAAGTCGGTCGATCAGGCGTTGCATGTTCTGCACTTTTCGCCGAAGCATGCAGCCAGAACTGCGGAGAAAGTTCTTCGGTCGGCAGTCTCGAATCTGCAGAACAAGGACGAAGGCGGCCGGCTGGAAACTGCGGACATGATGGTGAAGGAAGCGTTCGTAGACGCGGGCATGACGATGAAGCGCATCAGCCCTGCGCCGATGGGGCGTGCGTACCGCATCCGCAAACGCTCGAACCATGTGACGATCGTCGTGAGCGCAGACAAGGAAGCGAAGAAGGCCGCGACTCGCGCGAAGCAGACGAAAGCGCGGTCGGCAAAAGCCAAGGATACGAAGGAAGAATCGAAGAAGAAGGCGCCGGCAAAACCGAAAGCGTCGAAGAAGCAAACTCCCGCAACAAACGAAACGAAGTAACCAAGGAGAAATCATTTGGGACAGAAAGTTCATCCGATAGGACTGAGATTAGGCGTCATCCGCTCGTGGGATTCCAACTGGTACGATGACAAATCGTTCTCCGGCAAGTTGCAGGAGGATATGACGATTCGCAACTACGTTCGCAATCGTCTGAAGAAAGCAGGCATCTCACGAATTCTGATTGAACGAACTCCCAAGCGCGCTGTCATCACCATCAACACTTCGCGTCCCGGCATCGTGATCGGGCGAAGCGGAAAAGAAATCTCCCAGCTCGAAGAAGAGCTGAAGAAGATCACCAGCAAGGACGTGAAAATTCTGATCAACGAGATCAAGCGACCGGAGCTGGATGCGTTTTTGGTTGCAGAAAATATCGCGCAGCAGCTCGAAGGTCGCATCGCATTTCGTCGGGCGATGAAGAACGGCATTACGGCGGCGATGCGCATGGGCGCCGAGGGCGTTCGTGTCATGACGTCGGGGCGACTCGGCGGCGCAGAAATGGCGCGACGCGAGCAGTACAAGGAAGGGCGCATTCCTCTGCACACGCTCCGCGCGGATATCGATTACGCGACAGCGACCGCCCGCACAGTGTACGGCGCCATTGGTGTGAAAGTGTGGATCTGCAAAGGCGAAGTGATTGGCAAGGGCGATTCACAACAATCACTTGCACGCAAGAGTCAGTAAGGAGTAGAACATCATGTTGATGCCGAAGAGAGTTAAGTACAGAAAGACCCAACGCGGACGGATGCGCGGTACGGCCATTCGCGGTTCGAAAGTTGATTTCGGAGATTTTGGATTGAAGGCGCTCGAGCCGGGATGGATTACGCAGCGTCAGATCGAAGCAGCCCGTGTGACGCTTGCGCGCATGATGAAACGCGAAGGCAAAGTGTGGATTAGGATTTTTCCGGACAAGCCGGTGACGGCGAAGCCTGCGGAGACGCGCATGGGATCCGGCAAGGGCGCGCCTGAGTATTGGGTTGCAGTGGTGAAGCCGGGACGTATCATGTTTGAGGTCGGCGGCGTGACGAAAGAAATCGCGATGGAAGCGTTGACGCTTGCCTCGCACAAGCTGCCGATCAAGACGAAGATCAGCGTTCGCCCTGACTTCGCGACCAGCGCCGCCGCATAACGTAGAGTGTGAAACGAGAGAACCGAAATGAAAGCACATGATCTGAACGAATTGCCGATTGAAGAGTTGAAGAAACGTCTGGCTGAAGAAGAGCAGAGTTTGTCGAACCTGCGCTTCCAGCTTGCCACGAGCCAGCTCGAAAGTCCCATTAAGGTGCGGACGGTACGTCGCGACATCGCCCGTATTCAGAGCATCCTTAATCAGAAAGTGAAAGCCGAGAAAAAAGCATGAGCGAGACAACCACAGTACAACGCACGACGCGACGCAAAGTGCGTATCGGAAAAGTCGTCAGCAACAAGATGAACAAGAGCATCACGGTTGCCATCGAGCGGCGCGTGCCGCATCCGATCTATCGCAAGTACTTCAAGCGCACCACGACGTTGATGGCGCACGACGAGAAGCGCGAAGCCGGCATCGGCGACACCGTGAAAATCATGGAGACGCGTCCGCTCAGCAAACTGAAGCGATGGCGTCTCGTCGAAATAGTCCAAAAGGCCAAGTAACCAGAAAGAACGTGTCATGATTCAGGAAGAAACCAATCTCATTGTCGCCGATAACTCCGGCGCAAAAAAAGCCCGGTGCATCCGGGTGTTGGGCGGACATGACCGCCGCTATGCAGGGCTTGGCGATCTGGTGATCGTGTCGGTGAAGTCGGCGATTCCGGGCGCGACGGTGAAGAAAGGCGAAGTGGCAAGAGCCGTCATCGTCCGCACGCGCAAGGAGACACGCCGCAAGGACGGATCATTCATCCGCTTTGATGAGAACGCAGCCGTGTTGATCAACGATGCCGGCGAACCGAGAGGAAGCCGCATCTTCGGCCCTGTTGCCCGTGAGTTGCGCGAGCGTCAGTACATGAAAATTGTGTCGCTTGCACCAGAAGTTTTGTAATCGAGGAACGTCATGAACATTCGCAAGAACGATAACGTTGTGGTGATTTCCGGAAACGCGAAAGGCAAGACCGGCAAGATCCTGAAAGTGTATCCCGAACGCCATCGGGTGATTGTAGAAGGCGTGAATATCATCAAACGCCACACGCGTCCGAGTCAGAAAAATCCGCAGGGCGGCATCACGCAAAAGGAAGCGCCGATTCACGTCTCGAATGTCATGCTGCTCGATCCGAAGACGAGCGCACCGACCCGGGTCGGGACGAAAATCGTGAAGGACGAATCGACGAGGAAGAAGACGCGAGTCCGCGTGGCGAAGGCAACAGGAGAAACATTCTAACTTTCGGATAACAATCCGACCGTCTGACAAAGACCAGACACAACTGAACAGGTACGAGAGAAACCATGGCTGACGAAAAACAGAAGAAGCCTGCTAAACCGCAGGCCGAAAAAGCAAAAGTCAAAGGCAAGGGCGGCGCGGCTGCCGCTCCGGATCGTTCACCGCGCTCATCCGGCAAAGAAGTGCGCGTAACGCCGCGGCTCGTGACGCGCTATAAGACCGACGTGGTTCCGGCGTTGATGAAGCGTTTCAACTATAAGACCGTGATGCAGGTTCCGCGACTTGAGAAGATCGCGATCAATATCGGCGTGGGACAGGCAACGCAGGATGCAAAGCTTGTCGATGCGGCGGCCCGCGACCTTGAGTTGATCACCGGACAAAAAGTGGTGATCACGAAAGCGAAGAAAGCCATCTCGAATTTCAAACTGCGTGAGGGCATGCCGATCGGCTGCCGGGTAACGCTGCGTCGCGCACGTATGTGGGAGTTTTTCGACCGGTTCGTGTCGGTGGTTGTGCCGCGTATGCGCGACTTCCGCGGATTGAACGATAAGTCGTTCGATGGACGCGGCAACTACACGCTCGGTCTCAAAGAACACATTGTGTTCCCCGAAATTGACGTTGACAAGATTGTGAAGATCTTTGGCATGGACATTACGTTCGTGACCACGGCAAAGACCGACCAGGAGTCGTACGAACTGCTGAAGACCATGGGCTTCCCATTCGTGAAGCGTGAACAAGTGTTAGAAACACCAAAGGCCTAATAGGAGACGGTATGGCGAAGTTAAGTGCACGAGCCAGAGAACTGAAACGACAGCGCATGGTGGCGAAATACGCCGCGCTCCGCAAGGAGCTGAAAGAGAAAGGCGACTACGCGGGACTGCAGCAGTTGCCGCGCAACAGCGCCCCCACACGGCTGCACAATCGCTGCAACATGAGCGGACGGCCTCGGGGCTACATCAGAAAGTTCGGCGTGTCGCGCATCGCCTTCCGCGATCTGGCGCTCGAAGGAAAAATTCCCGGCGTTGTGAAAGCAAGTTGGTAACTACGAGGCCGGTAACTACAAAGTTTAGCAGGAGAACGCTGTACCATGACAATGACTGATCCCGTTGCAGATTATCTGACCCGATTGCGAAATGCAATTCAGGCAAAACACAAGCGCGTCGATATTCCCGTTTCGAATCTGAAGCGAGAGTTGACGAAGCTGTTGCTCGCGCAACAATTTATTTCGGGATACACCGAGCTGAAGGAAGCAGCGCAAGGCGTGCTGCGCGTTCAGCTGAAATACAACGAAGGCAAATCGGTGATCGGGGGATTGAAACGCATCAGCTCGCCGGGCTTGCGCCGCTACACCAACAGCGCAGGCATTCCGCGTGTGCTCGGCGGATTGGGCATTGCCGTGCTATCCACGTCGAAGGGGCTGATGACGGATCGCCAGGCGCGGGCAGCCAAGGTCGGCGGCGAAGTGATTTGCGAAATCTGGTAATGAAGTAAGGAGAAGCGAACGTGTCACGAGTCGGTAAGAAACCTATCAGTATCACTAAAGGCGTGAGCGTCTCCCGGACCGCGCAGCATGTTATTGTGAAAGGTCCCAAAGGAGAGTTGAGCGCCGATGTCCACGATGATATCGGTTTTGAAATCAAAGACAATCAAGTCGTTCTGACGCGAAAGTCGGAAGAGAAAGTCGTGCGCTCGCTGCATGGACTCT
>JACRFA010000198.1 GCA_016218065.1 Ignavibacteriota bacterium | reverse complement strand
GCATGAAGGATCATGTCAATAGCAGGCTCGTTTTTTGCCAAAGGCATCCTTTCGGGACAGAGCCGCCGTGCCTGCCGGTCTACGACTCGTAGAGCAGGCAGGAAGAATCCAGAAACCGAGTCGGTGCTCTGATCTGGATTCTCCGAAAGGGATGCCTGCGAAGCGGCATTCGCTTCGCTGAGTTTACCCTGAGCGAAGTCGAAGATTCAGAATGACAAATGGGAGCGCACGTCATTGCCTCAAATAGCCACGCTCCCTTTTCGGCGTGGTCAACGAACTCAGAATGACGCGTGGGAAAGAGAGGATATTATCTGAATGGAGTGCGAACGACTTGCGCCGGCAGAGCAACACCTGTTGCTCGCCGCGGCTCTGCGCGGGCAATATTACTTCGATGAATCAACGACGAACGATTCGAGACGGATTTCTCTGGAGGCCTTTTCACCGGTGCGTCATTGAATCCGAAAATGAGGAGCAACACGCAATATGCTGCAATGGCAAAATCAATTCGTTTCATTAGTTTTCCCCTTCACAACTTCGACTTGTCGCTATGAGGCGTGCGCAAAGTCGTCCTTCTCCTGAGGTTGATGGAACCTAAAAGTCGGCTCGGTCGCGAAACGCCTTGGAGTCTCGTCCGGATACGCGTGCGCCGAATCTTCGTCCGCCAGCTTGAACTTGTGAAGCAGTTGCTCGACCGTCGCGCTTTGGCCATTTAGTGTTTCGACGGATTGCGCCATCTGTTGCAATCCTACAGCGTTCTGATGAGTGACGGTATTGATCGAGTCAACGTTGCGTGCGATCTGCTCACTCGTCGCAGCCTGCTCTTCACTTGCCCCCGCAATCAATGCCACAACGTCCAGCACTTCCTTCGACACTTTGACGATGCCTTCAAGCAGAACCCCTGCCTGCCCGGCGCGATCGATGCCGCGTTCGACCGCCGTTGTTCCCTCCTTCAGCGACGTCACTGCCACGGAAGTATCCGATTGGATTTGTCTGATCATCCCGGCGATTTCCTTCGTCGCCTTCATGGTGCGCTCGGCAAGCTTTCGGACTTCATCCGCGACAACAGCAAAGCCGCGTCCCTGCTCTCCGGCACGCGCCGCTTCAATCGCAGCGTTCAATGCCAGCAAGTTCGTCTGGTCGGCGATATCATCGATCACGGAAATAATCTCGCCGATCTGGTTGCTCGAAGCGCCGAGCGATTTGATTGTCGCCGAAAACCTATCCACCGCGCTGCCGATCTGTTTCACCGCATCAATCGTCTCGTGCATTGTCTCGCCGCCCTCGGCAGCCTGGCGCTGAGAGTGTTGAGCCGTCTGCGCTGCAAGCGATGCATTCCGGGAATTCTCGCCTATCGTTTTCGTCATCTCTTCTACTGCGGCGGCAACTTCGCCGGCTTGCGATGATTGTTCCTGTGCGCCCGCGGCCATCTGGTCGGCCGTCGCTGAGATTCCCTGCGCCGAAGCTGCGGTCGCATCCATCGCCTTTGTTACATCACGCAACGCGCCCGACATATCGCTCACCATCTTGTTGAACGCCATACCGAGCTGTGCGATCTCATCATTACCGTTCACTGGAAGTGAGACGGTAAGATCACCGGCGGCCACCGCGACCGAAGACTTGAGAATTTTTTTCAAAGGCTTGTTGACAATACGCTCTGTGAAGAACGTGAACGCCGCGCCGATGAGCACAACGGCGAGCGCTCCTAGCCCCAGTATCGTCCAACGGATTGTGCGCGCACTTGCCATGACAGGCTCGGTTGATCCCGAGACACCAAAGACCCCCACAATGTCGCCGTTCTTCTTGTCAGGAAAGAGATCCACGCCGCCTGGATTGTGACACATGCGGCACTCATCCTGAACCTTAGCCGCAGCAAACGCGAACATGTGAGGCACGCCATCTTCTTCTCCTTCCTTCACAACCACCTCCTGCCTCGGGTTCGCTTCAAACGATCGGATCACCTCTTGATACAACTGATGGTGCTTGTCCGAACTGTTTGCACTGAGATCGGAATGGCGATGAAACGCGTAGCCTTTGCTCTTCACCAACTCCTCAGCTGAAGAGTGGATCATTGCGCGTGAAGTGACAGCAAGCGTTGTGAGTTGCTCGCGAAACTCATGCATCGCCGAATCAGACAACATCGAAGCTGTGAGAAGTGCGGCGGTAAAGACAACTGCTGTAAGTACGATAGCTACAGGAATGAACAACTTCATCTGCACGCTGGAGTGGTTCAGCATGGCTTCCTCTCTCTTTCTCTCTCTCCGGTTGTACGTTCTTCTCCTCGTGGATCCGATTGCAGGCAACAAGGATCGACGTTCGAATCGACTCAACAAACGCACATTGCATGCCACTGAATCCGAACGCTTCACTTTTGACATGATTAGCTTTTTGTCCAAGATTGTCGCTTGCCACGCCGGATGCTGCACAATATTATCCAATTGGAGAAAGTCAGACGCCCTCATCGCTCACCCCTACAAGTTGATCGAGATTTTTGTAGATTGGTATTGAGAAAAATCCAACGCTCAACAAGCAACGTTCATGGCGCATGGCAGTCAGAATCTTCGTCACCGGCGGCACATTCGACAAAGAGTACAATGAGATCGACGGGAAGTTGTTCTTCAAAGACACACATCTCAAAGAGATGCTGATGCTCGGCCGATGCGACGTCGACTTCTCGATCCGCACACTGATGATGGTGGATAGTCTCGAGATGACCGACGCAGATCGCCAGCTTATTCTCGAGAACTGCAAGACGGCATCAGAGAATCAGATCATCATCACACACGGAACCGATACGATGGAGATCACGGCGCACGTGTTGGGACAGGCGGCGATTCCCGGCAAGATCATTGTGCTGACCGGGGCAATGATTCCGTACAAGTTCGGAAGTTCGGATGGTCTGTTCAATCTCGGCAGCGCACTTGCGTTCGTACAAACACTGTCGCCCGGCGTTTACATTGCCATGAACGGAAGGTACTTCACCTGGAACAACGTGAGGAAGAATAGGAACAGAGGGCAGTTCGAAGAGCTTGTTTGAGGCGAGGACTTTCTTGGGGAGCAAAACAATAACCCACGCGTTACAGGCATTTCTCCTGAGCTTTCGCCATTCCGCAGCTCGGATAGTTACCTCGCCCGCGGACAACGCTTCAACTAACAAAGGACGACATGAGCGCGCAACAAACAATCAACAGCTCGGAAATCGCCGCCCTCTTTGCCCAGGAGGTTCCGAGAATTCTCCTGCCGCCGGACATCGCGAGGCGTTACGAGCAGGAATGTGAAGACTTCTTCTTGACACTCGACGCGGCTTCTCTCAGACGCCGACGGAACGAAATCCGTCCGACTGTGAATGCCGTGTTTCAGAAAGTGCTGCGCGGCGCCTTCGATCCTCCGCTCTCCGCGTATCTGCGAGAAATCCCTCGCGAGGTACTTTGCTTTTACATTGAGCGTGTACGAGGCGTCGAGCGATCTTTACGTTTGACCGCGCAACAACCCTCGCCCCCGATCGCAAGGCCGGCATCGTGGAATGAGTATTGGATGCAGCTACTGCTGAAACATTAGCAGGCTAATCCCTCAGTATCTTACCACGCGAATTGTTGCCAGTCCGGTCTTCGCGTCGATGACAATCTTCTTCGCCGCCGCGTTGTAGTTCTCAGTCCGATAGATGTTGTCACCGTACTCCGTGAAGTCATCGAGACGCTTGCTCGAGAGATCGCCGTCGAGCCGCACTTCGCAGCCAACGCTTTCCGGCACCGAGATCCTGATCTTTGACGCACCCATGTCGCATCGCACGCTCGTCATGTTCGCGGGAACGCCGAGCCGGAGCTGCACGTTCGCCGCCCCACCGTCAATATTCAGATCCCTCACTTTCACCGCGCTCAGATCCATCTCGACAGATGCGGCGCCAATGTCGAACGCCAGGTCCCATTCCGGTTTGGGATGAAGCGTGACCTGCGCGGTGCTCATTGAGCGATGCGATTTCCAATCCCGCACGTGAATATCGTCCCGCTGATTCAAATGCAGACTGACATTTCCCCCCGATCCGTCGCGCACGAGATCGAATTGCGAGATCCACGATGTGATTTTGGCGTGCAGCAAATCGGCAGACGAAGTATCAACACGAAATTTTCCTGCCGCCATGTCCATCGTGAAATCAACAGTAGCAATCTCAGGCGTGAACGGCTCGGTAAACTCTTGAACCTGAGCTGCACCGCCATCTTCTTCCGCCAAAATCTCACCATGCCAGGGCAGCCAACTAAAACTCACAATGGCGTACAGGAAGAATGCGGCGATGAGTGCAGCCAGCGAGGAAAGAACCATTCGCACGGCTTGCTGTTTGAAGACTAGCGAGAGGCCGATAAGAACAAAAACTGCCGGCCAGAATTTCCAGATGTACTCGCAATCAATTTCCAGATCGTAGATCCGGTTGGCGAGGAGGAGAATGCCAAAGGTAACGAACAGAATTCCCCAGAATGCGCGTGATGGTTTCATGATAGTGTTAGATGATGTGTTGGATGACGTGAGCACAGTTCTGATACGTCATCTGCGGGTTCATGTTGCAGGCCGGCGAGACCCGCCATCTCACCTATGCATCACGCCTTCACTGGCATACCATTCCGCGGGATAGAAGAAGACATTGTTGCGACCTGCGCGCTGCGCCTCGAACAACGCTTGCTTCGCGGTTTGCAGCAAGTCGTCCATCGTTTTGCCGTTCTGCGGAAAAGTACTCACACCGACGCTGATCGTGGTCTTGATCGAATTCGACACGAACTCCGTTGCTTCGACTTTTCGACACAGCTTCTGCGCGAAGTCGATGGCATTCTCCATTTCCATGCGCGATAACATCACAATGAATTCATCAAAACCGTACCTGCCGCAGGCATCGATGCTTCGCAACTCAGAGCGCGCCAGCGCGCCGAGTTCGCGCAGAAACTTGTTCGCAGTCTCGTACCCGAACGTATCAAGGATTGTCTTGTAGTTGTCGACGTCGAGTAGCAGAACCGCAAAATGTTCGTCGTACTGCTGAGCGCGGTCCATGCCCGCTTGCAGGTGGCGAAGGAAGGCCGAGTACTTCTCCAACCCGGTATCCGCGTCGACCGTATTGAGCCGAAGGTTTTCGTCGTGCAGGCGCGCTTTGTTGATCGCGACGCCGGCGAGATCAGCAAAGGCTTGCAGCACCGGGATATCGGTCTTTGCAAACGCGTTTGTCTCTCTGCTGTCAACGTACAGGTAGCCGAGCGATCTGTTGTCAATTGCGATCTGAACACACGCGCAACACTCGAACGGATGCTCAAGCTGAATATCTTGCGCAATCTTCAGATCATCCAAAGCGTTGGTCAGAAGAATTGGCTTTCCCGTCCACAGTACTTCTCCGATCGCTCCGACAGCAACTTTCCGGCGAAACGCTTTGCAGAATGTGTACGAGAGGCCGAGGCTGTTCTCGATGTTCAGGTACTCGGAATGCGGGTCGATGAGCACAACGGCGCATGTCTGCGCCCGGAAAAGTCTAACGACACGATCGACGACGAGATGCAGCGTCTGCTCGTACTGATTGCTGGACTTCATCAGCTTGAGGATGCCGGAAAAGTAATCCATGCAATTTACGATTTGCGATTCCATGTCTCACCTCATTAAGTTGAGAACTCGAAAATGAAAACGGCGTCACAGTGATTCGATGCTTTCACCGCAACGCCGTCGTTTCAAAGAACGGCTTCATGAAATAGCCAGAACTTAGTCCATCATCACAATTCCTGCCCGAAATATACAGCCACATCAAACCGATGTCAATATGCGAAAGTGAGCAATTCTGGCGTGAAGTTCAGATTTTTTGAGATCGGATGGCGCTACTTCACACGATCAAGCAGCCCGATCCAGGACTTGAAGACTGCGGCCTTGTCATCAGCGAACGGCTCAGTCTTCACAACTTTCTGATCCGGATAATCAGGGTATTTGAGTTCGATTTCAAATTCGCGCAGGCGGCTGTCGCGGAAAACAGTAAGCTTCACTTTTTCTCCATCTTTCATTTCCGCGATGCGCGAGCGCAGATCGGCCGAGCGCACGCGATAGCCATTGAGCGCAAGAATCTCATCGTTGATATCGACACCCGCTGCATACGCTGGTGATCCGGCGACGACATTCGTGACGCGTGTTCGCTGACCTTCGTCAACAGTCGCCAAACCGAGCCACGGTTGCTGTTCGGCTATCTTCGGCTCACGCTCAAGCCCTACAACTGCGAGCAACTTGTCCCAAGGAATAGGTGATACTCCATCCACGTAATCATCGAAGAACTGCTTGAGGCTTGCGCCGGCAATCTCCTCGGAAATTTTTTGGAAATCCGCAACCGTGTAACCGCCCCTCCCCCGCGGGAATTTCGCAAGCATCGCACGCATGACGTCATCAAGCGATTTCCGATTCTCTGTCAGTTTCCGAATTGTCATGTCGAGCGCAAACGACACAGCCGCGCCGCGCCCATAGTAGTCCGTCTCGAAGTTGTAGGCGTGCTGGCCCTCCTTCCCGTACTTGATCCAGGCATCGTAGCTTGCTTCGGTCAATGACTGTCGGGTGTTGCCGGGACGTGCAACGTCTGCATTGATCATCTCTGCGACGCGTTCCAGAGATTTCTGTTCGGACAAATATCCCGCCCTTGCCAGCAGAAGATCATCGTAGTACGAGGTGGTTCCCTCTGCAATCCAGAATTCTTTCGCGTAGTTCTCGCGCGACCAGTCATACCTATCAATCGCCGCCGGTCTCAGCTGCTTCACATTCCACGTGTGGAAAAACTCGTGCGAAATCAGACCCAGAAAACTTCGGTAGGAATCGGGATTTGCAAAGACGAACGGATGCGAGCACAACACACAAGAATTCAAATGCTCGGTTCCTCCTCCAATCGAGGGAGAGAGTGCAAGCAAAAAAACATACCGGTCGTACGGCAAGCTACCCCAGAATTCCATTTGCGTGTTGATGATCCTGGAAATATCTTTGATGAGAGTGTCGGGATGAAAATTCCCCTCGCCCGAGATACTCAATACGTGCTCTTTCCCATCAACCTCAAATATGTAGTCCTTCTGCGTCCCGATTTCCAACGGACAATCGGCGAGATGTTCATAGTTGAGGGCGGAGAATGTATTCCGTTCTCCGCGAACCGGCGACAATCCCGTTGTCACATGCCAATCACCGAACGGAACCACGCGCAGCCTGACCGGGAGATCGGCGTACTTCTTCACGTACATGAACACCGCCGTGCCGTCAACAAAAGCACGGTCATCGTTCAAGCCCCGCGTCCGCATGCCGAACTCATTCGCGTACACCTGATACCGAATCGTGATGTTTGCAGCACCACGCGTTTCAATACGCCACGTGCTCTTGTCGATCTTGCTCCAATCGAGCTTCCTTTTGTTCGCGTCGTTCGCGTTGAACGCTACAATTCCGCCGGCGAAATCCAAAATAACATATCTGCCTGATCGCCAAACGGGAAGCAACACGTCGAGCGTGCTGTCCTTCTCGACCCCATCGACATTCATGGTAACCTCGAACACATGCGTCGATGGTTTTGGCATCTCGAGCGTATAGGTGATCATAGGCGAACCTGCAATCAGACATTCAATACCAAACAACAATGCGAAGAAAACGGCCACACACTTCATGAACTTTGAAGACAAAGTAATTGAACATTCTGTTGGGAGAACCACAGAGAGTACAGCAGACTTCGGCGCGAATTTAGTACGTTACTTCTTCGAGGAAGAGCCCGTTCGGTGGGACAGCCATTCCTGCTTTGCGGCGATCTTTTGCCGCCATAATATTTTCGAATGCGCTGATCGGAATGTACCCTCGTCCGATGTCCACCATCGTTCCCACCAACGCTCTGACCATCCCGTGCAGGAATCGGTTCGCCCGAATCTCATACGTAGGCATCGTCGATGTCTTCGTCCATTCCGATTTGAGAATTGTGCATCGATGATGCGGGACGAGAGCCTCTGCCTTCGTGAACGATTCGAAATCGTGCTCGCCGAGCAGCATCGCCGCGACTTCATTCATGCACGAGAGATCGAGATCGTACTTCACGTACCAGTGATATTGCCTGCCAATGGCAGAAGGAATCAGGCTGATGTAGTATTTGTACAATCGCTCGCGGGCATCGAAGCGAGCATGAAATTTTTCGTTCACTTCGGTGGCGGCATGAACATAGATGTCTTCGGGAAGAGTCCCGTTGAGCGCATTGAGAATGGAGCTGACGCCCAATGATGAGTTTGTTTTAAAGTTCGCCACCTGTCCGCGCGCGTGCACACCGGAATCCGTTCTGCCGGCGCCGACCAACGTAATCGGCTCCTGCAACACCTGATCAAGAACCTTCGTGATTTCATCCTGAACGTTGCGACCGTTCGTCTGGCTTTGCCAACCAACGAAATCGGTACCGTCATATTCGAGAGTGAGTTTGATGTTACGCATGGGCAATGCTACTGGGTGCTACGTATTCGTTAATGTAGTGACGAAGTTCAGTCCGCGAGATACTAGAATACTCAGATTTGTCAAAGATCGTAATCAGATGAACATCGAGTCTCTCTTGAGAGACACTGCGAAATTCTGTAACGACCCATGTTATCACTCTCAAGCCGCCACTCTTTCCTTTTCCTTTGCTCTCGACTCCAAGTCTAATCTTGTAGCACTGATCACCAATGGGAATGCCCATTCGAGGATTCGAGATGATTTGCATCTCAAGATTCGGAAGCTCTTGTTTCAACGAAGGGTATTTCTTACTCAGTCGTTTCGACTTTTTCAGAAAAACGCGCGATGGAATAACCCTACAGTGCATTGATAACATCAGCCATTGTGAGGGGCTTTCGACGACCCTTCTGAACTTCTCGAATGTCAGTGAATGCGGACTTGAGCTCCTTCGTCAACTTCGCTATCTGCTCAAGCTTCTCCAAGTGTTCCTGGTAGGCGACCCAATCCCGAATAGAAATCTGTACCGCTTTTCTTCTTCCACGTTCGTCGGTCAGATATTGAAAGTTCATCTTCATCCTCCTCTGATTCTTCATCGTACTTCATTCCTCTCAAAAGCTCTTTGACACCGTCAAGACGATACCGTGGGGATTTGCCCAACCGCCGAGGACGTCGGCCTTGAATTGCAATGCGCCCGATTGTTGCTCGATATTTTTGTTGTACGAGATTGCACACCGAGCCGCGTTGATTGCACTGGCAATGTGGTTGATGATGATTGCTGAGACGACGAACTTCCTGTTGTTCAACGCATTCTCACCCGAGTTCCTAACATCCTTGAACTGCAATCGCGATGCTTCCGAATCCCAGCTCCATCGATACGCCGGGTCATTGTAGACGCGTTCAAGATTCCGCTCCCGCAGCCGCTTGTCATTGAACTCCTGCGTGTTGGCGAAATTGCCGATGTCGACGAAGAACTGATCGTCCTTGCCCGCCGCGACAATCCCTGCATGCGTTGTCGCGAATGCACGTGAATCACCGCGCTGCTCGGCGCCGTAGATATCAAATGTTGCATAGGTGAGCCAGAACGCGCCTTCGGCGATTAGGAAGAACCTGCCCGAGCCGAATCCGTCTGCATAGTACTCACCCAATCCGGGAACGAGGAGTGAATACAACGCGGCAAGCGCCGGCGATTTTCGTTTCACAACGTCCTGCGTCTGCAAACTTGGCATCGATGGTGTGAGGAATGAACTGGTCTGAGCGAACAGATCGCGGCGAATCTCATACTCGTTCGTGAATCGTCGCGCAGGCTCGGCAGCAAAGAGAAGCGTTGATGAGAGAAGAAAGAGTGTGCACACACCGGAAATGCGAATCATGTTGGTACCTTGATTTGTTGCGCTTGGTGAACTGGACTTAAGCGGTAGCAAATTGTGTGTGCTGTCTCCGATTGGTAAGATTGTCAAACACAGCGGCCCACCGTCCATCGAACACCATCACGCGAACGCCGAGAGTATTCTCAAGTTGTGGAACCGTCATGTCGTCGAGAAAAAGGGAATCGTTGTTCAAGATGTCGGGCGGAAGCAGAAGCAAATCGCCCAAGCTCTTCCCTTTCAATGATGAAACTAAGCATTTTCCTGAGAGAAGTCCAGCAACGGTAACGCTGCGACCGAACAACACATTGGGGATCACTTCGACTGAAACATCAAGGTTGGTGATGGACTGGAGTGAAGGAGCTATGAATTGTTGGATGATGGATGATGCCAGCACTCCGGTCGCCAACGTGATTCTTTTCTTGGAGGGGAAACTCTTTGGAAAGTATTCTGTCTGTCGATTGAATTCATCGAGAAACGTACGCACCAGGCCAACGCCATTTTCTGTCTGCGGAAAGCCGTCGTAGTAATTCGCCATCGGAATGTCACGTCCGGCAACAACGTGGAATTCATCGGAGCAATAGACAAACGCCCGGCCGATTTCGTTTCTGAACTCACGCTGCCATCTCTCAACGCGCGTCAGCAACAAGTCGGCGTATGCCTGATCGACTTTCTTCAGCTCGTGCAACCCGAACCGATGGTCAGTAAGCCCAACGGGCACGATCGCAAGAGAGACAACGTGACGATTGAACTTATACAGATCACGCACCGTTTTCTCAAGAATGTCGCCATCGTTCAGACCGGGACACAACACGATCTGTGTGTGCATGTCTATGCCGTTGTCATGCAGGAGTTTGATCTTTTCCAGAATCAGGTCGTCCTTCTTCAGGCCCATCATCAGCTTGCGAATCGCGAAGTCGGTCACATGAACGGAAATGTATTGCGGTGAGAGACGTTGCTGAATGATGCGTCGGAGAATTGCCGGACCGGCATTCGTCATTGTTGTGTAGTTGCCGTACATGAACGAGAGCCGGTAATCGCCGTCGCGGAAGTACATTTGCTTGCGAAGGCCCTGTGGATTCTGATCCACGAAACAGAAGATGCAATCGTTGCCACACGAGAGAATTTTGAAATCCTCGAAGTCAAGGCCAAGCCGCTCGCCTTCGTCTTTTTCAATATCATAAATCGTGATCTCGCCGCCGCGAGCAACTTTCACGGAGACCTCGTCGTCGTTCTCATAAAAGCGATAGTCAATCGCGTCAGCAACGCGCTTGTCGTTGATTTCCAACACCTCGTCGCCAACACGGAGGCCAAGCTCCTCAGCAATGCTATTTGGCTCAACCGCTGTGATTCTCATGCCGCCTCTACCTTTGCATGATCATTCTGCGATCCCTCACTCAGCTCTGCGGAGTCTGCCCTGACCGACACTGAGGTCTTCGGTAGAACACTCCCGAAACATTTCTCATCGCGGACGGAATCAACCTTTGCCAAGACGAACGAGTTCTCTCGCGTTTCATCCGCCGGCAATCCGACCCTCACATAGTTGTCAGTGAAGCCGAAGCGCATGCCGCCCTCGACATCGCCCTCCATCAACACCGTTTCCGTCTTCCCGATCATTGATTCGTAGAACGCATGCTTTTTCTTCTGACTGAGAATGCGAAGCATCTCATTTCGCTTGAAGCGGAGCTTCGGCTCTATCACTTTTCCGAAACCGACAGCGGGAGTATTCGGTCGCTCAGAATATGTGAACACGTGCAGATAAGAGACTGGAAGTTCAGTCAAGAACAGTTGTGTCTCCTCAAAATGCTCATCAGTCTCTCCCGGAAAACCTACGATGACATCCACGCCGATGCCGCAATCAGGAATCTGTTGTCGGAGTGAATGAATGAGGTCGGCAAACAGCTTCCGCTGGTACCGGCGACGCATGCCGCGCAAGATTTCATCCGATCCGCTCTGCAGTGGAATGTGGAAATGCCTGGCCATCTTCGACTCAGCCGCGACGAAGTCAACGATCTCCTGTGTGAGTAGGTTCGGTTCGATGGAGCTGATACGAATGCGCATGAGGCCATCGACATGAACAAGCTCGCGCACAAGCGAGAGCAAATTCGTATCGGCATTCTTTCCATAGTCGCCAACGTTCACGCCCGTCAGCACAATCTCCTGATAGCCTTGCGAGACGAGTGTCCGGGCCTGCTCCACGCACGCAGCAATTGACTGACTGCGACTTGAACCGCGGGCGAGCGGGATTGTACAGAAGCTGCAATTGTAATCGCAGCCATCCTGGACCTTCAAAAACGCCCGCGTTCTGTCCGTTGCATCGGTCGAGTATGCGATGCCGAAGTTGTCAACCGTCTCGATATCAGAAACAACGATATGCGGCGTGAGTCGTTTCTCAAGCGAGCCAAGATGATCGAAGAGATTGAATTTTTCTTTCGCGCCGAGTACGACATCAACGCCGTGAATCGAAGCAACCTCCTCCGGCTCAAGCTGAGCATAGCATCCTGTGACAACGACAAGCGGATTGTCCGACGTTCGCAGCGCCCGCCGTATGATTTGTCGGCATTCCCGATCGGCGCGCCCGGTGACACTGCAGGTATTAATCACGCAAACGTCGGCAGGCTCGCCGAGATCGACAATCTGGAATCCGCGGTCAGCAAACTGCTTTCCGAGCATCGAGGTCTCTGCGTAGTTCAGTTTGCAGCCAAGGGTATGTAGAGAGACGCGCGGCATTCGAAGATCTCTATCTCTTTCGCCGCTTGTTGGTCGAGTTCATTTTCTGCCGCTTTCTCATTAGTGTTCCCCAACTCGACTTTGGAATCTCTCCTGCTTCTTCCAATCGTATTTTTTCAAGAAGAAGCCACACAACGCGTTCTGCAGCTTTTTGAAGCGTCATCCCGTTTTGTTTCCCGTACTCCTGAAGAATCTTGATCGTCTTTGGCGACAACTCCAGTTTCAATTCGGCGTCTTTCATACTTCTTTCCATCAGTGTTAGTTCATCGCATCAAGTATCTGCAGAAACTCTGCCGGAGTCACGGATTTCACACGGCTGTTTTCGAAATCACTAACATTCCTGGTAACGATGAAATTGCAATGATTCAGTTCCGCAACGCTGGCGACAACAGCATCTTCGAAATCATTAAGCCTTTGTTTTCGAGCATGCATAAAGACGTCGCGATCCTCCGGAAGTACATCAAAGAATTCCAGCAGCCAATCGATAGAGTCATCAGCCTTGTTCTTCCCAAGAACTTTGCTTATGCGATAGTGGATAGTCGTGACGCAATGACTCGGGATGAATGCTGGAATCCCCTCTCGACTCAATGCACTGATTACAGCGGAAGAGAATCCAACATGTTCCTTTCGATTCTCGATAACATCCAAGATGACGTTCAAATCGATCACCACCCTCATGTGTGTTTCCGAAGCAAGTACTCATGGTATTCCTTCCGTACTTCGCCGCCTCGAGGGAGTATCCCAATCATCCTCTTGACTCTTGGATCGATCGCAAACCGCTTCTTTTGCAGCAAACGCCCTGCATATTCATGAATCAACTCAGACGGGGTAACCCGGTATCCTCGTGCGTATTGCTCCAATGATTTGATCTCCTTAGACGCAATTGAAACACTCACATGATGGTTTTTCATCTTCTATCCTTCCTTCTTTGGTTGGACAGCCGCTGACACATCCAATGTACAAAAACACCCGCCCAACATGCATCGGGCGGGTGCCTGAATGTTTGTCTGCAGAACGGCTTTAGTTCTCCGCCGGAATCGATGCATCATCCGCAGCGGATGAGCCGCTGATGTTGGCTGAGTCGCCGATCGTTGCCGAGGGGAGCTTATGCGCCGCCATGTAGTCGTCAACCACCTTTGACTCTTTGTCCTTCAACGCTTCTGTCGCCGAGAGAACGATTTTCTTCGAATCCTTCTCAAACTCCAACACCTTCAACGGAAGATCATCGCCCACTTTGAACTTGTCGGCAATGTTCTTCACTTGCGTTGTTGCGAGCTGCGAGACGGGGACGAATCCATCGACGCCCATCGGAAGCTCGACGATGACGCCCTTCTCGATGATGCGAACGATCTTCCCTTCCACCTCGGTTCCGACGCGATAGGTGTCGCCGAAGCGATCCCACGGATTGCTTTCGATCTGCTTATGTCCGAGCGAAATGCGACGCTGATCGACATCGACGCCGAGGATCACGACTTCAATCTCCTCCCCCTTCTTCACTACTTCTCCTGGATGACGAATCTTCTTCGTCCACGAGAGATCGGAGATGTGCACGAGTCCATCAACGCCCTGCTCAAGCTCGACGAACACGCCGAAGTTGGTCAGGTTGCGCACGACGCCTTTATGCCGCGAGTCCACCGGATACTTCTGCATCAGGTTGAGCCAAGGATCGGGTTCGAGCTGTTTGATGCCGAGCGAAAGTTTCTTGTTGTCTTTGTCGAGACTGAGAATAACTGCATCGATCATCTGTCCCATCGAAACGACTTGCGAAGGATGTTTGATGTGTTGAGTCCAACTCATCTCAGAAATGTGGATGAGACCTTCGATGCCTTTTTCGATTTCAACAAATGCGCCGTAATCCGCCAGCGACACAACCTTGCCAACGACCTTTGTGCCGACGGGATATTTCGTTTCGATGTTCTCCCACGGATGCGGCTGCAATTGTTTGTAGCCGAGCGAGATTCTCTTCTTCTCCTGATCGAAGTCGAGCACGACAACGTCGATCTGCTGATCGAGCTTGACAATCTCCGACGGATGATTGATGCGGCCCCATGAGAGGTCGGTGATGTGCACGAGACCATCAACGCCGCCGAGGTCGACGAACACACCAAAGTCTGTGATGGCTTTGACTGTGCCTTGAAGAACCTGGCCCTTCTCCAGCTTCTCGATGATCGCCTGACGCTGGCCGGACATTTCTTCTTCGACGAGGACTTTGTGGCTGACCACAACGTTCTCCGAAGGGTGATTGATCTTCACGACGCGGAAGTCGAGCGTTCTGCCGATGAACGCATCAAAGTCGCGCACAGGACGCACATCGATTTGCGATCCCGGAAGGAATGCATCAATGCCAAGCAAGTCAACAACAATTCCTCCCTTGATACGGCGGACGCAACGACCTTGCAACACTTCGCCCGTCTCGAACGACTTCGTTACTCGCTCCCAAATGCGCATGAAGTCAGCGCGTTTGCGCGAGAGAACAAGCTGGCCATCTTTGTTTTCGACGCTCTCAAGAAACACCTCGATCTCATCGCCGACTTTCAAGGCGTCTTTGTTGGTGAATTCAGCCAACGGAACAACGCCCTCGGACTTGAATCCAATGTCCACGGAGACTTCATTGTCCCCGATATGCACAACGCGGCCCTTGACGATTTCGCCCTCGCTAATCTTCCCTATCGAGCCTTCGTAGAGTTTCTTGAAATCGTTGTATTCGGCCTCGCCGTATTCACGATCTACCACTGCTTCGTTAACGCCGCTTTTGAATCCAGCCATTCTTCCTCCTATTGTTCAACATAACATCCCGTTGTTGCCGGGACATCCTTCGTCGCGTTGCGATCATTACAGCGTCATCAGACTGCAACGCACATCACGACAAAGGGAACATGTTTTGGTTTATTGATTTAGTTGTTTATGATGACTCTAAATTATGCAATCCGTCAATCCACTAATCCCAACCTCAAACGTGAGCCGTCAACTCTTAGCGTTGAGTACCCTACGCTTCGCTCAGGGTTGAGATTGCTGCTTTCACTTTCTCCATCAACCATTGCGGTGTGCTTGTTGCTCCGCTAATGCCCACTGACTCTTTCCCTTCAAACCATTCACGCTTCAACTCAGGAATATCTTCGATGAAGTAGGTTGAAGGATTCGCTTCGCGGCAGATATCGTAGAGAACTTTTCCATTTGAAGAATTTCTTCCCGCAACAAAGATCATCACGTCATTCTGTGAAGCAAATTCACGCAGCTTCTTGTCGCGACCGGAGACCTGACCGCAGATCGTATCCTTTGCGTGGAAGTCAATCGCCGATTCCTCAAACGTGCCGACTTCAAACTCTGCCTGAATTTTCTCTTTCAGGACTTTTGCAATAGCATAAAACGTCGGCTTATCCATCGTTGTTTGTGAGAAGAGAACCGTCTTGCGGCTCGTGTCAACCTTTGACGTTTCCTCCACTGACTTGATAACAACCGCTTCGCCGTTTGTGTGCCCAACAAGCCCGATAACTTCGGCATGATCTTTCTTGCCGAAGATGACAACCTGATATCCCTTGTCGTAAAACTTTCTGATGCGCTCCTGTACTTTGGTCACGACAGGACACGTTGCATCAATCAATTCGATGTTATGCTCCCGGGCGAGCGCATACGTTGATGGCGGTTCGCCATGAGCGCGTATCAGGACTTTCTTTCCGCTCAGCTTTTCCAGATCGCCGTGAGAGATTGTTTCAAGCCCTTTCTCTTTGAGTCGGCTGATCTCCATCGGATTGTGGATGATTGGGCCGAGCGAATATAGCTCAGGAGAGTCTTTCATCACCTCTTCGGCGATGTCGACCGTCCGCACTACGCCCCAGCAGAAGCCGGAATTTTTATCGATTGTTACAGTCATTTCTTTTTAAGTTCAGAGCTTAAGTTCTGAGCGAAGCGAAGAACCTGGCTACTCTCAAAATCCCTTCGCACCGCTCAGAGTTTTGGCTTTCGAAACAATAAACTCCACCTGTTCCTCAATCGTTAAATCCGATGTGTCCAACTCGATCGCATCATCAGCTTTGCGCAGCGGACTTTCATCGCGACTCGAATCTTTTTCGTCGCGCCGGCGAATTTCGTCTTGCAACTCGTTAAGATCTGTTTCAAGCCCCTTAGCATCAAGCTCGTGTTTTCGTCGCTGTGCTCGCGCTTCGATGCTTGCAATCATGTAGATCTTCAAATCAGCGTCGGGGAACACGACCGTTCCGATATCTCGTCCTTCGAGCACAACTCCTCCTTCTCTTCCCATCCGGCGTTGCTCGTTGACCATCGCCTGACGAACGTCGCGGATCGCGCTTACCGAACTCACGGCAGCTGTCACCTCAGGTGATCGGATTTCCTCCGTCACATCTACTCCGTCAAGAATGACTTTCAAAGAACTGTTCGCGGGAACCAACTCAATGCGTGTTGAATCAACAATCGATGTGATGCGCTTCGAGTAGAATTCCTGCAACCCACTCCGCAGAATCTTCAACGTGATCGCCCGGTACATCGCTCCGGTGTCGATGTGAAGATATCCAAGCTTTCTCGCAACGCCTTTGGCTGTTGTAGATTTCCCGGAAGCAGCCGGTCCGTCGATTGCGATGATAAGCTTGTCTTTGCTCAAATGTACAAAATCCTGAGTCTCATTGGCTTATCAATATAACGAAATACGATTCCGTTGGCAACGCCGGTCTGTTGAATTAAAGACGGTTAATGGCTATTATCAGCAGGAAAAAAAGGCTCCAACAGCACTGGGAACGTGGACGAGAAGTAGCCTCTCCGAGATTCTGGTTTTTGGTGTTCCTTCGTTCAACCCAGCAAAGACCAAGCGCATGAGGAAGCAGTCGCGCAACTGTAAGTTTCACGATAAGGAATGATAGAATGAAGTTTGGCCGGATGGTCGGCGCGTTGGCAATAAGCTGTCTGATGTCTTCTTGGGGATTCTCGCAGCCCTTCTATGTCGCGCTGAATGGTGATGACACGAACCCTGGCACCGAAGCGCTTCCGTGGAGAACGATTCAGAAGGGCGCAAGCTCCGCGATTCCGGGAAGTTCCGTCTTCGTGAAAGCGGGAGTGTACAACGAGAAAGTGATCATCAATGTTTCGGGATCGGAGTCCGCTGGTCATGTTACGTTCCGGCCGTTTGGCAACGACACCGTCGTCGTCGATGGAAGTGGGATTGCCGGACAGAACATTTTTGAGATTGCGGACAAGAGCTACATTAGAATTGCTGGCTTCACGATTCGGAACAATCACATTCCGGCAGGCTCAATCCCCTACGGCGGCTCCGGCATCCGGGTGATTGGTGAGAGCCATAACATCGTTCTGCAACACAACACGATTCACAACATCACCGGCGAAGGCGCAATGGGGATCACAATCTACGGGACGAGTGCGCTAAGTCCGGTGCATGACATACTTGTCGATGGCAATACGATTCACGACTGCCAACCCGCGCCAAGCGAAGCGCTCACGCTGAGCGGTAATGTTACCGACTTTCAGGTCATCTACAACGTTGTGCACGATGTGAACAACATCGGCATTGACTTTCCCGGCTTCTTTGGTATCTGTCCCGACACATCGCTTGACTATCCGCGCAAAGGCACGTGTAGGTGGAACAGCGTTTACAACTGCCGCGACACTTCCGCGGGAGGATTTGCTGCGGGTATTTATGTAGATGGCGGGAGCAACATCCTTGTGGAGGGCAACGTCGTTACATCCAACAACATCGGTATTGCAGTCGGTTGCGAAGTGCCCGGTCGCGTTGCCGATTCCGTTCGCGTCGAAAGCAATTTCATTTTCAAGAATGACAGGCGTGGGATTTCTATTGGAGGATTTCAGTTCCCCGACTCGACGGGCTTCGTGCGCAATAGCTCGATTCGCTTCAACACTCTATTCGCTAACGATCAGCTTGTCACGCGTGAAGGTGAGCTGCTGATTGACTACGCTTCGCATTGCTTCATCGAGGGGAACATCTTTCACAGCAGCGCTCAAAATGTTCTCGTGCTCTCAAATGTGAATGTGCTGACGAACGACGTTCGACTCGACTACAATCTCTGGTTTACTCCAGGCGGAGATAGTAGCAATGCAGTCTTTCGGATGAATGGCATCGCGGGCCACGAGTACGCGTCATTCAACGAATACCGAACTGCGATCGGCATGGATCAGCATTCGATCTTCTCCAATCCTCAGTTCGTGAATGGATCGTTCAATGCGCCGAATCTGCATCTCCTCAATTCTTCGCCTGCTATCAACGCGGGCGATCCATCTTTTGTCGCGATGTCCGATCAGTACGATATCGACGAAGAGCCGCGGGCAATGGGCTCCCGCGTGGACATTGGCGCGGACGAGTTGACGATCACGGCGTCCGCAAATGTCGCTCGCGAGAACCCGCCGCCCGCGTTCATGCTTCATCAGAACTACCCTAATCCGTTCAATCCGACTACACTCATCAGATTCTCCGTAAGGCGGCCTTCGGACAAGGTTGAAGTTTCTGAAATGGCGATGCTCAATGTCTATGACATCCTTGGGAGAGAGATCACGCAACTCCTCCATGAGCGACTCCCGGCCGGTTTGCACGAGCTACGATTCGATGCAAGCAATCTCCCATCAGGTGTGTACTTCTATCGCCTCATCGCCGGAGGTTTTGTGCAGACGAGACGAATGCTGTTGCTCAAGTGATCTGAGACGCATGCGCAAACTCACTCACGACGAAATAGCACAACAGCGCCTCGCCAAAGAGCGGATGCACGAGATCGAGCGCCTCCCTATCTACGGCATGCTCGACAACATCCGCAGTCTGTACAACGTTGGCTCGATGTTCCGCACTTCAGATGGAGCATTAGTCAAGAAGCTCTTCCTCTGTGGATACACACCGTTTCCACCGAGAAAGGAGATTGATAAGACTGCGCTTGGTTCAACTGAGACGGTTCCGTGGGAGTATCACCGAACCCATGAGGAGTGTATTGCTGCCATCAAAAACGAAGGCGCCAAGGTCTGCGTGCTCGAACATACGACGAAGAGCATCCCATACTTCGAGGTAAAGAAATCCGATTTTCCGATTTGTCTTGTGGTGGGCAACGAAATCAGCGGCATCTCTGCTGAAGTGATCGCAGCCGCCGATTGCGCGATTGAGATTCCGATGTTTGGAATGAAGCAGTCGCTGAATGCTGCCGTCGCGTACGGGATTGCATTGTTCGAGTTGGTGAGGGTATGGAGATCAGACATCGATTGAAATTAAGGCTAACTGAGACCATATTCTTCTCCTACTCTGTTTGATTCACCGAAATCAGAATCACTTCGCTGAAAGAAACTGCACGCCGTTACACTGTATGCCAGCACCAACATCCGAGCCGTCATCGTCGATGCCCACGCTTTATTCATACACCTCGCTTCGATGACGGACTCGCCTGATGTCAACATTCCTTGCGACATCATCCACAGCGTAAACAACACGATAGTCACCCACGCGAATCCGCCAGAGATTTTTTTCACCGCGAAGTTTCCTGCATGCCCGCGGACGAGGCTCTTCTTCAAGAGACTCTATCTTTGAGATGATTCGTCCAATAAGCGCGTTATCGATTCTCTCAAGCTCCTTGCGCGCGGATCAAACGAATGTGATCGAATACCTATCCACGAATCTTCCCCGCTCGACGAAGCCTTGCTTTCACCGAGGATAATGTATCTCTCGGCTCGTCTTCCCTCATCTTGGCAATGAGGCTGTCGTAGAAGTCCTCCCAGAGGTCAGCATGCTTCCTGAGATCGATGACAACTGAGTTCCTTCTTCCGTCTTCATCTACCACGAAATGAATCCCTTTCATGTCTCGGCCATCCAATTGAAATTGATAATAACTCTGATAAGTGTGGTCAACATTCTATCACGCAGTTACATTGTACGCCAATGTGTAATAGTCTCGCTTCTCCAACGTATGGATCCTGACCACACCGGCATGCACCAGAGCCACGAGAATGCGCGACGCCCTCCGGTCGGAAATATTCACGAGCTTCGCGAACTCGGGCACCGTGATGCGCTCGTTCGCTTCGAAGTACTTGAACAGCCGCTTTTCGTTCTCGCCAATCTCGATCTTCATCGGTCTGGCGTCAGGTCGCTCGCTGCGAAGAATGCGAACAACTTCCTTACTCGCCATCACCGTGTTGGCGTTGACCCGGATGTACACGCGGGTCTCTTCTCCACCCTCGGCATCGCCGTTCACGTTTCCGATAAACATGTGTGGCTTATCGTCGCTCTCATGAACGTACACCACAATCACGTCTTTGCCATCGAATGGTACGATATCGACGTCCGTTTGAATTTCGGGAACACAGAAGAATTCTCCTGCTTGCTCGATCAACGCAAGCTCGCTCTTTTCGCTTTCAACTCCGACAATCGAGCCGTCATCGTCAACACCGAAGAGCATGTGGCCCCCTTTTGTATTCGCGAACGCAACGAGCGTCTTGGCAATTTTTTCTGGCGATGATACCTTTCGTTTGAATTCAACTTCAAACCCCTCACCTTCTTCAATCAGCCGGTTTACGTCTTTGTACGTCATTGCTGTCACCCTTCCCAATGTCCGTTGAGTCTGTTGGCATCGTAAGCGACTCATCCCCAGAGTCGGCGGGCGATTGTTCAATCGATGGCTGACTTGATGTTGTCTCCTTTTCTTGTGATTGTTCCTCTTCTTCTTCCTCGAATTCTTCTTCATCAACATCGTAATGCCGACCTAACATGCGCTGCGCGACAATGTTCCGCCGGTAATTCATCCACCGACTCTGATCCGTCGGGCGGTGTTTCAGCGGACTCGGAATCACCGCCGCGAGTCGCAGTGCCTGATCGTACGACAACCCACTCGCTGACCGCCCGAAGTATTTGCGTGCAGCCGCGTCAATGCCAAACACTCCCGGTCCCCACTCGATCACGTTCAGATAAATCTCCAGAATCCGGCTCTTCACTAAGTAATGCTCAAGCAGTGCGGTGATCACCCACTCTTTCAACTTTCTTATCGGATCTTTTGACGTCGAAAGATAGAGGTTCTTTGCAAGCTGCTGCGTAATTGTGCTGGCGCCGCGGACAGCGCGCTTCTTCTCCCAATTCTTCTGAAGTGATTGCTGAAACTCATACCAATCAAAACCGCCATGTTCCCAGAACATTCCATCCTCGGCAACGATCACTGCGTTGACCGCGTGTCGCGGAATGCGCGAAAGCGGAATCCATCGCTGACTGATTTTCAATGTCGTGTTGTTCGCTTCCGCCTCTCGCATTCGTTGTCGCATCAGGGCAGTCGCTGCCGGATTCTCCTGCGCGAGATTTGCAACGCTGAACCAGGGAATCGTAAGCAACTCGATGAAGAAGAAAATTCCCATCGCTGCAAGAAACGCTTTGAACTTGTGAGCCTTCGCCCATAGCCAAACCCTCTTCCCTCTTTCCAACCACCTCTGTGATACGAGCTTTTCCTGATTTTCCAAGTCTGAGTCTTATTTCTGTTTCTTGTTATCCAGATATTCCTGCAACATCAACCGCGCAGCCATTTCATCGACACGGTACTTCTGTTGGCGCTTCTTCTTTTTCATACCAATCTGCACAAACGCCGCGTGAGCCTGGACTGAAGAGTAGCTCTCATCCCATGTATCGATTTCCGTCGGCGTGACCGTTTTGAGTAATGCAATAAACTCATCAACCTCCATCGCCTTCTTCCCTTTGCCGCCATCTGCGCTGTACGGCATGCCAACAACGATGCGAACGACTTCTTCTTTTTGTGCAAGATCGGCGATCTGCCCAACTGCCTTCTCGCTATTCAAGATTGTCGCAACACCGTTGGCAATGAGCTGTGTCGGATCACTGATTGCAATG
>JACRFA010000197.1 GCA_016218065.1 Ignavibacteriota bacterium | reverse complement strand
GATGACGGCAGACGGATTCGAAAGTGCAAAGAGGATGGTGTTGATCAAGTGAGATCGCGTCCAATGGGGTTTATGCGATTCCGCCGCACGGTGGAATCGCATTTTCTTTTTGAAGAACTGCAATTGCACAGGCGTTGATTGCGTAATGCAACGCTTGCCTTTCTTGTGGAAATGGTTTTGTTTACCACCATCCAAACAAACATTCCACTCATGATCGGCGAAACTGTCTCACACTACACGATTCTGGAGAAGCTCGGGGAAGGGGGCATGGGTGTCGTGTACAAGGCGCGTGATAGCAAACTCGAGCGCATTGTCGCGCTGAAGTTTTTGCCGCATAATCTCTTACCCGCCGAGGCCGACCATACAAGATTCCTGCGCGAAGCACAAGCTGCGGCGCAGCTGAACCATCCGAATGTTTGCACAATCCATGGCATTGAAGAGTGGAATGGACAGACCTTCCTAGTGATGGAATACGTCGAGGGAGAAACCCTGCGACGAAAAATCGAAACGTCTGCTCTGAAGATCTCAGACGTTCTGCTATTCGCTCGACACATTGCTGAGGCGTTGCAGGAAGCATCCAAGAGAGGTATCGTCCACCGCGATATCAAATCCGAAAACATTATTGTCAACGCGAACAATCAACTCAAGATAATGGATTTCGGTTTGGCGAAGCTGCGCGGTTCAAATCGGCTGACGAAGGAGCTGAGCACAATCGGTACGTTGGCGTACATGACGCCAGAGCAACTGCGTGGCGAGCCTGTCGATCATCGCGCAGACCTCTGGTCCTTCGGGGTTGTATTGTATGAGATGATTTCAGGACGACTTCCTTTTCCCGAAGGCCTTGAAGAGGCAACTCTTTTTGCAATTCTAAGCAAAGATCCTGCTCCGCTTGCGAGCATCCGCAGCGATCTGCCCGACGGCCTCGAAGCAATTGTGAAGAAGCTGCTGGCGAAAAAGGTTTCCGATCGTTATCAGACAGCGGATGATGTGCTGCATGATCTCAAGACTTTTGGTTCCCACGAAGTATCTGCCTCACGACCTTCGCCACTTCTTCCACGTCGATGGAGTATAGTTGTTGGCGCAACAGTTTTGGTGTTGGGGATTTCCGCGGTTCTACTCCTGCCTCTATTCACGCGAGCACCAATCAACGCTATCGCCGTCTTGCCTTTGGAAAATCTTTCCGGCGTTCAAGATCAACAGTACTTTGCCGACGGTATGACCGAGGCATTGATCACGAATCTCGCGCAGTTGAATCCGTTGCAAGTCATTTCCCGGACGTCTGTCATGAGGTATAAGGGAACACAGAAGTCGATACCGGAGATTGCACGCGAGCTGAACGTCGATGCCATTGTAGAGGGCTCCGTTACACGCGACAGGGATCGCGTGCGCATCACCGCGCAGCTTATCGAGGCAAAGACAGACCAGCACTTGTGGGCGCAGAGTTACGATCGCGACCTCAGCGACATTCTCGCGCTGCAACAGGAGGTTGCGGCTGCGATAGCTCGCGAAGTCAACGATGCGCTCACTCCGCGACAGGACACGCAACGCCCGTCAGTCCGCCGGGTGAATCCATCCGCGTACGAGGCATTGCTGAAAGGACGCTACTACACCGAGAAGTACACCGACGAAGGGCTTCGCAAAGGATTGTCGTTCCTTACCGAAGCATCACAGCTCGATCCCGACGCACCGCAACCGTACGCCAGCCTTGCACAATATTACGTCATCAGTTCCGAGTGGTCGCTTTCGCCGCACGAAGCGATGCCGCGTGTGAAAGAATTTGCTCAACTCGCGCTGAGCCGCGATGAATCGATGGGAGACGCACATACGTATCTTGGCGTGTATCACTTGTGGTACAGTTGGAATTGGGACGAAGCCGAAAGGGAATTCAAACGCGCCATCGAACTCAATCCCAATTCTGCGGATGCCTATCAGATGTACGCCTTCTTCCTTGCAATTCAGGGCCGTCACGACGAGTCAATCGCCGCGAGTCAGCGGGCGGTTTCTCTGGATCCGCTTTCGCTCACCATCAACACATACGCAGGTTGGATATACTATTTGTCCCGCGACTACGACAAGGCCGCACAGCAATTGAAACGTACAATTGACATGGACGGAAATTTCTGGTTCGCTCACCTTATGCTTGGTCGAGTGTTGGCGCGACAGGGACGGTTGCATGACGCGATTCGGGAATTTCAGAAAGCGCAAAAGCTTGACGATTCATTTCCTGAGACCAGTTCCGAGTTGGGGGCAGCGTATGCTCTTGCGGGAAATCGTGCGGGCGTCGATAGCATGCTTGCTGCACTTGCGCGGCACTCAGCCACAGGATACGTCGCGGCATATTTCAGAGCGCGCATCTATGCAGCGCTCGGTGAAAAGGCGACGGCGCTTGATTGGCTTGAGCGAGCCGCGGGGGATCGTTCGTTCTTTGTAACATGGATTAAGGTTGATCCTGAAGTCGATATTCTGAGAAGGGAACACCGCTTTCTCGCTCTTCTCAAGCAGACCGGCCTGGATCATTAGCAGGATGTTGACAAGAAAGAAACAATCCACCAAGAAGTGAGGGCTCTTTAACAGCCTGTTAGACGGAAGCGAAGATCAAATTCATTTTCAGCGGAGACGCACTTCATGGATTCCAATTCTCTCCACCAGCGGCTCGAGGACTATGAAAAACTTTTCGAAGTTGTCCGGACGATCGGGGCATCGCTGGACATCGACGAGATCCTTCAACGTATCGTGAACGTGACGCTGGAGCTTTGCAATGCACAGCAATGCGCCATCACGTTGTTCGACCCGCATTCTCCCGCTGTTGCAAAGACGCTCATACGTGAGCGGCAGAGCGACGACATTCACCTCGATCACTTTCTCAATGCTCTTATGTCCGGTTGGACGATGACAGAGAAACGTCCGCAGACGACGAACGATCTCATCGCGATATTTGGAGAAGATCAGATCAAGGGAAAGTATGCCGACATTTCATCGGCGATGAGCATACCCATGATCTGGCGCGGGGAGATCGTCGGCGTCATCAACATCATCACGCTCGATCGTCGGCGAACATTTGGCGAGCGCGAGCTCCGGCTGATGGAACATCTCGCTTCGCAGTGCGCGCAGTTCATCATGAACGCCAGACTCCACGAAGACTTGTTCGCCGAGACTGCCCGGCTGCGGAGAGAACTTCAAAACAAGTATGCCTTCCACGGAATCATCGGTCAAAGTCCGCAGATGCAGACGGTGTTCGAGTTGCTGGAACGCGTCATTCCTACTAATGCCCGCGTGCTGCTCGAAGGTGAAAGCGGCACCGGTAAAGAGCGCATCGCATGTGTGTTGCATTACAACGGACCTCGCAAGGAGGCTCCGTTTGTAGCGGTGGATTGCGGCGCTATCCCGGCGAACCTTCTTGAGAGCGAGTTGTTTGGTTACGTGAAGGGAGCATTTACAGGAGCGACGCGCGACAAGAAAGGTCTCTTCGAAGAAGCGTCGGGCGGCACATTGTTTCTGGATGAGATCGTGAATATGCCGTTGGAGGTGCAGGCCAAATTCCTGCGTGCGATTCAGGAAAGCGAAATCCGCCCGGTCGGGGCGTTGCAGGTTCGCAAAGTTGACGTGCGCATTATCGCAGCGGCGAGCGGCAATCTCAAGGCGCATGTTGAGGCCGGGAAGTTCCGGCAAGATCTCTACTACCGCTTGAATGTCGTAACGGTTCAACTTCCTCCGCTGCGGGATCGCAGGCAGGATATTCTCACGCTGGCGCGTCATTTCCTTGCCACGCTGGCTCAGGCGTATCAGAAGAAAGCCGCCGTCTTCGACCTTGACGCCATCGCTTACCTCGAAGCGTATGATTGGCCCGGTAATGTTCGTGAACTTGAAAACAGTGTCGAGCGAATGGTTGTGCTCGCGAAAACTGAGGATGAATCGCTTTCTGCCGACCTGCTTCCACCGGACATTAGGCCGTTCCTCTCCCAGCAATCCTCTACAGAAAATCCTGATGAAGAATACGAAAAAACTCGTTTGCTGCTGGCATTGACAAAACACAACTGGAACCAATCGTCAGCCGCGCGTGAGCTTCGCATCCACGAAAAGACCGTCCGCTACCGCATGCAAAAATTCGGACTGCGCAAACCGTAGAATTCGGCAAATTGCCGAATGCAGTTCGTCAACCCTCGGCAAATTGCCGAGTGAGTTTCCTCCTCTCGCAAACCCTACCGCAAAATCAACCCGATATCTCAAGAATCGAGACACTCACGTCGTTCGCACGAAGAACATCTTCTGGCACAGTTTTGCTTATGACGACACCTGAGTTCTTCAATCTCTCAATGAATAACTGATGTTGCGCATGGTGCCTATTTCACCTTGACGAGTTGGACTAACTCTGTGGACATTGACTTCTCTTTCGTGGGCTGCGCAATGTTACTCAATAAATCTCAGTTTCATAATCACAAAGGAGGTAGCCATGAAAACCCTCAGACTGCTTTTGTCTTTTGTCGCGCAGCGCAATCTGTTCGTTGCGTTCGTGTGCTGTGTGTTGATAGCGGGAATAGCCGAAGCGCAGTGGCAGTTGCAAACAACGTTCAGCGGCAATCCGCCTCTCGTCAGTGTCAAGACGGTGACGCGAGATGTCGCGTGGGTCTGCGGCTTTGGGCGGATAGTGTACCGGACGACAGACGCAGGAAACAACTGGACGCCGACGTCGCCGGTGTCAAGCTCGGAAGATCTTTCATGCATCGAAGCGCTTGATGCAAACACCGCGTTCGTGGGAGGCGGCGGCTCTGGATGGTCGGGAGGCGCGGTGAAGATCTATCGCACCACAAATGCCGGTGCAAGCTGGCAGGCGGTGTACACAGCACCAGGACCGGGCAACTTCTGGAACGCGATACATTTCTTCGATGCGCAAAACGGCATCGCGGAAAGTGATCCGGCCAACCCTGCAGGAAGTTTTCTGATTGTCAAAACAACGGATGGCGGTACAACATGGACGCCGATTGCGAATCCTCCCGTTGCGAACTCCAATGAGTTCGGCGCATTCAACAGCTTTCAGTTCATCGACGCACAGAACGGCTGGTTCGGAACAACGCATCCACCCTTCCTTCCGGGTGGAAATGCCGGACGCGTTTTCCGGACGACGAATGGCGGAACAACGTGGACCGGAGTTTCTTCCGGCAACGGAGAGACGGTCAATGCCCTGAGATTCATTTCACCAACTATCGGCATTCGAACATCCGATGCTCCACCTTTTCTCTCGCGAACTACAGATGGAGGTCAAACATGGACGGCGGTGAACGGATTGCCTGTTGCCAACATCCAGGGAATGTTTGCGGGGGCGAGCGTTGTTACTGCAACCATGAATCAGTTCTGGGTGTACGGTCAGGCAAGTGCGCCATTTATTCTGACAAGCACGAATGGCGGAGTCACATGGACGCAGCAATCGATAGCGGGCGCCGCGTCACATCCCATCTGGCATTTGTCGGCAGCGACGTTCGGCGCGGCGAATGATAGCGTGCAGGCGTTCGGCGCTACACTTGATATCAACAGCCTTTCGAACGGCGG
>JACRFA010000196.1 GCA_016218065.1 Ignavibacteriota bacterium | reverse complement strand
GCTCTCGGACGCGGGCTTACCGTCGATGGAACAACACCAACAAGCGGATTCCAGCCCATCTTCACATTCTTGCTCGCGCCGCTGTTCCTGATAACGCCACATGATCAGATCACACCGATACGATTTATTATTGGCGCTCATTGGCTGATCTTCTTCATGTCCGCGCTGCTCTTGGGAAGGGTACTCGTGAAGGCTGTCCGACCGGCGCATCGCACCGATGAGAGGCTTCTCTTCTGGATTGGGGTATTCACCTATAGTGCAAGCGCGCTTTTGTTTCTCGGCAGCTTCAACGGCCTCGAGACCGGGCTTCTCCTCCTTTGCCTTCTCACAATCATCCGGTGCTATCAAAAAACGAACATGAATACCCCGGGCGAATACATTCGATTGGGAGCGCTGCTTGGAATTCTGGTGCTCGTCCGCGTGGACCAGGTCTTCCTTGTGGTTGTTGCTACTGTTGTTTGCCTTTTCGCTCCTCGAAAGAATTCGAAAGCTGCGCGCTTCAAGAGCGCTGCTGCTCTCGGGGGAACAGCGTTTCTTGTTTCCCTGCCTTGGTGGCTTTATTGCCTGTACGAATTCGGTTCTCTGATGCCATCGGGTGGAGCAGCGACCCAAGTATGGGATCTCACTCCGTTTCGCATCGAGCGCGGACTGATTGCGATATTCTGCAATCTCATGCCCATCATTTATCTCGGACAGAATCATTTAGAAGGATTGCTTGTTCACATAGCCAGAACACTTTTGGTTGTAGGAGGGCTCTGTCTTCTCTGGGTTGATCGGTCATGGTTCACGCAGAAATTTCAGACGGAGCGCTCAGTTGTTCCCGTGTTCAGACGAACGGTTTGGGCGTGCGGGATATTACTTGGTTCGAACCTTCTTCTCCTGATGTACTACACACTCGCGTCGAGTGCGGTCTATTTTTACGTCCGTTACATGGCAGGTGCAGCAGTTGCTTCTTTACTGGTCATCTCATTCCTGATCTGGAAGTCTTTGCTCCGGACCCGTTTTCCCGGAATTGCGTTCCTTCTCATCGAAGGGACGTTGATCGTTGCTGCGTTAGCGTTGATCGCTCAAGGAAGAGCCATGACGTACATTCCCCAACTGACATTGATCAAGGAACATGTTCCTGCATCGGAGCGCGTCGCGGCTTTCCAGACTGGGACGGTGAGCTATTTCCGAGATGGGGTGATCAACCTCGACGGAAAGGTGAACCAGCAGGCGCTTTCGCGGCGGGCCGATATTGTGGACTATCTGAAAGAACATAACATAAATTGGATATGCGATGCGAAAGAGATTGTCCCCCTAATACTTCATGCTGACAGCTTGCGGAACCGCACATGGGAGTTTGTCGGCGAGCGCGCGAACTTTGTCCTCTACCGCCGATTCGGAATCACCGCCGACTAGCGCGATGTCTCGCTAGCGTCGCGCGATCCCCGAAGTACAGAGTTATCTTCATTGAATGATCAATGGGGTAACTGGAGAACATCGAGCAGCGTCTTGAGTTCGACGGGTGATTCTATCGTGAGAGCCGCGGAGGAGATTCTTCGTTGCCGTCCGGCAATTGTTTCGAGCGCCGTGAACGTGCTCAGGTCGCCAAGTTCTTTTATGATGACGGTCTGTGGGTTCGAATAGTCATTGGTGGGAATCGCCAGTCCGATATCAACCGTGTGCGACCAGCCGGAGGAATGTTCAAGCAGAACGTCGCGAATGATGATGTCGTAGATTGCTTTGCCGTTTTGCGGCAGCGTGCGGTACGCATCCAGCTCGACATCCTGATACGAGCCGTTGCCGATGCAGCGCAGCGCGGTGAGTATGCCGACGAAGTTCAGTTTACGAACGAACTGCTTGTTTCGGTCATCGGGCCAGTGCCCCGACTCGATCAGCACGGTGCTCGTGCCCAAGGCCTGAAAGTTGTCGCCGAACGCCCGCGGCTCAAACGCATCGGGGTACGTGGCAATATTGCGCGGGATGAATTGATGAAGCACTCGCGCAAGCAACGCGGCAACGCGCATCGCCCGCGTCCGCACGGGCGATGAGGTTCTCTTTCTCTCCGACGGCGGAGCAAGCAGCGCGAGAGCCGTCACTTCCCCCGAATCGCCGACAGTCGCGAGATCCTGGTCGTGCAGGTTGAAGCCGAACTGCGGCCTGAGTTTTTGTTGCAACCCGCGCAGCGCGCGCGCTTCCGGCGTGCCGAGTTGCAGCGCGTCGCGGTTCATATCGATGTTCTGCGCGGTACGCCGTTGACGCTTCTCTGCGCCATCGGGATTGAGCATGGGAATGAAATACAGCGTCGTTTCGTCGAGCATGTCGCGCAGCCACTTCTCCTTGCGTTGCTGTCCGATGAAGTTGAAGATGTCCATCAGAGCGAGCGTCGCCGTGTACTCGTCGCCGTGCATTTGCGACCAGAGAAGAATCCGCTTCGTCCCGCGTCCGCAAGTAACAAGATTGATGCTTCGTCCTTCCAGCGATCTGCCAAGTGCTTCACAGCGCAATACGCCATTGCTCTTGCCAACAAGCGCACGTAACTCAGGCACGACGACATCATGCCGGCAGTTCAGTGGCGTGAGATGATCCAACCGGAAGTGTTCGTAGATCGAGAAGAGATGCCGCGCCAACATGTTTGGTGTGCGGGCGGGATCGGGAGTTCGTTTCGGCAGGTCGAGAAGTTTCACGATGAGTAGCCTATGACAGATCTATTCCTGCGCGAGAGTGAGAATGGTACTGACAACATCTTCGCTCATTCTAAAACCCAGTTGGCGCAACTCTTCAATCTTCGGTGTAACAGCGGGGATAAGCCCTGCGCTCTTAGCAACAACAAGAATACTCAACGTTCCACGAACACGAATGCCAAATGTTTCGGCACAGTCGCGTGCTGCTCTGTCATCAACCAATGCTTCATAGTCGCGATGCTCAACACACCACGAGAGAACAGCGCTTTCGCCAACGCCCAGGTTCCAGGCAAGGACGCGAGAATCAACAAGCACATCACGCGCAAAAGGCCTGCCGAGAGAAATCAGCCAACTGCTTGCATCATCGTTACCGCGCATGACTTCAGCGGCAACTTCAGTTGGGATGATAAGGCTGGAGCAAAGACGCGAAAGAATGGGCAACAATCCGATTCTGCCAAGCACTATCAACGGTGAGGCATTCACTGCCCACAGTCTATCCACGGTGGGCTTCTGCTTTCAGTTCTTCCGCTGTGATTTGGAATGGCGAGACGCCAAAGCGCCCGAGTGAATCGATGAACGCGGCTCTACCAATGCCGGCAACCTCAGCGGCTTTCTCTTGCGAGAGCAACCCCGCTTCAAAATATTTGACCGCGGCAGCAAGCCGGATTTCTTGTCCTGCTTTCTGGGGTACCGTATGCAATGCGGCTAACACTTCTTCGGGTAGGTCGAATGTTACTTGAACCGCCATGAGCCATTCTCCTTGAGTTTTCATTTCACCTTTCCGAAGGAAAATCTACGCAATGGGAACAGGAGATACAACTCGCGCCGACTTTCTTGAGACAAATTGGGAAATCGCTATTGAGGCTTCGTCCTTCAAGCAACATGTCGAGAACTGCACACCGTTACTTCTCCCGACAAGCTCTTACAATCAGGCACGACGACATCATGCCCCCAGTTCAGCGGCGTGAGATGATCCAGCCGGAAATGTTCGTAGGAGGAGAAGAGATGCCGCGCCAACATGTTTGGTGTGCTGGCGGGATTGGGAGTTCGTTTGGGGAGCTTGAGGAGTTTCAATGTTTGAAACTATTGAGAGGGATGGTATCAGCAGGAAACGCTTTGAGAAGTTGCTTGTCAGCGGTAACCAAGCGGGTGCCGAGCTGACGGGCTAAAGCAACGAATTGGCAATCATACGCCGAGAGATTTGATTCTGCCGCGAGATTCAATACCAGCGACGTATTTACGGAGTGTCCGCGACCGGCCATGAAGAGTTCCGCTTCCGATGCAAGCGCGATTGCTTCTGCGGGGGTCATTCTATGCGCTCCCATATATGTTGCCAGCACGTTCAAAAACTCGCTATGCCAGAAGAACGGAGCAACCCAGACGGGATCTTTGAGGTACAAGGCCTCAGCGTGAATCGTCTCCGAACTCTGTATGAAAAAATATGCTATAACGTTTGTGTCAACGACTCTCACATGCGTCCACGACTCTTTGCTCTACGCAAAAAGGACTCGGTAAGCGGCGGCACCTTGATACTGCTCCGAAGTGCGCGAACGCGTGCCAACATTTCTTCCGGACCCGGACGTTCAATGTTCAAGTGATTATCTTCTAGACGAAGAAGTTTCTTCGCATGGTTTTCCCCATTCTTCTTTCTCGGACGACCCGGTAGCTTGTTCCGGCGTTGCTGCGCCTTGGGGGATTTCTGATTTCCCATTCTTTTTCTCCTTGACGTTACTTCTCTGCATCACAAAAAATTGGTGAGTCGGAAGTGAAGATACAATCGTCCTGGCGCAATAGCCTATGCACACTCCCGATAGAAAATCTCAGTTCTCCCTCTCCATCTTCTCCAACGCCTCGTAGTATTTCTTGATCAGCTCCTGATAGTCTTTCGCGTAGCCTTCTTCGATTGCTCGCTGCAGATCCTGACGTAGACGGTTCTTTCCTTCCTGCGTTCTCAGGTCGATTTCACCCGGACTCTTTCGCGCAACGTTCGTTCCCGACTCTGCTTTCCGTTTTTTCTCGAAGTCACGCTCACGCGCCGATCGCTGCGAGTCCAACAGGCGAGAGAGAATGCGTTCCTGCTTCTTCAGCGTTTCGGGATTCACGTTGCCTTGCGCAAGATCGGTTTGCACTTCGCGCATCTCTTGCGCGACGCGATTCAGGTCGCCGAGCATCTTGCTCATCTCGCCGCTTTGCGCTGCTTCCCGGGCAAGTTGTTCCAGCGATTTCCGCACCATTCCCTGCTCGGCCGCGAGGCGTCCCATTTCCGCCTGCTGCTGCGGCGTCATACCGCCCAGGTTCTGCGTTCCCTGATTGATGCCCTGCTGCTGCCCGGACATTTGTTGCAGCCGCTGCATGAATCCCGCCATGCCCATCCCCATTCCTTGTCCGCCCTGCATCATGCCCTGCATCGAATTTTGCAGCTGCGATGCGGCTTCATTCAGCGATCCCATCGCGCCTTGCTGCTGCGCGCCGGCCTGACTTCCATTACGCTGATCAAGCGACTGCATCGCCTGGTTCATCTGCCGCATTGCATCGCCGATACTCTTCCCCATCTCAGGGCTGATCGCGAATGTTTTCTGCGACAATTTGGATAGGCCGTTGGTGATGTTCGCCAGATCGCGCAAAATTTCCATCTGCTGCTGTGCGTTCTCGCGGAACTGCGGCGAGTTCTGCTCCATTCGCTGCGATTGGTTTTTTAACTCCTCCTGACGCTTCGAAAGATTCAGCATGTCCTGCAACGCGCGGCGCATCTCGTTCACAATCTGGCGCTGCTGGTTTTCTTTCATCGCCTTCTGCATCTGCTTCATCTGTTGCATGAACTGTCCCATCTTCTGCATCGCGCTCTTCTGGTTCTTCATCGCTTCCGACATCTGTTGCTGTTGCATCTGCTGCGCGATCTGTTCCATCTGCTCGTCGAGCTGACTCTGTTCGAGTTGGTCCTGCGCCTTTTGCATTTCACTCAGCGGCATTTCGGTCGGGAACTCCTCCATCTTCTTCTGCAGTTCGGCGAGTTCCTTTTGCAGCTGTTCGAGTTGTTCCTTCAGATCCTTCTGTTGCTGCGCCAACTCATCGAGAGTTTTTTTGTCGGATGGATTGGTCTGCTCCGTTTGCTTCTGCAAATCCTCCTGCTTCTTCATCATCTCTTCTGTACGCTTCATCGCCTCGTCAACCTTTTGCTCGATCTGAATCCTCTTGAGCAGGTTCATCGTCCGCTCGATGCTCTTTCTGAAGTTCTCTTCGCTGAACTGGAAATTTTGTAACGCCTGCTTCATCATTTCGGGGTTCATCTGCTGCATGGATTGCTGCATGCGTTTCATCGCATCGGCAAACTCGGGCGAGTTCATCTCCTCCATCAGATGCTGCAGCTCTTGATACTTCTCGAGTGTCTCCTGCGACAGCGCGTCGTTCTTCTCCATCTTCTTTACCATCTCGTCGATGGTTTTGTTGACCTCCTCCATTTTCTTTTGGACTTGCTCGTACTTCTTCAGCATCTCTTCCGCTTTCTTCTGCTGCTGCCAATCCATCTTCTGCTGATTCTTCTTCATCTCCTGCTGCAGCTCTTCAAGTTCTTTCTTCGCTTCCTCGGCTTGTTTCAGCGATTCCTTCATTGCGTCGAGACTCAGCTCGTGTCCCTTGTCCACATCGGCAAAGACTTCTTCCAACGACGGCAACCGCAGCGTGTACACTTCGCTCTTGCCCGATTTCGGACCGCTGACGTTATCGTTATCGAACACTTCGATGTAGTAGCTGATGACGTCTTCGGGAACGAGATTCAACTCGCTCAACGACCAGAGATGCGCGATCTCGCCTTCGGTCTGAATGGCGTAATGAATCGGCACGTTGACGGTGCGGTACTCCGCCCAGGGTTGTTCGTATCGCGACTGCATCAGCTTATACGCGAGGCGCAGCGACGAAAAGCCAAAGTCGTCTTTGATCTTGTAGAGCATATTCAACTTTGAGTTCTCGGCGATGTCGATGTTCGCGCCGGGGAAGAGAATCTGCGCGGTTGGGTAGGCATCCGGAACAATCTTCAGCGAGTACTCAATCGGTTCGGCATTGCTCACGTTCTCGTTGTCGTTGAGCTTGATGTGGTACGTCAGTTCCTTCATCAATGAGATCGCGCCGCTCGCCGAATTATCATTCACAGCAAGCGTCGTTGAAGCGCCCTCGCGTTTCGCGCCGGTTGTCGATTGCGGATCGGTGAAAATGAGCTTTGCCTCGGCCAGCGGCTTATTCGCTTCGAGAGAGAACGCGATGCGTGTCCCGCGAAGAGCCGTCACGTCGCCCACATTATCGTCCAGCAAACGCGACGGAAGTTTCGCGTACGACGGAAAGGTGAGCGTCAACCGCAGCATCTTGACGATCGGACGATCGATCACTCTCAGCTCGTACATGTCGGTGCTGACTTCGCCGGACAACGCCTGATAGGAAAGCGACGATTTCAGCGCGGGAGTTGTGTAGGAGAATAGGCCGTTCGAGTCCGGCGTGAGTGTTGTGCGCTCGAATTCGATTTGGCCTTCGGGTTTGCTCGCCAGCGTGATCTGCTTCTGCGGTTGGCCTTCCACCCGAACAAGGATCGGCACCGAAGTTCCCTTGACAACTTCTTTGTTCCCCGGCTCGACGATCAGCCTGAACGGCTGCGGAGGCGCAAACGTTTTGTCGTAATGCCAGAGGCGCTCGGCAGAGCCAATGAGCGATGACGGAAACACAAGTACCATCAGCGCAATCACCCCGACAACAACGCCGAGGATTTTGCCTGCATTCTTTGACGACTCAAAGCTGACCGCGGAGGAGAAATCGACAGGCTCAATTTCCTTTCGCACGTCTTCAAACGATGCGTCGATCAGCTCGGGCGAGTAGAGCCGTGCGTGTTTTTCGTTGTTGAGTTGAAGGATGTTGACAAGGTGGTCGTTGATGGCGGGGAAATGTCCGCCGACCTTCGTCGCGGTCGCTGCATCGCTTTCGGTTCTGAGTACGCCGAAATATTTCAGCAACGGACGAACGACGAACCATGCAAGCAAGACCAACGCGATGGTCGCAAACGTGAGGAATACAATTGCACGCGCCGGACTCGGGAGGAAGAAGAACACTTCGGCGAGAAGTGCGACGAACCCGGCGGCGCCAAGTATCGCAGCGGAGAATAATACTCCATACACGAGTGAAGAAGTATTCTCCTTCTTCCGCACAATCGCGAGGCGTTTCAGTAGCTCGCTGAGTATTTTCGGCGTTCTGTCGCTCATAAACACATCCTCCCGTACATCACATCTTCCTTCTTCGTTGAAAGAAGATACCAAGAGAGCCACAGACACGCAATTACTTTGAGCAGAGAGCGTAGAACCAGAAGCAAACAGCTACGACCAGTTTTTATGTGGGGCTATTGACGGTGTTCCACGTCAGCGCCGCACCCTGTGCCGCCTGCCTGCCGGCAGGCAGGCAGGCGAAGCCCTACAGACTACCTCGCGACAAACATTTTCGCCCGCTTCCCTCACCTCTTATCACTTCTTGATGCCCGTCGTCTTGGCTTGCTCTAACGCGATTTCGTTCACTGCCGACAAAGCTTTCAGTCCGGATGCGCCTTCGATGGCTTTTACCGCGATGTCCTGCACCTGCGCATTTGCTGCGGCAAGCTGCTTGGTGAGCGAATCGATCGTTGCCCCCTGAGCAGCAATCTTCTCTTCCAGCGAAGCAATCTTGAGCGCCGAGACGCGCCTGTCGCCGTCGATTTCTTTCGCAGAGAGCTTCGCGTCGATGTCCGCCTGTTTCAGTGCAGCCGCGCGCGCAGCGTCCTCTGCTTTCTTGACCGCACTCGCAAGTTCATCCGGGAATCGCTCAACACGCGACTTCAAGTCGTTCAACTCTTTTTCGCGTGCTGTGAGAGCGGCAAGACGTTCAGCCATCTGCTGCTCACGAAGCGCGGTCGCGTCGGCTTCCTTCTTTCGCGCCTGGGCAAGCCCATAGTTGTACTCTTCCTGCTCGCGCTCGCGGGATTTCTTCAACGCCGCGTCGCGCTCTGTAACTGTTGCGTCATGCGCTGCAGACTCGCGCTTCCAATCATCACGTTTGCGCGCCATCTCCGCATCGAACTCTGCGCGCTTCTCGGCCATCTCTACATCGAACGCGCCGCGCCGCTCGCTCTGCGCTTCGAGTAGCGCCTTCAGCGAGACCGCTGCTGCGTCCATGTCGTGCAGCTCCTTCAATCGATTGTTTTGAACCTCGATTGCCTTCTGCAATTCCGCAAGCTTGTTCGCCTCTGTTGCAAGCTTTCCGCTCAAATCAGAAAGCGCCTTGCCAAGATTGATGTTGAGATCGGCTGTGCCTTTGATGATACTATCGACCGTGTAGGTCGACGCTTTTTCCACGACGGCTTTCTCCGCTGCTTTCTTCATCTCGGTCGGTTTGTCTTTTTCGATCGGAGATGCGGCGGCAACGGCCGGCAGCATCGCAACGAATTCTTCTTGCGCGTCACTCTTTGCTGATCGTGAGGGTCGTTTGGGTTTGGGCTTTTCCATGATGCTCCTCATTGGTTGTGATGAAATGCAGGTTAACACCACGTATGCTGGCGCACGCACAGTCGGGAACGGACAATGCTCGCGCCAGAGAAAGATTGCGGGACGCGAGCAGTCCTCTACGTTTCACGTGCCTTATCTCTTCATGTCCGGAAGATTCTTCGCCAATCTGCCGATCAAGCCGCTCTTCGCTTTCTTCGGATCGACTTTGCGCAACGGCTCATCCTTGTGCGTCTTGTTCACGAAATACTGTTGTCCGATGGAGAGCAGATTGAAGACAAAGTAGTAGAGATTCAATCCTGACGGAAGATTGTTGAAGATCAGCATCATCATAATCGGCATCATCCAGATCATCGCCTTCTGGCGCGGATCGGTGACCGTTTGCTTCTGCTGGATGAACATGGTAATGCACATCGCAAGCGCAAGTCCGCTGATCTGGCTGATGCCAACGAGCGGAATCGTGAGGGGCAGATGCACGATCGTGTCGGGGATCGAGAGATCGCCAATCCACCCCACAAAGCTCGCCTGCCGCAATTGAATCGTCGACGCGAAGACGTTGTACAACGCGTACAGGATAGGCATCTGCAACAGAAGCGGCAAGCAGCCTCCCGCCGGATTGATGCCATAGTCCTTGTAGAGATTCATGATGGCGCGATTCATTTGGTCGGGATTGTCTTTGTGCTTTTCGCGAATCTCCGTCATCATCGGCTGCAGCTTTTGCATCTTCCGCATCGAGTTCATGCTCGTCTTCGTGAGCGGATGCAGCGCGACCTTGATAATGATCGAGAAGACAATAATGACGAGTCCCCAGTTTGAAATG
>JACRFA010000202.1 GCA_016218065.1 Ignavibacteriota bacterium | reverse complement strand
ACAAGAAGCGCTTCGTTGGCGCGCGGCGCATCGTTGAATAAGTTCAGGCGAGAGAGTATATTGCGATTGAATTTGATTCGGAGAAAAGCGCTTGGCATTACTTCCCATTTACACATACGGTCAGCCGGTGCTTCGCAAGCGGGCGAAGCCCGTCAAGCAGGTGACCGACGAGCTGAAGAAATTCGTTGATGATATGTTTGAAACGATGGATCACGCCAAAGGCGTCGGGCTTGCCGCCAACCAGGTAGGCTCGCTTGATCGTGTCATCGTCATCGACGTCACTGATGTGAACGACAAGCCGCATGAGGGAGTCGGCGAAGCTGCCGACAGAGTTCCCGCGGAGAAGCAAGCAACCGGGCCGCAACGGTTTGCTCTCATCAATCCCGAGATCATTGCTTCATCGGGATCATGGAAGATGGAGGAGGGATGTTTGAGTATTCCCGAAATTCGCGATGAGGTTGAGCGGCCAGAAATCGTTCGTGTGCGCTTCAAGGATGTGGAGGGGCGGGACCAGGAATTTGAGACGGACGGCTTTCTCGCCCGCGTGCTGCAACACGAGATCGATCATCTGAACGGCGTCTTGTTCATCGACCGGCTGGGGATGGTGAAACAGAAACTCCTGCGCGGCCGACTCAATAAGATTCAACGCGGGGAAGTAATTCCGAATTACCCAATCGCCATCGCTGAAAGCATCGACGTTTCCACCAAATAGTCGGGAGTCACCTTTCGCAACGAATATCGTCTTCATGGGAACTCCGGACTTCGCAGCGCCGAGTCTGGAGACTCTTCTCGCCAACCACTACCAGATCAACGCCGTCGTTACCGCGCCGGATAAGCCGCGCGGCCGCGGGCGCGAACTCTCGCCAACGCCAATCAAGTCTGTCGCGCTCAAGCACAGTCTCCCTGTGTTGCAGCCCGAGAAATTGAAAGACCCAAGCTTCGTCAACGAAGTCAAAGCGCTCAAGCCCGATCTCATCATCGTTGTTGCGTTCAGAATTCTTCCTCCAGAAATTTTTACAATTCCTCGACTCGGCTCATTCAATCTGCATGCGTCGTTGTTGCCGAAGTACCGCGGTGCAGCGCCCATCAACTGGGCGATCATCAACGGCGAAACAGAAACCGGCGTGACGTCATTTCTCTTGCAGGAGAAAGTCGATACGGGGAACGTGTTGCTGCAGGCGCGACTTCCCATTCTCCCCGACGATGATGCAGGCACACTCCACGACAAGCTTGCCGAAGTTGGCGCTGAAATCGTTCTGCACACCGTCAGACTGATTGAGCAGGGGAAAGCGATTCCGCGGCCGCAGGACGACACTCTTGCCTCTCCTGCTCCGAAGATTTTCAAAGAGGATTGCCGCATCGATTGGCATCAGCCGGCGGAACACATTCAGAATCGCATTCGCGGGCTTGCGCCGTATCCGGCGGCGTTCAGCACGCATAAGGGGAAGGTGATAAAGATCTATCGCACACACGTAGTTGAGGAGCCAGCGAAAGGTCAACCGGGAGAAATCGTGGTTCGAAATCTTGGATTTGCAGTCTGCGCGCGAGACAAAATGATCGCGATTGAAGAGTTGCAGCAGGAAGGACGAAAGCGAATGACGGTCGGTGAGTTCTTGAGAGGGTACAAAATAGCAAGCGGTGAAGAGCTTGCGTAGCTCTTCACCGCCGGACAATATTCTTCATCAAAAATCTCAACTCAGGAAATGCACAACCACCCCATCGCGCAGCTTCGGCTCAAACCACGTTGACTTTGGCGGCATGATCTTTCCCGCGTCGGCGATGCTGAGCAGTTCGTCGATCGATGTCGGATAAAGTGCGAATGCCACCGCCATCTCACCGGAGTCAACTCGTCTCTCAAGCTCTTTGATTCCCCGAATTCCTCCCACGAAGTCAATGCGTTTGTTCGTTCTTGGATCGTCAATGCCGAGAACAGGATGCAGGACGTACTTTTGCAGGATTGAAACATCGAGCCGCTCAACAGGATCGGTGTTGTTCAGGTACTTCATGTCGGCGGTCAGGCGATACCAGGCGCCGTTGAGATACATGCCGTACTCGCCTTTCTTCGCGGGCTGAGCTTTTTCGTCGGATTTGCGGACCACGAAATCCTGTTTGCGGATGGCAGCGATCAGTCCGTCTTCATCGAGTCCGTTCAGATCTTTGACGATGCGATTGTACTCCATGATTCGCAACTGATTGTGCGGAAAGAGAACCGCGAGAAAGAAATTGTACTCCTCATCTCCGCGATGATGGGGATTCGCGACGGCAAGCTCTTTGCCGACACGCGCAGCGGCCGCGGAGCGGTGATGCCCGTCCGCGACGTACAAGTGTTCGACGCGGCTGAAGTGCTCAATCAAACTTCTGATCAAGCGATCGTCGGAGATTACCCAGAGTTGGTGTCGAATGCCGTCGTCGGCGACGAAGTTGTAGATCGGATCAACGAGCCGCACCCGGTCAACGATTGCATCGATTTTCGGCTCTGCGTGGTAGGTGAGGAAAATCGGCCCCGTGTGCGCGTTGGTGACTTTCACGTGGCGTGTGCGATCATCTTCCTTATCCTGTCGCGTCAGCTCATGCTTCTTGATCGTGTTGTTGAGATATTCCTGCACAGAGACACAGCCGATAATGCCGAACTGCGTGTGCTTGCCCATCGTCTGCGCGTAGAGATAGAAGTTCTGCTTCGCATCTTCCTTTAGCACGCCATCCTTGATGAGCTTCTGCAGGTTCTCTCTTCCTTTTTCGTACACGCTCGCGTCGTACAAATGCGTGCCGACCGGCAAATCGATTTCCGGTTTGCCGACGTGAAGGAACGACAGCGGCCTGCCCGCTGCTTCCGTGCGCGCTTCTTCTGAGTTGAGTACGTCGTATGGTTTGGCTGCGACTTCTGCTGCAAGATGCTGGGCGGGACGAAAGCCCTTAAATGGTCGGACTGTTGCCATGATGGTCTCGATAATTTGTCAGAGGGTGATCAATGTATTGCCGGCGCAACGATCTGCAAGAGTTCGGCGATCGTGCTCGTTTTCAGATTACGATTTTGCGCCGAGAGAATCAACTGGTAGATTCGCGTTCTGCATCCCCCCGAAAAAAATCCCGGCACGCGTAAAAATATGCCGGGAGTGTGTGAGTGGAACGGACGAACACTGCAACTAGACAAGTACCTGTTGCTTTGATGCTGCTCCGAGCGCCGCAACCACCTTCTCCGCGATCTCGACGCCGACGCGATCTTGTGCTTCCATCGTCGATCCACCGATATGCGGCGTGACGGAAACGCGTGGATGGTTGATCAACTCAAACTCCTCTGGCGTCGGCGGCTCATGCTCGAACACATCCAACGCAGCGTACTGCACTTTGTGGTTGTTCAGCGCTTCGAGCAGATCGCGTTCATTCACGACTCCGCCGCGCGCGCAGTTGATCAGAATAACCCCGTTCTTCATCTTCTCAAAATCCTTCTTCGCAATCACGGGACCGTGCGCCTTGTCGAAGGGGACATGGAGCGTAACGTAGTCGGCGGTGCGGAAGAGTTCTTCTATCGAGACCATCTTCACCTCGGGAATGTCGCTGGTGTTGATGTACGCGTCGTACGCGACCACGTTCATCATCAAGCCCATCGCACGCTTTGCGACTTCCTTGCCGATATTGCCGAAGCCGATAATGCCGAGCGTCTTGCCGGTGACTTCAATGCCTTTGCTGAATTCTTTCTTCGGCCACTCGCGATGTCGCATCGCGATGTTGCTCATCGGAACAAAGCGGCCCAGTGCCAGCAGGTGAGCGATCGTCAACTCGGCGACAGAGATCGATGATGCTTTGGGTGTGTTCAGCACCTTCATGCCTTTCATCTTCGCGTATTCGACGTCGATGTTATCGACGCCAACGCCGCCGCGGGCAATCACTTTCAGACTCTTTCCTGCATCGATCACGGCTTTCGTGACTTTTGTTGCCGAGCGCACGATGATCGCATCGAACTCGGCTATTGCGACGAGCAGTTCATCCGGCGTGAGAGTCTTCTGCGTGAGTTCGAATCCGGCTTTGAGCAGAATGTCTGCGCCGCTTTTTTCTATGCCATCGGTGATGAGGATCTTCATAGGAGTTCCTTTTGTTGTGGTGAGGTCAGACGGACCAAACATGGGCTAGTGCGAGTTGATGACGGAAGATAGCGCAACCGTTATGCCACACGCTCCATGATGTTTTGTTAGGTTTTCTTCGGTCGTCAGGCGGTCTTTTCTTAGAAATCGGAGAATGCAATCGCCGTTTTGCAAAAGTGGGAAACCGCGGCTTGCTGAATCTCTCAACACCGATACGCGAGCCGCATGAACTTTGGAATTGTAGCGCAGCCTCGTTATATTTTCCGCAACGAAGACCACAGTATCCACATCAAAGGCTTCCGACTTGTCGACGACCCAGAAATTCGCGCCTGGCCCGCTTCCGAAACGACTGAACAATCTGTATTGGGAATTCCGACTGGGCGTATCAACGCGCGGCATCGTTGACATCGAGAATCCCGACTCATACCACTATGCCACGATGTTTTACTCGACGATCCAGCGGATGATGCGGTTTCTGAATCTTCAGCCGAGTGATGTAGTGATCGATATCGGAAGCGGGAGAGGACGAATCCTATGCTGCGCTGCGCGATTTGCGGTGCTGAAGGTAGTGGGGATCGATCTCTCTGCCGCGTTGTGCGATGATGCGCGAGAGAATGCCGCACGCATGCGCGAGCGACGCGCTCCCATCGAGGTGCATCGGGGATTTGCGCAGGAATTCGGTTACGGAACCGGAACAGTGTTCACTCTCTTCAATCCGTTTGGCGCTGCTACGCTCGATGCCGTCCTCGCCAAGATCCGCTCCGACCGGCAGAATGCAACTCAACCCGCGCGATTTGCCTATGCCAATCCTGTGCATGGTGACATTTTCAAAAAACATGATTGGCTTCGACAGTACGAATATTGGGATAAGGAGAAGCATGGCATCGAACACTCCATCGCTTTCTACACATCGGCATAGTACGCGTACGCGCTGGCTTGTTGTTTGCGTTGTCGTTGTTCTCTGCTCACCGACATTCTCTCAATCTCACAAAGACGAGTCGAATGATCTGGTAGAGATTGTCAAGCTCGACTCGACGGTCAGAATCGATGTCCGCTACGCGTCGACAAACAACTTCATGAAACGGAAGATGTACTCTCAAGCACGCGTGTTTCTCCAACGTCCGGCAGCTGAAGCTCTCATGCGCGCTCACGCGAAAATAAGGAAGGCAGGCTTCGGGCTTCTGCTGTTCGATGGTTATCGACCGTGGTCGGTGACAAAAAAGTTTTGGGATGAGACGCCGCCGGCCCAGCGCAAGTACGTTGCTAATCCGAAGTACGGCTCGAAGCATAATCGCGGATGCGCGATTGATCTTTCGCTGTACGATCTGAGGACGGGAAAAGAAGTTGCCATGCAAACGGAGTACGACAACTTCACGACGAAGGCTGCCGCAGACTATCCCGGCGCAACGGATGCACAGCGTCGGCTCCGCTGGATTCTTCGCGACGCCATGGAATCCGAAGGCTTCAAGGTTAATCCCGATGAGTGGTGGCACTTCGATTACAAAGATTGGAGAAACTACAGGGTGTTGGACATTCCTTTCGAGCAACTCAAGTAAGCAGTTCAACGTAGCCGGGCCTTCCTCCACTTCTCGAATGGCACTCATTAGTGTGAACTTCGTCAAGGGCTTATGACCGTTCATTGACTATCTGTGCAGTGATGGATATATTTTTGGCATCCAATTGTAATACACATTGGTGAACTAATCCGAGTGAGATTAACGAGTTCCCCCGCATGGCTGACATAGACGAGGCACAAGAGAAGCGAAGGCGCAGCGGCGAGTTCCTGAAGATGGCCGACAAGCTGTACAAGGTGTCGGACTTTGAAGGAGCACAGTTGCTCGTGCAGCAAGCCATGGAGGCCGATCCGAACAATCCATACGCTCTTGCCTACCGCGAGCGTGTGCAGTATGCGCTCGAACGACAAGCGCAAAAGAAATCCGCCCCACCATCACCGCCGCCGCCCAAGCCTGTTTCGACGCCTCGACCCGCGCCTCAACCACCATCGCGTGAAGCGCATTCGGATGTTCACGCTGCTGCCAAGCCTCGGTCCGCAACGGAGACAAGTCAACGAACAGTTGCTGCGCGTCGCGATCAGCCCGCCTCAGAGGAACGACCATCGGCAACAAGTGCAAGTCCCAAGTCTGGAGTAACCGATCAGTCGACAGCCGGGTTCGCTGCATACACAGAAGAGACACTTGTGACTGCCGAGCAGGACTCACTTTCTCAAAACAAAACCATCGATCCGGAATTGGTTTTCCAGAAGGCTCTGAGTGAGCATCAGAGTTTTGCGGATGAATCGCGCAAGATGATCGAAGCGGAATTGGAGCGTCAACGGTCGCTCGTTGCGGCCGCCCTGAAGGTTGAGGAGGCACGAAAGCAGTCGGATGTCAACAGTGCACGGGAACGAAAGGCTCTGGAGGAGAAGTTACGCGCGATAGAATTGGAAAGTGCGCGTATCGCTGATGAAGCGCGCACGAAAGCGGAAGAGGTCGAGAAGCGTCGGAAGTCAGAAGAAGGCAGACGGCGGTTAGAGGAAGAACAACGACGTGTTGCCGAAGAAGCGCGTCGTCGCGCCGAAGAAGAGTTGGCGCGCCAGCGAGTCGAGTTGGAAGAAGTGATCAAAGCGGGCGAGGCAGAAAAGCGCAAGCTGGTCGAGGAGGCGCTGCAAAAAGCAGAGGAAGCGCAGCGCAGGGCCGAAGAGGAAATTGCCCGCCAACGGAATGAATTGGAGGCGCGTCTTCAGGCTGAAGAAGAGGAACGCAGACGCTTTGCCGTCGAAGCGCAGCGTCGGGCGGAAGAAGAAGTGCATCGTGTCGCCGAAGAAACCAAGCGCATCGCCGATCAGGAGCTTGCGCGCCAGCGCGCGACGCTGGAGGCGATGATTCGCGCCGGACAAGAAGAAAAACGCAAGATTGCCGAAGAGGCAATCCGACGAACGGAAGAAGTCAAACGGCAAGCCGATGAGGCGAAACGCCGCGCAGCCGAAGCTGAGATACTTCGTCACGAAGAGGAAGCAAAACGCAAGGAAGAGGAAGAGCAGCGCAAGCTGGCGGAAGAGGCGCGTCAGCGCGCGGAAGAAGAACGCCGCAAAGCCGAGGTGGAGCTTGCCCGTCAACGCGAGATTATCGAAGCAGCCATTCTCGCGGAAGAGCGTCGGCGAAAAGCCGATGAGGAGGAAGAGAAGCTCAACGCAGAGCGTGAGCGACAGCGCCGCGCGGAAGAGGAAGCGCGACGACGCGAGTTGGAGGAAACGTACCGCCGGGCCGAAGAAGATATTCGCAAGAAGCTCGAAGAAGCCACCCGGAAGCTTGAGGAGGAACGCAGCCGCTACGAAGCCGAGCGTCAGGCTCGCCTTGAGGCGGATCGACTTCAGAAGGTGGAAGAAGAAGAGCGACGGCGTGTTCATGAGGAGCGACTCAAAGAAGAGGAAGAGCGCATCCGGCAACGCATCGCGGAGCAGGCGCGTCAGCAACTTGAAGAGGAACGCAAGCGCATTGAAGCGGAGGCGCAAGGCCGCCTCGACGCGGAGCGAACACGCATCGAACAGGAACTCCAGTCTCGACTGGACGATCAACATCGCAAACTGAACGAGGACAGAAAACGCGAGCGCGAGGCGCTAGAGGCCAAACGGAAGACGGAAGAAGGAGAGCGGAAGCGCATCGAAGAGGAGTTTCAGCAACAGATCGAAGAAGAACGGAAGCGTCTGGTTGAAGAACAGTTCCGGCTGCTGGAGGCTGAACGCAAGAGGATTGAGCGCGAATCGGCGCTGAAAGCCGCTGAAGAGACTCGCAAGAGAGACGAAGCTGCCCGACTCGCAGCAGAAGCCGCCCGACAGGAAGCCGAAGCAGAACGCCACCGCATCGAAGAGGAAGCAGCGCAGAAACGAATTCACGAAGAAGCGCAGCAACAACTCGAAACGGAACGTCTGCGTCTGGAGCGCGAGGCAGGCGAGAAACTTCAATCGGAACAGCGGCGCATTCAAGAAGAACTGCAATCGCGACTCTACGAAGAGCAACAGAAGGTTGAGCTTGCCGAGCAGCAGGAGCACGAAGTGCGTGAGGCGAAACGGCGCGAGGAAGTAGCCGAGCGACAGCGTCTTGAAGAAGACTACAGGCAACAGATCGAAGCCGAGCGAAAGCGTGTGGCTGAAGATCAGCGGAGGCTTCTTGAAGCAGAGCAGCAACGCATCGAGCTTGAAGCAAAACAGAAAGCCGCAGAAGAGGCGCGACGGCTGGAAGAAGAGGAACGACGTCTGCGGGAAGAGAAAGCCCGGAAGGACGCCGAAGCCGAGCGACTACGTCAGGTGGAGATTGCTCGTGCGAAGCGCGAACAAGAAGAGCTGACGAAGAACCATGAGGAGGCGGTACGGCAGGCGATTGCGGAAGGGCGCAGACTCGCCCAGCAGAAGAAACTCCGGCTCTATCTGGAAGCGGCGCATGAATGCGTGAGCGAGAAACGCTACGAAGACGCGATCAAGGAAATCACCAAGATCTATCTCGTCAACCCGGACGATGCAGACGCGAAGCAGCTTGAGGCCGAGATTCTTGAAGCGCGGCAGCTTCAGATGAAGAAGGCCGAAGGTGCACGCCGTTGGCGCGAAGAACATCTGCGAAAAGTGGAGGCGCTGCAGAAACAAATTCTGGAACACGCCACGAAGGAACGCGAAGAAGAAGAGAAACGCGCCATCCGCAAGTCCAAGATCGATGCGGCGGTCAAGAAAGTGGAGGAGTTCTACCGGCAGCGCAACTACGACCGCGCCCGCACCGAAATCGAGACCATCTACGCAATCGATCCTTCCAATCCAAAGGCTCAGGACTTCGAGATGGATATTCTGAACGATCTGAACCGGAAGGATGAAGCGCGGCGCGTGTTCGAGCAACGGTCAAATCGCGGCGCGCTCTGGAAGCGCGAAGAGGAAGCAAAAGAACGCGTCATGAACGAACGGCGTTCATCTGTGCGCAAAGACGCCACGACGCTCTACCGGAGTTTTCTGAAACACATGTGGTCGGAAGACAAGCCAGGCGCCGAGGAAGTTGCTCTGCTAAAAGCAATCCGATCGTCGCTTGCTATCAACGAAGGCGATCACACTGTCCTCGAACGCGCCGTGCGGCAGGAATTGTACACGGAAACTATTCGCACGATGATCGGGAACGGCGACAAGTCTGTGAACGATCCGGCTTCGACGCAGCGGTTGCGAACGGCGCTCGGCATCTCCATCGACCAGCATCTCTCGATTATCGAAGCGATTTCGCGCTCTTGACCTAGCGAGTGATTCGCCGCCTCAGGATCCACCTGCGATAAACAACCGCGCCCGCCCAAAGTCCGTTCAGCACCAGAACATTGAAGATCAAGTACGCCTCAAGTTTGTTCGCGACCGAGAACAGCATCAGCAAAAATAATTCCGTTCCCAATCCCATCAGCCCCGAGAGTCGCAGCCCGGTTTTGTCTGCGTACCATGTGCGAGGAGTTTCCGGCGGCTGATCGATCCCCGATCTGCACCACGCATCGATTCTCATCATCAGCCGATCTTGCCAGCCATAGAAGAACAAAAATATTCGTTGCAGCCGCAGCGTGAGCGCGTCCGAGTGCAGATCTTCCCGTTGAATTTCTTCCGTGATTCTGTTTGTCTGATAAAGCTCTTGCTGATGGAGGAATGAAGTGTGATAGAAGACGTGATACGAAACGCGAAGCGTACTACCGAGGAATCCAAGGATGCCGAGGAGGATCGCGACGAGCGAGGAATCGGGACGAGAGAGAGCGTAGGCGATTGCAGCGAAGACGAGAACATTGACGACGAGATCGCCGATCGAGTCCAGAAATCTTCCTGCCCGGCTGAATTGTTGCTTGGCGCGCGCGAGCTGCCCATCTGCCGAGTCCAAAATATCCTTAAGCGTTATCAACAGTCCGGCAACAATAGCGTGCGTAGCGCCGCCAGTGAAGTAAAAGCCGGCAGCAGCAATCCCGACAAGCGTTGAGAAGAGAGTTACCTGGTTTGGAGTGATTGGCGTTGAGAAAAGGACGCGTACAACAATTCCCGCAAGCGGACGGATGAGATAGGTATTGATAAGCTCGTCGGAGACATTTGATTTGACGGATGAAGCGTATGAGTACTTCGTGGTCACGTCAGCTTCTTGGCCAATTCGTCGGCATGCTGCAGGTCGTCCGGCGTGTCGATCTCCGCGCAGGGCAAGCCGCGGCTATCGACTGCATAGATCGTTGCACCCGCGTCGATGACTTCCTGAAAGGATGCTTCGTAGAACTCATTGATGACATGCCTGCGGGAAAGAACATCAAACAACTTCGTCGATGTGTGAGCGGAGAATTTTTCTATGCCGAGCGATTCGCCGGCTGAAGTCCTTGGATCGAGATGTTTCCCGATGTGCAGCACGGCATCGTTTGCATCAAGCTCGCATTTGATTTCCTCGTGACCCAGCGAGTCGCTTCGTCTGATCACCAACGCGTCATCATGCGTTGAGGCGAGCAAGTGCGACAAGATTCTCCGATCGAACAGAATATCCGCATCCAGCAACACGATATCGTGTCCCGACACTGCGGGGCGTGCAAGCCAGAGAGAATGGTTGTTGTTGGTTTGATCGTACGCGGGGTTCGTGATGAACTCAACCTCAAGTCCAAGATTCATCGATCGGACGGCTGCGTGAATCATCTCTTCCAGAAATCCTGTGACGATCACGACGCGCTGAATGCAGTTGTCTTTGAGCGACTCAAGGTTGCGTTGAAGAAGTGATTTGCCGCCGACCTTAAGCAGGCACTTAGGAATGTTGTTGGTCAGCGGACGAAGCCTGGTTGCAGTGCCTGCAGCGAGAATAACGGCTGTGGTCAACTCGCAACCTCAGCCGGTACCGGAAAACGTGCCGCGACTTTCTGAAACGCGGTCACCACCTGTGCGTTCTGCTCGCGAGTCCCGATCGTAATACGAATGCAATCCGTGACGCCCGGATCGTCGAGGAACTTGACGATCACGCCTCGCTGCTTCAGTCCTTCCTGCAGCACCTTCTTCTGCTCGACCGGAAATCGGACGAGCATGAAATTGGCGTCGGACTCAAATGCCTTGAAGCCGTCTAGCGCGTTCAATTCACGAATGTACATTGCTTTGTCTTCGCGCATGTAGCCGTTGATGCGTTCGTAGTATGCTTTGTCGGTCAATGCGGCGAGCGCGATCTTCTCAGTGAGTTGGTTGTAGCCCAGGTATCGCGCACTGAACTCGATGAGGTGTGTCAGCTCGGCGCCGACACACGTGTAGCCGATGCGCAATCCTGCAAGCGCGTAATACTTGGAGAACGTTCGCAGCACCACGAGCCTCGGATGCGCGGTGAGAAAATCTTTCAGATGATTGTTGTCGGTGTTTTCAAATCCGTAGTATGCTTGATCGAGTACGATGACCGAGGATGAACATGTGTCGATGAGGCGGGCAAGATCGGCTTGAGGCATGCTGCTGCCCGTGGGGTTATTCGGCGACGCGATGAGGATGACGTGCGGCTTGTGAATGCGGTACAAGTGAATGATATCATCAACATCAAACTCAAACCGACTTCCCCTCTCGACCAGCGGATACTCAACATGGTTGCCATGAACTTCTTTGGCGATCTTCTTGTAATACCACCACGATTGTTGGGGGAGGAGCAAGCGTTCGCCCTGATGCAAGTAGCAATGAACCACCTGCTTCAACATATCTTCGCTGCCGTAACTCAACAACACACGCTCTTCAGGGATGCCGATGTCATCTGCCAAGCGTTGTGAAAGCTCGCTCTTCCGACCCTTGGCGAAATCGCGGGAGTAGAGACTCAGTTGTTCGAGGTTGGCGTGGCGCAGCACGTCGTAACATGCCGGCGCAGGACCGTATTGATTTTCGTTTCGATCCAGGATAATCTGATCCATAGTTCACCTTTCACAAAAGAACATCGTGAGGAATATGTTGATGATTGAGAATCTGTTTGTGTTACGCGGCGATTATTGCAGACTGAAGCGTAGAACTTGCAAGTGCTTTCTCCATCCGGCGCGTGATGTGCCGCTGCCAGAGAATCATCGCAGCGAGGTAGATGTTCACCGGAACAATCACCATCCAACAAAACCAATCCGGCAACGCGAGCGCTCCGGCGATGATAAGCATTGAGCGGTTGGTAGTCGGTCCAAGGAAAGTCCACCAACGCATGATGCCTTTGTTGTGCAGGCGATACGTTGCGGCGGGGTATTGCCGCGGTTGCTCGGCGTGTGCCTGCGAACGTCCCTGGACTTTCATGTACCATGCGTACACCGTGAGAAGAAGTCGCCGAAGAGGATTGCCGCCTTTCTGTAACTCCAGCGTGACCTTTTCGCTTTCGCGTTCGGCAAAGTTACGCTCGCCTCTGACTGTGGAAATGTACTCCTGTTGTCGCTTGTCGAACACCATCGCGTGATAACCCGAGAGCACACCGGCAGCAACCGCCAGCAGCCAGTACAACGGCTGACTATGTTCCGCCGTCATGCCGACTGCAAGTCCATAAAAGATCGCGACGCTTACCACCCAGTCCACAATGCCGTCGACGATACGACCGAGCGGCGTTCCACTCTTTTGTAATCGTGCCAGCATGCCGTCGCCGCAATCAAGCACATTGGCGATCGTGAACCAAATTGCGCCCCATAAATAGCCCGCGGCATTGCCGAGCGAGAACTCGTACGCCGCAATCAATCCGGCGATCAGAGACCCGTACGTGACTTGATTTGGCGTTATCGGCAGCCTGTAGATGAGCTTAACAATGACGAAGGCTGCAGGACGATAGAGGAGGAGATCAAGAATCTCCTCCGCCTCTGCCATTTTCAGAGATTTCTTGTATTCTTCGATGAGAGTCATGATGCAACTGTAAGAAACAAAAGATTTGAACGAGTCGCAAGATTCCTGTTCACAATATTCGTCGCGAATTGATATATTATGCGGACTCAAAAACGCGCCGTGGCTGTTAGCTGATATGAGCGACCCATAGCGCGATCATTACAACATCTGAGACTCTACTATGAAACTGCGACGCATTGGAATTCTCACCGGTGGCGGCGACTGTCCTGGCTTGAATGCTGTTATCCGCAGTGTGGCAAAACCGGCGATGGCGCATTTTAACACAACGGTTATTGGCATACTCGACGGCTACGAAGGCATGGTCGAAGGAACCCATCGTGAGTTGACGCCACGCGATGTCACCGGCATTATCAACATGGGCGGTACCATCCTCGGAACCTCGAACAAAGGAGATCCGTTCCACTTCCCGATGGGCACGGGCAGCAACATCCGCATCGTTGATGCGTCGCAGCAGGTGATCGAGCATTATCGCAATCTCAAACTCGATGCGCTCATCACGATTGGAGGAGACGGAACGCAAATCATCGCCAACAAGCTGTTCGACATGGGATTGAATGTGGTTGGCGTTCCCAAGACCATCGACAACGATCTCGATGCAACCGACATTACGTTCGGTCACGATTCGGCGCGGGCGGTTGCCACCGAAGCCGTTGACCGACTTCAAACAACGGCGTCGGCGCATCACCGCGTCATCGTCGTTGAGATGATGGGACGGTACGCCGGCTGGATTGCTCTCGGTGCCGGTGTTGCGGGCGGCGCAGACATCATTCTCATTCCGGAGATCCCGTTTCACTGGGACAAAGTCTTTGAGGCGGTGCTGAAACGCAGCAAGGGCGCGAAGTTCAGTATTCTGTGTGTTGCCGAAGGTGCGAAGCCACACGGCGGCGACATTAGTGTGAAGCAGATGGACAAGAAGCGAACCGATCCGGTACAGCTTGGTGGCATCGGCGAGCTTGTTGCCAAACGCATTGAGGAGGAGACCGGACTTGAAACGCGCGTGACCGTACTTGGGCACGTGCAACGCGGAGGCAGCCCAACGGCATTCGACAGAATTCTCGCGACGCGTTTGGGAACTGTCGCGCTCGAAGCCGCATCACGCGGCGAGTTCGGCGTGATGGCCAGCTTGCAGCAAAACAATGTTGTGACTGTTGCGCTGAAAGATGCAATCGGCAAACAGCGCCTTGTGCCGCCCGACTCGCAGTTGGTGTTTGCCGCGCGAGCAGTCGGGACGTGCATGGGAGACTGACGCACGTTATCAAGAACTGAGCGAGAAGTGGAATGCCTCCTCCGGTCATTGAAGTTGAAATACCGAAAGCTGTAAACGTTATTGTGTCGGAGGATACCCTCGCCGTAGATCTCAGTGACGGAAGAACCATTTCCGTTCCGCTGGCGTGGTATCCACGATTGCTCCATGCCTCAGCCGATGAGCGAAAGAACTGGCGTCTGATTGGCAAAGGGCAGGGCGTCCATTGGCAAGAATTGGATGAAGACATCAGTGTTGATGGATTGTTGTTGGGAAAAGCCTCAGGTGAAAGTCAAGCTTCATTCAAGAAGTGGTTGAGCGCTCGCAAGAAATAACTCGGTGCAGTCCAGCAGATGAACATGGGGGGAGTTGTTAGAAGACTCGCTGTTGTGCTCTGCATTTTCGGAGCAGAAGTGCACGCTCAGGAGTTTGCGCGCGAGATCAGTCAATTCGTTGGAAGCAATGCGCGTCCGTTTCTCCAGCCTCTCGTCGATGCCGCACAAGCGAACATACACGCAGGCGTATTCAGCGCCGTGCCCGCGACGGACGGTTTGCATGTTGGGCTTCAGTTCTCCGCGATGTTCATTCCCGTCCCTGATGATCGCAAGAGTTTCAAGCCGGAACCATTCAGCAAGACCGTCGAGTTTACGTATCTCGGACAACAATTTCTTGGCGATCTCGATATCGCGCCCTCATCGTTTCCCACCGCCGTCGGACTCAGCAAGAGATACACGTTCAGCGGACGGCTGCGGCGCATTCGTCCGAAAGGACTTCCCTACACCGGACAATTCGATTTCGTCCAGCAAAACGCGACCGTAACTGTTGGCGGCTACGAAGATGTTTCGACTGTTGTTCTTGTTGTCCCGCAGGTTACCATCGGATCGTGGTACGGAGCGCAGCTGTTGATCCGATACCTTCCGACGATCGGAGTGCCGGACGTTGGAGATGTTGGCGCTTTTGGCGCCGGCCTCAAACTGAGCATGAGCCGTTACGTCTCTCTCCCCGTTGAGATTGACGCGCAGTTCATGTATCAGACACTGACGTTGAGCGCTGATGACAAAGAATACGCGGTCGATTCGGACCTTTCTTCCATTGCAGCTCAGGTGTTCGTGAGTAGAACTCTTCCGCTCGGCATCGTACGCTTCACGCCGTACGCGGCGCTCGGAGTAGAATCCGGCACAGTGAATGTCAACTACGTGTTTGCCGACCCGTACGTTGGCAATCAACGCCTCACGTTTGAGAGCGCTGCCCGCGTGCGCTTTGTTGCAGGGCTGAGCGCCAAAGTGTGGCACGTGCGATTGAATGCTGATTACAACATCGCGTCGATGAACGGATTCAGTCTGGGACTTGGCGCTGAATTCTGAGCGTTGCTTGTTATTCATATCGTGAATGATTATCATTCACGCCGTGAATAGATTACAATATCATCGACGGCTGCTTGAGCCGCATGTTGAACGACTGCTGAAGTCATTCCCCGTTTGCGTGCTCACCGGTGCGCGGCAAACGGGGAAGAGCACTCTGGTGCAGAAATTCCCCGGGGCCTCCAAGCGGGCATATTTCTCTCTTGACGAGCTTGATGTTCTTGAACAGGCTCGTACTCATCCTGATTCGTTGCTACGACATCCCGCGCCAATCACCATTGATGAAGTGCAACGATCCCCCGATCTGTTGCTTGCTGTCAAACGTGTCGTCGATAAGAATCGAGTACCAGGACAATTCCTGCTGACCGGATCTGCCAATCTCCTCTTGATGCAACGTGTGTCAGAGACACTGGCTGGGCGCGCCGTCTATCTCAGTCTTTGGCCAATGACACATCAAGAGACACGAGGTTTCCCCTCGGCCGGGATGTGGTCACAGTTCTTCGAATTAGCTTCCTCGGATTGGAGTAATAGCATAAATGAAATGAAAGGCGAGAGTCTCGACTGGCGCGAAACGGTGCGGCGGGGAGGTTATCCGACGCCGGCATTGTCGCTCGACGATGCGTCGTCGCGTGCAGATTGGTTTGCCGGATATGTGCGATCGTATCTCGAGCGCGACGTGCAGGATGTCGCTTCGATCTCATCCCTCGTCGATTTCCGCCGGCTCATGCGTGCCACGTGTCTGCGGCTTGGCGCTATGGTCAATCAGACCGAGATTGCACGCGATGTCGGCATGTCGCAGCCGACGGTCCACCGATATCTGAACGCATTGGAAGCATCGTACCAACTCGTGCGGATCCCTGCGTATGCAGTGAACAAGACCAAACGTCTTATCAAAACGCCAAAAGTGTATTGGGTAGATACTGGGCTCGCGATGCATATTGCAGGGGAGCATGAGCCGCGTGGCGCGCATCTTGAGAATCTGATTCTGAACGACTTACTTACATGGCGAAGCGGATTGCGCGATGAACCGCAAGTTCTGTATTGGCGCGCAAGCACGGGTCAAGAGATAGACTTTGTTATCGAATGGAATGGCAAGCTGCTTCCGATTGAAGTGAAGTCAACCGCGAAGCCGCGTACCGAAGACGCCCGGAACATCTCGTTATTCCGATCGGAGTATGGAAAACAGGCACTAAGAGGACTGCTAGTGCACACGGGGGTGCAAACGCGTTGGCTAAGTGATGATGCGCTGGCGGTGCCGTGGTGGAAGGTGATTTAGAAGAACAAGGAACATTGTAACATGTCTCCTTCGATAACGAGTAGCCATCATTGTGTTGTGTTTCCCACTCCTTTCTCCTTCATCAGCTTTTCAATCTCGCGTATCTCTCGCGGCGCCAGAGCGCTCATGTTCTCATATCCCTGCTTCGTGACGAGAATATCGTCTTCGATTCGGATTCCGATATTCAGGTAGGGCGCAATCCGATTTCGAATCTGACTCAACTCTTGTTCCGTGTATGATTTGCGTTTGAGCTTGTCGATTGCATCAGGCCGCACATAAATTCCCGGCTCGATCGTGAAACACATTCCTTCCTCCAACGGCCGCGGTTTTCCTTCGACCAAATAACTCCCGACGTCATGAACTTCGAGCCCAATCCAGTGCGAGTAACCGTGCAGTGTAAAGACGTTGACGTCTTTTTTGTCTTTCAGAAAACCGAGCCGAACGAGTCCGCTGCCAATGACTGAATCGATGGCGTCGGCAAGTAGTTTCATGCTTACGCCCGGACGCACGAGATGTATGGCGGCGTTCTGAGCGTCGAGCACAATCTGATAGAGTACGCGTTGCTCTTTGGTGAACGTTCCATTTACCGGCACTGTGCGCGTGATGTCTGCCGAGTAGTAGCCGTATTCCGCTGCGCAGTCCATCAACACAACGTCGCCGCTCTTCATGGCTCGCGTGTTCTGGCTGTAATGCAGAATGCAGCTGTTCGGTCCCGAGCCGATGATGCAGGGATAACCGTTTCGCGGCGAGCCGTTCTTCCGGTACACGTACTCGAACACGGCTTGCACTTCCATTTCGCTCATGCCCGGCTCAATCGACTTTATCGCTTCGATATGCGCTTGCGCAGAAATGTTCACCGCCGTCCGAAGTCCGAGTGCGAGATCGCCGTCCTTCTTTATTAAGCGCATCTCCGCCAGCAGCGATGTGGAGTTTTTGATTGAACGATTGTCGCTTGATCCTTCAACAAACATATCTCGAATCATGAGGTCGAGCTGAGGATTGATGTTGAAGTTGTAGTAGAGCGCTCCCTCTTTGGAGAGAAACTGTTTTGCGGCTGAGCGAAAATCGTTGTACGCGAGAGCTGTGTCTGCGTGGAGAATTCGCATCGCGCCCTCTGTTCCGTAACGCGTGCCATCCCAGATTTCCATTGCCTGATTCCGGTCGCGCACGAACAACACGAATTTGTAGCGCTCCGCAGTCGGGTTCAGCAGAAGAATCGATTGCGGCTCTTCGAATCCAGTCAGATAATAGAAATTGCTCTCTTGCCTGTACTCATACTCCACGTCGCCGTTGCGGAGGTATTCGGGCTTGCAGGGAAACATGGCAGCGCTTCCCGGCTCCATCTTGTTCATGAAGGCAGTGCGTCGCTCGGCAAACACAGTCATGTCAAGCGTGAGAGGCTGCGCGAACGTGTGTGCGCCGCAAAGCGCGACAATGAGCAGAACTGTCTTCATGAGTTCTCCATGAAATGGTTGATGATGAGCTTGCTGTCTTCTGTCGGATTGGTTGTGAAGGGAGAAGTGAATTGCTCGGTCACTTTCGTTTGTCAGTCGCTGCGTCGTCCAGAACTCTGTCTCCGCTCAGAGTTGAGAGAGCTTGAACTTCTCATCGTGCCAATATCGCGTCATCTCCAGCCAGAAAAACAGTCCGCGCCACTTGCCGTACGAAGCGTAATGCTTTTCGATGGTCGAGTCTTTTACTTTCCGTCCTTTGCGATGAAGCTTGAAATACTGTGCACGCACCCATGAGTCGAGGCCGAGGTAATCATAGCGTCCGATCAGCTTCATGATGTTTCCTGCTGCGTACGGACCGATGCCTTTCACCTCGTGCATTTTCTTGAAGAGTACTTCTGTAGAAAGCGGAGAGGATCGCCACGATTCGAGGTCGAGCTTTCCCGCGGCAACCTTCTCGGCAAGCTCAATCAAATACGGTGAGCGATAGCCGGATTTGATTTCCTTACGCAAGAAGTTCTCGGACGAACCGGCAATTGCTTCTGCCGTAGGAAAGGCGTGCTGCGAATCGGCAAACCCCTCGCCGAAACTATTCACCAGATTCGTGACCATCAGCTTCGTAAGCGCCCACGTGCAGTTCGTCGTGCAGATCATCTTCACCACATCTTCAAAGACTGTCGGTGCGCGCAGCATTCTTCCCGAACCGCTCGTTGCGATCCATTTGTATTCCGGGTGCTTACGCGCCCAGCGATGGAATTCCGAGAAATCTTCATCGAGCCGCAGACACGTCTGCAATTGGACGAGGATGTTCTTCCGTTGAAACGTCGTTAGTGGAGTTACAGATTCAACTTTTGCCTTAACACTTTTGTCTTTTGTCCTCAGCAGCGCTGAGACGACAGTACCATCGTTCAGACGCAGTACTTGTGAAAGCGCCTGCCGCTCAGGATCATGAGCAAAGGGAAGCAAGTCGCACCAGCCGTGACTGTACGCCGTGCGCCAGAAGTTGAAACTTGGCGGAGCGGGGATGTTGAGAGTTGTGATGATCATTCTATTTTCAATTCTGATTTTCTATTCGTGAGCAAAGCGATCGAAAAATTTCACCGCACTTCTCATGCATACAGATTCTTCGCTTCGCTCAGAATTTACCCGATTCTGAGTGAGCAAATCGACCGAAGAATCTTCGTCCACGAAGGACACGAAGAGAAAAGAATGATGTTGGAAGAAGCCTGTGACCCTTCGTGATACTTCGTGCTCTTCGTGGACAACAAGTCAGAATTTTGAAATCACCAACTCGTTCGTTGGATATTGTTCCAGCAACCTGTGGATTGCAAGCATCGCATCGCGCGGCGACATCTTAGCAATCGATCGTCTGAGTGTCTGATGCAAAGCAGTAGCTTCGCCGAACAGCAGCTCTTCGCGTCGCGTGCCCGACAAACCGAGATTGATCGCCGGGAAGATGCGTTCGTTCGCGAGATCGCGGTCGAGCACCAGTTCCATGTTGCCGGTGCCTTTGAATTCCTGAAAGATCAGCTCATCCATGCGCGAACCGGTATCGATGAGTGCGGTTGCAATAATCGTGAGCGAGCCGCCATCTTCGCACTTGCGGGCAGCGCCGAAGATCCGCTTGGGGATTTCGAGCGCACGCGCATCGACTCCGCCGGACAGTGTCTTGCCGCTGCCGCGTTGGTGGATGTTGAACGCGCGTCCAAGTCGTGTGAGCGAATCCAAAAGAATGACAACATCTTTGCCGACCTCGACCTTGCGCTTTGCGTACTCAAGCACAAGTTGCGCAAGCCGAACATGCGTCCCTCGTTCGCTGTCGCTCGAGCTGGCGAACACCTCTCCCTTGATCGAACGTTTCATGTCTGTTACTTCTTCCGGACGTTCATCAATTAACAACACCAGCAGATCAATGTCGGGATTGTTATGGCTGATGGCGTGCGCGAGTTGCTGCATGAGCATAGTCTTGCCAGCTTTCGGCGGAGAGACGATCAATGCACGCTGTCCTTTTCCCACAGGACAGAAGAGGTCGACAACACGCATCGGAATTCTACCGAGTCTGCCCGCAGGCGTTGTGTCCGCTCCTTCGAGCTTGACCACCTGATTGGGTGAGACGACTTCATGCTCGGAGAATTCTTTGACGAGCGCCCATTCTTCAGAGAGCAGGCCGTTTACACGCTCGATGGTTTTGGCTTCGGGACTTTTGTTCCGCTTCTCTTCGGCCGTGCCTTCGACGAACGAACCTGCACGCAGCCGCGACCTCGCGATGAGCGGCGTCGGAACAAACACATCGCCCGATGATTGCTTCATCGTGAGCGATGGCGTGCGCACGAAGCCGAAGCGCTTCTGGTCAATTTCTAAGATGCCGGAAAAGGAGATGGACATGAATACGGATGCGTTGATGAAAAAAAAGCGGCGTCAGAGTGTAGTTAGATTCGGTAGAGCTTCACGCCTATGATTCGAGCAAAGCTTTGGAAGTCGGAGTCGGTTGTGAAAATCTCCCAATCGTGATGGAGAGCGAGCGCGCATATCAAGAAGTCGGTATGCGAACCTTGGATGCCCTTCGCCCGACAAGTATTGAAAAGTTCTGCCGCCCGTTCGTAATCGCTGGTAAGGATGGCGGCGTCGGGAAAAACTGAAAGACGTTCCTTGAGAATATCAAAGTGTTTTCGTTCTCGAATGCCGGAGAGTACCTCTTGTCGAATAGGCCCGATGATCCGTATGCGAGATTGGCTGACGAGTTCTCGCATTTCTTCTTGCCAGCGATTTGTTGCCGTTTTCATTCTGCGAAGGGCCAGGGACCACACGCTCGTGTCGACAAGGACGCTCACGCTTGTTTCCGATGCTTTTTGTAGTTGTAAGTTCTATCGTACTCAATCTTTCCAAATAGCTCGACAATCTCTTGTTGTTTGCGACGCTGAACATATTCTGCCAGAGCTTCGTTAACGGTTTCGCGTTTGGTTTTTCGCCCTCCCGATTTTAGAGCTTGTTCCAAGAGGTGCTGGTCAATTGCAAGATTGGTTGGCATTCGCTTGCTCCTTTTTTCTACACAACAATCTACACAGAACAGTGTGTTGAGTCAAGGCGGAAGGGTTCTATTCAAATACCGTTTCATCTTCCTTGCTCCACGCCGGATCGACGATGCAGAGAAACTTCAAATCCGTCGCGCCGTTGTTTTCGATGAACTGCTTCGTGTGCGGCGGAATGTAGATTGCTTGTCCGGCAGTGACAATCTCTGTCTCGTCGTCGATGTGCATTCTGCCTTCACCCTCCAAGATATAATAAACCTCGGAGGTCGTCAAGCGATGACGTTGCGAGCGCGAGCCCGGCTTCAGCATCGCATGTGCGAGACTGTAGCGGAGCGCGAGATCAGCTTTATCGGGGTGGAGAAACTCGCGCAGAATAGTGCTGTCGCCCGCGAGGAATTCGGGGCAATCATTCAACGACCTGATGAACATTTTTTTTCCCAGCCCTGAGCGCTCTTCGCGAAGGGCCCCTTTTCCGATGACTCGAATTCTCTGATTGTCTGTGAAGATGATGATCTACATCCACTTCACCTTCCGTGATTCGAAGACAGTTGTCGATTCCTGCTTCGCTCAGAGTTGAGAGACGGCTCGATGCCTCACACTGATCGCAATTCCTCCCGCGCCAAGCGCCAACATGATAATGGCTTGTACCATCGTGCGATATTTGATGGTCTCTCCGATTGACGAAACGAAGAAGTAAACCCCGATCAAAACTAGGAGGGCGTACACTCCTGTCATGATGCGTCGGGCGAGCGCGTTTGTCTCGGGAGTGTCTTCGGCGAACACTCTGTTGTACACAAGCAGGCCGAGGACGGCAACGACATCGAGTGCGGCGAAGAGGAGCCAGAAATTTCTGTACGCAACTTCGACGCCGCTCTGGCCGACGAGCGGCTTGAGCATTGCTTCATACAACACGCCGCCGAGATTGGAACCGACAAGGCTTCCGATCACGCCGTACAAAAATGCGTAGCCCATGTACACCGCTTTCTTATCGGGTGGGGCGACAAGCCCGATGTAGCTGTAGTACTTCGGATGCGCGGTCATTTCGCCGATGGAGAAGATGGCGATGCCAAGCACAAAGATCCATGCGGTCGATGCAAACGCGAGACAGACAAACCCGAGCGCGCCAACCACCATGCCGCTGATCATAGTTGGCAGCGGCTTGATATCTTTGACGACACGGCTGACGAGCACTTGCAACAAGATGATTGTGCCCGCGTTGATCACCGTGACAAATTCGGGATCAAACGTAATCGCGAGGCCGAGCGATGCAAAGAGAGTGTTGACAGGAGTTGGATCGATGAAGTCGCGAAGGAACCAAAGCACAGACCCGAAGTTCTGGAAGTAGAGAATCCAGAAACCGGAATAGACGAAGATCATGAGCATGAATCGTGCATCGCCTAACACCATCGCTGCGCTGCTCAACACATCTTTGAGCTTCTTCGTATTCTCGGGCTTCGGAGGATCGTTGTAGAGGAAGAGCGTCGGCAGCAACATCAGGGCGCAGTACGCCGACGAAGCGATGAAGACATAGTTCCACGAGAACCCTTTGATGTACGTAACAACCAACGGGGCGAGGAACGCTCCGAGGTTGATCATCCAGTAGTACACGCCGAAACCAAAACCGGAGTTCGATTCGTTCGTGCTGCGGGCGAGTGTGCCTGAGATGATTGGTTTGAACAACCCCGCGCCGGTTGCCATGACGAGCAACGCGGCAAACACGACTCCGTACGCGCTTGCCTGTCCGCTCAGAAAGTAGCCGGTCGAGAGAAGCGTGAACGCGACGAGCAGCATTCGCCTGTAGCCGTAGCGGTCGGCGAGCGCGCCGCCGAGCAACGGAACTAAATACGTTAATGCATACACAAGGCTTTGTAATAGGCTAACTTCGCCGATTGAGAAGCCGAGTCCGCCTTCGGCGATTGTTGCGGTCAGATAAATCGCGAGCACGGAGTTGAGTCCGTAATAGGCTGCGCGCTCGAAAAGCTCCATAACGTTTGCGACCCAGAAGACGCGAGGGAAGGAGCGGAGAATGGATTTTGGCTGTTCGGTGGATGGATTCATGGGTTGTTCAAAGCAAAAATGAAAGTTGAAAAATGAAAAATGAAGAATGAAAAATGAAGAATGAAAAACGAAAAATGAAAAATGAAAATCGCCTTGCTCAAATTCCTTCCGCGCTTATCCCTGTCATTGCGGGAATAATAGTCAAAAGGTATTGCTGATTTGGCTACAAGTGTATGATGCAAAAACCATTAGCGATATTATCCTTGACAACGTTCAAGGATGAATAGTATGATGACAAAAAAAGCATTGTCCACACTGTCGCTCATCGTT
>JACRFA010000190.1 GCA_016218065.1 Ignavibacteriota bacterium | reverse complement strand
CTCTGGACCATGAGATCCAGAGCTTTTGCTCCGTCCCAACAGAGTCGGGAAACCTGCATCCCGACTGCGTCGGGATAACAGCCGCATGCTCATAAGGTGATTTCGCCGGCAATTAACCGCTCAAGCATCTTGCGGCTTTTCCATTTCTTTGCCTTCCGCTCTGCGTGCAACGCCATCTCCTTGTTCTCAAACTCGCATTGGTACACAATCCTCCATGGTCGATAGCGTGAGGTGAAACCTTTCTCAATGGAGTTATGGAAGCTCAGCCGCCGCTCTGGATCTTCGGATGATCCGATATAGTATCGGTCTGATGAATCGGAATGGAGGATATAGACGAAGTGTCCCATAATGAGAAAGCCCTGGACCATGAGATCCAGAGCTTTTGCTCCGTCCCGACAGAGTCGGGAAACCTGCATCCCGACTGCGTCGGGATAACAGCCGCATGCTAAGATCCAGAGCTTTGCTCCGCGAGCAGGACTCGAACCTGCAACCCTGCGGTTAACAGCCGCATGCTCTACCATTGAGCTATCGCGGAATTGACTGCACCAATATAGGGAATGACGGAGTCAGTGTCAATTCGGTATGCTACGTAGGATGAACTCTGAATGACGCCTCACTCAATCGCCCACGTGTGCGTCGATTTCTGCGCACCTCGTCATGCATGCTCGCACAATAATTGACAATGCTGAACATGAACAGTATATTGTAGGTGTTCACGATATCCATTGGCCACAGCTGGGAATTCTTTTGCGGGGCAGATGGATCCCTCACTCAGTTCTTTCTCTCACTGGAGCAGTTTTCCTAGCAGCAGTTGCGTGTCGCCATGTTTACTTTGCCTCAACGTGTCCGACGGTTTCGTCTCTTGGTCGGAATCGCGCAAAGTACCGGCGCGCACTGTGCCGTGAGAAGACGCGTACTTGATTCAACTCATGCATTTGGAAGGTCGACGACCATGAACAGGATTGTTTCAATACTCATCCTTCTTCTCTCTTCCTTTGCGCTTTGCTTTGCCCAGGCAAAATTTTACAACTACTACTCCAACGGGCTCGACTACATGAAGGCAGGCGACTGGCTTCGTGCAATCGAGGAATTCAAAAGCGCTGCTTCACTCGAGTTCGAAGATACCGACATGCGCCGAACCTACGGCACACGGTTCATCGACTACTTCCCTCATCGGGAAATGGGCATCGCTCATTACAATCTTGGCGAATTCGAGATTGCGCGAAAAGAACTTGAGCTATCGCTCGCCTATGTCTCCAGCAGTAGAGCCGAAGAATATCTCGAACGTGTGAAGAGCAAAGTCCCTCCCGTGATCACCATTGCGCACAAGACCGAGAGCGAGCCTCCCAAGAAAGATGAATCCATCCCGAAAGAAATCATCGTCGCTAAAGAGCCGGCGCTTCCGTCGGGCGCACTTACGTACGACCCGGGGAGCGTGACGCAGGTCGGAGAACGCCTCGCCATCGCTGTTCTTCCTCTGCAGGGAAAAGGTGAAGCAGAAGGCTACATCGACGCGGCAACGGACAGGATGATTCTGCAGCTCGTGAATCTGCGTCGGTTCAAAGTGATTGAGCGATGGAAGATGGATGAGCTGCTCAAGGAACAAGAGCTGCAAGTCTCGGGCATCGTTGATGAGAAAGCTGCAGTGGAGATCGGACGGGTGGCCGGAGCCGACGCGATCATCCTCGGCAACATTACGGTGTTCGGCTCGACGACAAGTGTGAGCGCGCGCGTGATCGACACGCAATCGAGTGAAGTGATTATTGCGAAGAGCGATCGCGGTGAGCGAAGGAATCTGGAAGACGTGGAGAAGTTGGTGGAGACGGTTGCCATCAACATCTACAACGAGCTTCCGCTGGTTGAAGGCGAGGTGATCACGAAAGACCCGAAGACGATGTACGTCGATATCGGCAGCGAGAAGCGTATCCGCAAGGGATCGAAGTGCGTCGCGTTCCGCGTTGTCGGCGACTTCGTTCATCCCAAGACGGGCAAGTTCCTCCAAAAGCAAGTCGTTCGGCTCGGCGAGCTGCAAGTTGTCGAGGTCATGGAAAAAGTTTCGGCGGTCAAGGTACTCAAAGAAGAAGCAGGCCAGGACATTAAGGTCGGCGACAGAATTGTGGTCAAGTAAACACGTTGTCCTCTCCATCCTCAAAGAGAAAGGAAGATGTCTATGAAGCATCATTGCTACGCTTTGTGCATGCTGTTGTTGGCAGTGGCATCGACGGGTTTCGCGCAGAATCTCAACTGGAACATCACGGGCGCCGGCGCGCGCGCGGAAGGCTTCGGCGGCGCATTTATTGGCGTCGCGGATGACGCAACGGCCATCGTCTGGAATCCGGCAGGACTCGGACAAATTGAGCGGACGGAGTTTTCCGTCGTCGGGCGATTCTTGCAGGAAGTGTCGGAAGACAAGAACGAGTTTTCCAAGACAACAATCGAAAACACCTACTCGCATTTCAACCCGAACTTCGCAAGCGTTGCCATTCCATTTCCGGCAGGAACATCGAACATGGTGCTTGCCGTAGCGTATCAGTCGCAACTCGATTTCTACTATAAGGCCGGCAAAGACTCCATCAATTCCACCGGCGGCGCAAGCACGATCACACCAGCCGTGGCCATGCGTGTCGGGTCGGTCTTTGCATTCGGCGCCGCAGCAAACATCTGGCTCGGGAATGCTGATCAGACAGTCAACATGCCGCCGTGGAAACGTGATCTGAGCTTCTCATTCACGGGATTGAATTTCACCGGAGGCGTCTTGCTGGATTTTGCGGGACTCTCAACGCCGATACCCTGGAAGGTTGGTGTAACGTTCCGTTCACCCTTCACGCTAAAATCCGACGCGGACCGCACGTTCACAAATTCAGCTGCCCCATCGACCGTCAAGGACAAGTTCCACATCGACATTGACATGCCTTTGATGGTCGGAGTTGGAACGTCGTTCCGCATTGGCGAGAGCTTCACGATCGCCGGAGATTTTGAGACGCGCATGTTCGCTGACAAAAAGAGCAATGTAACCGTGCCGCGAACTGGAATGTCGGACACGACATTCTCAAGTCCCATGAGCGACCACAACGAGAATCTCAGTCAGGTCAGAGTCGGCGCCGAGTATTTGATTGTGACAAGCAGCGGCGTCTTTCCCGTTCGGGCCGGCTTCAGAACCGTTCCAACTCTCTACTCGAACTATGAGTGGGATCAGACGAACATCACATACAAATCCAAGAGCGCTGTCTCGGGCATTGGTTTTTCCGTTGGCACTGGCTTCATTAGCGGAAGCTTTGCGCTGGACTTTGCATTCTCACACGATCAGTACGATCAAACGTGGACCGACGCAGGCAAGACCGACTACTCGTACAAGTACAATGTAAATCGCGTCAGCGGATCGGTCATCGTTTATCTGTAAGAAGAGATTTTCTTCATAGCGGCTCATAGAGCAGGAGCAGATCATGCGTCTGTTCACGCAACGCACTTTGTGGTTCCTCGTCATAGCTCAACTGTTAATCTTGTCGGAAGTAACACGCGGACAGGATGATTTTGAGCAATGGAAAAGAAGCGAGGAACAGAAGTACAAATCGTTCGTCGAAGAACGGGACAAGGAGTTTGTTTCCTTTCTGAAACGCGAATGGAAACAGATGCAGCTACTTGAGGGTCTCACCCCCGACGAGAAACCGAAGCCGGTGCAGATTCCCGTGTATGCCCCGCCGCCCGAAACGCGTGCGCCGGATACCTCGCGTGCCGCGGCGAGAATTGTCGCGACTCCGCCGCCCGTACGCGAAACGCCTCCGCCGAAAATCGTCAAACCGTCGGTTGACCAGCAACGGAACCAGGTCTCAGCTATCATCGCATTCTTCGGAAATTCGCTTGCACTCAACTATGACGAAGCGTTTAGGGTCGCGCTCGGATCGCCGATCAACAATGAGGCAATCGGAAAGTTCTGGGAAAGCCTGAGCAAAGCAAACCATCGCGATCTCGTGAAGCAAGTCGGCTTCTTCAAAGAGAATCTGAATCTGAACGATTGGGGATACCTGAAGCTTCTCTACCTCATTGGGAAGGAAATCTATCGCACTGAGAACGACGCAATTCTCTTCACCTGGTTCGCTTCGTCGAAGTCGGGGTACGAAACGCGGATCGGCTTCAGCGACAATCAGGTGTGCCTGCTCATCCCGACAAAGAACACGCTCTTCAATGTTCCGTTCTTCACG
>JACRFA010000194.1 GCA_016218065.1 Ignavibacteriota bacterium | reverse complement strand
CTCCTGACTTGATGGTCCTTGATCATCCGGTTCCTTTCGTTGCAAAACGACTGTTCTCGGATATCAGACTACCAATTTATTCCCTCTTTCTTTCGGGAATTCTAATTGTCGTCAGGCGGGATTTCTAAATGTCGCTAATCAAAGGAGGCAAGATGAAACCTGTATTTCCATTTCTCGGCAGAAGGACAACCCTGTCCGGCGATGTCGTGTCAATTCGCTTTACGATCGACTTTCGTAACGGACGAGAAGTTGATCAAGAAGTTTGGAACTTTTTGCAAGAAACACGAGGTGAGCTAGAATCTGATACCAAGCAAGCTGTCGAGAAAATCTTGGGGCCAGAGTTTGAGGTTCGGAGTATCTCATTTCGACGGGGTAGCATAGAAATAATCATCATTATTGGTACAGTCTACTATGCTATCTCTCGGTATAAGAACTTCATTGAGAGTATTGAGATGCTTGTTTCTCAACTTAAGAGTCTTTTTCAGCGATTCTTTGGACGGTTCGGTCCGCAACCTCTTTCTGTACATGGTACTTGGTCACCCGGGCCTGCCTTAGCTCGCGCTGAGACTATTATGTCATACGGTGCAATTGATGGCACAATGATTCTACTTTGGTATATAATACTGAGCCACGCCGCCCTGCTCTCAGTGTTCATTTGGATGTTGCTTAACAGATAGCGAGGGTGTATGTCTCAAGAACCTAAGATGTCAGCATCCTGCATGTGGTGTGAAGTTGCATTAGATATGAATCATGCTGGCCCTTGTCCAAACTGCGGCAAGGAAGGCAAGAACATGAAGGCCGAATTGTCTGAGACACTAACTATTGCTTCATCTCTGAGTTGGAAAACTCAAAGAGATTTTTTTGAGAAGAACTGGACGCTAATAATCATAGTTCTCTTGCTAACGGTTATTGGCTCTGTGGTCGGACAATTTCTACTTGGCGTGACCGGTATCCTAATCGGTGTTCTACTTGGGTTGCTGACATTTATCCTTGGTTTTCGTGCGGTAACGAGGGTCAGAGAGATTGAGAGCGGTGATTCACACTGAGCGAGATACCAACGCCACATAACAAATGTGGCCACGACACTCACGTCATTTGGTAAGGCAAAGTCGAAGCTCGGTTGGGCTCGACACATAGAGTTCGTTCCATGCCCGCCTCATTTATAAAAAAAAAGAAAAGGCAGTGAGGCGGGCACGGCGTGGCCACTGAACGTTGAGTGACTCAGAGGAACATCCGATCCGGGACACTGTCAATGGTTTCAAGCAGCCATCGATTGACATCAAGCAGTCATCCGGCGTGCGGTAGCGATCAAAGTGAGTACGCCCGTCCAATCATTTCGAAAGGAGTTTTGCATGATCCATTTCGCCCCTCGCATTCTTCTTATTGCCGTCTTCTTCTTTGGATGTTCGACGGATCCCAGAATTCAAACGCTGTCAGATCAAAGCGATGTCATCAAGACAATCAACACGCTCTTCATCGAAACTGATAATCGCAACTGGGATGGAGTCAAGGCTGTCTTTGCGGATACTGTTCTCTTCGATATGACATCGATAGCAGGCGGAGAACCTGCGCGAATGTCTTCTCAGAATATTGTCGATGCCTGGGATCAGGGGCTGAAGTCATTAAAGGCTCTCCATCATCAAGCAGGCAACTATGTCGTTACCATCAACGGGTCGGAAGCCGATGCGTTTTGTTATGGCATCGCTATCCATTATCTTCCTAACGCACAGAACCAGAACACGCGCACGTTTGTGGGCAGCTACAATTTTCATCTTTCGAAGCGCGCCCAGAGTTGGCGCATCGATAAGTTCAAGTTCAAGCTGAAGTTCATTGACGGCAACAAAGAACTGACCGGGCAGGCGAAGTAGTTGTTCGTTGTTCGATGTCGTGGCTTAACTCAGGAATGTCTTCTCACATCACAAAAGGAAATGGCTCATGGTCACAAAGGAAGCAATCGAAGCCGCTCTCGCTGCACACGCGCAGTGGAAGAAACGCCTTCAGGATGCTATCACTACCGGGCAGTCGGAGTTCAAGCCCGATGCTGTGAAGAAGGATAATGCCTGTCAATTCGGGCAATGGCTCTACGGTCTGCCGCAACAGGACACAGCAAGTGAAGACTTCAAGAAAGTGAAAATGCTGCATGCTGAATTCCACAAGATCGCCGGAGAAATTCTCATGCTTGCGTTATCGGGTAAGAAGGAAAACGCGATGAAGATGTTGGGCTTCGGAGGCAGCTACGGTACTGCAACCGGCAAGCTTGTTCTTGCGCTTCAGTCTTGGAAGGGGAAGATTTGAGTGTGAGAGTGTGAGAGGGGAGAATGGACGAATGTGAGAGTGTGAGAGTGTGAGAATGGGGGAATGGGAGAAGGGGAGAGATCGTTTCCTTCCTTTTCAACACCCGCGAAAATAGTCAATCGTCAGCTCACTGCTGTCCAAAATAATCCCCGCGAAAAATGAAATTGGGTTTTGCGTGCGGTAGAAGCATCTTTTAAATAGTTGGGAGGACAAGCTCCCACTTTTGCCAACCAGCATTTCGCGATTCGAGAGTTGTTCTTTGTTCCATGTAGCGCACAGGAGAATTGGTATGATGTATTGTTACTTTCTTTGAAGGGCAAAGAAAGTAACCAAAGAAACCCTTTCGAAATCGTAAACGCACGATTCACTCTCCACTCGCATGCCACAAGTTTCGGTGCGGAAACGATCTACCGTCGAGTAGGGCACTACAGCTTCACCGAAACTTGACCCCGTCGAGTGAATCTTCCCCACGCACATCGCCGTACGATTTCGAATCCCCCCACAAAAGCACGAGGGTTATTCACAACGGTGCTTGCAACCAGAGCACTGGCTCTGGTTGCCGCATGATTATCTTGGACAAGTGTGATTGTCAGCGATTGGAAATTCCAAAGTAACAGGAATTGCAGGTTACCTGTCAGTTTCATATATTCTTAACGTCTTCAACGGACAGGTAGCTCAGTTGGTAGAGCAATGGACTGAAAATCCATGTGTCGGGGGTTCAATTCCCTCCCTGTCCACCACAAAAGGTGACGGCACAAGCTGTCGCCTTTTTTTGTTTTGCGCTATGCTTGACTTTCAAGTTCTACTAACGATATATTCTTCATGCAAGGATCGATGTTCACGCTTGCTGGCTGGATGAAGCGAGCGTGAGCACGACGTCTTCCTTCGGAAATGCGGACTCATGGGGGCGGCTGCATTTTCTCACTTCTTTCTCAACTAATCGGCGAAAGCGATCAGGGCGCGCAGGGTGGGCACTGCGGCGGAAAAGGTCGCTTGACAACGTGTGCAGTTGTCTCAGACCACGAATGGCAATACCCGCGTTGCATGGGAGTGCGTTTCGATTTGTCACGACTCATCAAGGGGATCCGGCCATGATACCTCCACTGTGATCGCTGAATACAATAGGACAAACTGGTGAAGACAATTTCGTCAGCGAGTGCAACCCATGTGGGTATGGTCAGATCCGAAAACCAAGATGCGGTCGGCTGTTTTCCTCAAGACAACCCGGATATCTTTTCCCCCAGAGGTCAACTCTTTGTTATCGCCGACGGCATGGGCGGGCATGCTGGTGGTCGCGAGGCAAGCAGGCTGGCCGTCGAGACAATGCAGAAGGCTTACTTTGGTTGCTCGAGGCCGTCGATTCCTGACTGCCTGAAACTCGCGTTCAAGGTCGCGAACAGCGTCATCTACGAGAAGAGCCTGTTCGAGTCGCAACTGAACGGCATGGGAACTACCTGCATCGCGATGGTCATTCAAGGGAATTCGGTTTCGTTCGCGCATATCGGAGACAGCCGGTTGTACCGCATCGGTGAGCATTCCATCGAGCAGCTTACGGATGATCACTCGAAGGTCGCCGAGATGGTCAGGCGCGGCATGATCACCGAGGAAGAGGCAAGCGTGCACCCCGAGCGTTCGATGCTGTACCGCGCCATGGGCGTTCAGCCCGATATGCAATTCGATCTCTTGAACGGCATCGAGCTTCGGCCCAACGAGTTCTACCTCATGTGCACCGATGGATTGACCGGGGTTGTTGCGCCAGACGAGATTCACAAGACTGTACTCTCGACTCCATTGCAGGATGTGTGTTCGGCGCTTATCGATTTGGCGAACACGCGTGGCGGGCCGGACAACATTACTGTGCAATGCATTCAGGTGAGTGGCGAGGACAGCTCTTTTCAAAAAGTCATCGACAAAATTTCGTTTACAAAAAAGAAATAATGTCATTCGTGCTGAGAAAATCTGTTGCGGAGGATCGGCCGGGCAAGTGGCGCGGTATTCTTGCGGCGCTCGCTGTAACAGTCGTTGGCATGATCATTCTCCTCGCGATATTTGTGTACATCAGTCTTACAGTCGGCTAACGTCTTGAACTCACCCATCATCGGAAAAGTCATCGATACCTACGAGATCACCGGGATTCTCGGCAAGGGCGGCATGGGTATCGTGTACAAGGCGCATGATACAACGCTCGACAGAGACGTTGCATTGAAGATGATGGACGCCAATTTTGCGCGCGACGAGGAATTTCTCAAGCGATTCAAAGCGGAGGCGAAGGCGCTTGCACGATTGCAGAATCCGAACATCGTGAGTGTGTTTGCGCTACGCGAGACTGAATTAGGATTCTGTTTGGTGATGGAGTTTGTCGATGGCAGCACGCTGGCGGATTGCATTCGCGCAAACGGCGCGATGCCATTGTCTCGCGCAGTGCCGATCTTCAGGCAAATGGCGACCGCGCTGGATCATGCCCATCAGGTCGGCGTGATTCATCGCGACATCAAGCCCAGCAACGTTATGCTCACGTCTGCTGACTTTGTAAAAGTTACAGACTTCGGGCTGGCGAAAATTCAGCAGGTTTCGACCGCCACTATGACCATGGGAACCGGAGGCACGCTCTATTATATGTCTCCCGAGCAGATCAAAGGTCTCGCCAATGTCGATGCACGCGGCGACATCTATTCGCTGGGGATGACGTTGTACGAAACGGTCGCGGGCCGCGTTCCTTTCGGCAACGATGCGAGCGATTTTGACATTCGCCAGATGATTGTCGATGGAAAGATTCCGCCGCCGGAGCGGTTCAACGCAACACTGCCGCCGGAGATTTCGCGGCTCATCTCCAAATCGATTCACAAAGATCCGGCGAAGCGATTTCAATCGTGCGCTGAGTTGAATGATGCGCTTGCCGCGGTTGCGGCCATCGATCAGCCGCGTGAACGAAGGATTGAACGTGCTGCGCCGAAGTACAAGTCGCCTCCATCGAAACGTCGCCCGCTCTACTTGACTATCGGAGCCGGTTTGGCTTTGATCGGTCTCTACTTTGGGCTGCGTCCGTTCTTCGATTCCCCCGCCACGCTGTTGTCGGTCGATGCGACTCCGAGCGGCGCGCAGATCTTCATCAATAGCTCACCGACAGGGAGATCGACTGTGCAGAACTTTGCTGTCGCATCGGGCGAGATCAGTGTTCGTGTCGAGTATGCGGGATATCTGACCAAAGATACCGTTATGCGAGTCGGTGAAGGAGAAGCTGGAAAGCTGCACGTTACACTCGTGAAGCAAGCTGAGAAAAGCAATCGAGACCAACTCCCAACATCGACAGATTCACCGAACAGTGCGGCGATGTTGGCAAGTAACAGCACAACGGAGAGATCAAAAGAGACGGAGAAGGTGTCGCTCGGCATGCTTCAGCTGAGAGCGTTGCCCGTCGGTTCGGTTTCGGTTGATGGGGCATCCAGCTCGGCGCTGTCTGGCGATTTTGTTTCGATGCAGGTGAAGTCCGGTGCGCGACGCGTGACGTTTGAAAATCCAAAGTATGGCAGCAAGCAGTTTACAATCACTCTTCATCCCAACGAGACGAAGAAAGTGACATGCTACTTCGAAGCGGAAGCGAACGTCGCGGTTTCCGGCGGCGCGATGTGGGCGTACATTGTGCTTGACGGCAAGGCCACCGACCTTCAAGCGCCGCGGGCGTTTACGCTTGGGCCAGGACGTCACCGCGTTTCAGTTTCGAAAATGGGATTTGATGTTGTCGAAGGCGAGCAGGTTGTCGATGTTGAGCCGTCGCTCGCGCCGCGAGAGATACGACTCGCCTTCACGCTGAAGAAGAAGTAGAAGTGAATCCGCACATTCATATTCTGGAATGCTTATGAACGGAAGATTTGTGTTTGGAACGATACTCGTCTGTGCTCTTTGCGTTGGACTGGCATTTGGCCAGCGCGGGAAGCAGCAGTTTGATGAGGCGATGAAGCATTACAACTCCGCAAACTTCGACAAAGCGATCGGCATTCTCGGCAAGCTCGCGGAAGACAAATCCATTGACCACGGCCTGATGAAGGAGATCTTGCTAGCGCTCGGCAGATCGCACACGGCGAAAGGGAACAAGGAGAAGGCGATGTGGGCGATGACCCAGCTGATCGACCTTGAGCCGCCGACCATCACGCCAGATCCCGACGCTGAATGTCCGCCGCTCATGAAAATCTACTATGAAGCGCGGAAGGCAAAGTCCGGCTCGACGGAAGTGGAACGCGGAGATCCGGGCCTGAAGACAATTGCCGTGCTCGATTTCAAGAACCGCTCGATCGACGACAAAGAGAAGTTCGATCCGATGGAGAAAGGATTCGCCGAGTTGTTGATTGATCAGCTGAACGGCTCTGTCAATCTGAAAGTCATCGAGCGGGAGCGCATTCAGTGGATACTTGACGAGATTGGATTGGAGAACGATCCGACGAAGTTCGATCAGTCGTCGGCTGTTCGAGTCGGCAAGCAGCTTGGCGTCCATGCGATATTGCTCGGAAGCTTCATCAAAGCAAAGAACAGAATCGATCTGCTGGCGCGGCTTGTCAAAGTTGAGACAAGCGAGATTCTTGCTACTGAGCGTACCAGCGGCGATGCAGATGAATTTTTTGACGTGGCGGAGAATCTCAGCATTGGCATCGCGAAGAAGATCAACGCGTCGCTGTCGGAGGCTGACATTGAAAAGCGCAACGAAACCAAGTCGCTCGACGCGATGATGTCGTACTCGGAAGGCCTTGTGCATTTGGAAAAAGGAAACTACAAGGCCGCCTACGACAAGTTCATCAAAGCTCTTGAATTCGATCCGACGTACGATAAAGCTCGCATGAAGGCCGCGAGCATCAAGCCTCTCATCGGCTGACACAACTGTTCGTGATAATCCCCCTATCATGAAAACTGCAGTCTCATATATTCTGGCAGTGTCGTTGTTTGCGCTCGTGTCATCGTGTGCAACCACGAGCGGCAGGCGATCCGCTGCCGACTATCTGCAAGAAATACAAATCTTGCAGCAACGGCTCATCCAAAATCCGAATGACGCCGCAACGCTGCGCGAGCTTGGCGTCGCGTACTTTCAGATCAAAGACTTCGATCCGGCCAAGCAGCATCTCTATCGTGCGTTCGTGCTTGTTCCGCTCGATGCGCGGTCGATGTTCTACTACGGAATGACGCTCGAGTTTCTCGGGCACATCGAATCTGCGCTCGCCGTCTATGTCAACTTCACCGAAATCTCGACGCAATCACCCTACAGAAAACTGATCGAAGGACGCTATCAGGCGTTGGTGCGTGAGGTGATTCGCAAGCAGCTTCTCTCAACTATCGCGAACGAAAAGCAGCTCGGCGCGAGTCAGGTTTCTCCAAAGGCCATTGCAGTTTTTCCGCTTCACTATCAAGGGAACGACGAACGGTTCGTTGCGCTCAGTAAAGGTCTCAGTGAACTGATTCTGGTCGATCTCGGTCAGGTGAAGGGAATTCAACTCATCGAGCGCATTCGTACCGAAGAGTTGCTGAACGAGCTGAAGTTCAGTCAGTCGGCGTTTGTCGATCGGGCGAGCGCTCCGCGTCTGGGAAAACTGCTGAGCGCGGGGAGAGTTGTGGCAGGCTCCTTCAATGTGCAGAAGACAGTCTTCCGCATGGATGTCGCAGCATGGGATATTGTGCAGCGGAAATTCCCGGACTTCACCAGCAAGGCCGACGATCTCGACAATTTGTTTAAGGTGCAGAAGGAGATGGTCTTCTCTCTCATCAGAGAGCTGGGCATTGCGCTCACACAGGAGGAACGAGAGAAGATTCAGCTCATTCCGACGAAGAACTTTCTTGCGTTCATGAACTACTGTATGGGTTTGAGAAGTGAAGACGCGTTGGACTTCACAGCGGCGATAGTGTACTACAAACAAGCTGTGTCGCTCGATCCCGGTTTTGTGATTGCGCAAAAGAAAGTCAGCGCGATGGAGGCGATCAACACCGCGGGCGGACCGAAGGAACACGCGCTCTCGCTGGCGCAACGGTTGGATCGACCACTTATTGAACTAAGCAGTGAGCGACGCCGGCGACTGGTGGATATTCGGCTGGGACATTTGACCGAAGGGATGGGGAACACGTTCCTCCCGGGCAATGACAATCGCGATCCGGTTGAAGAAGCGGTGCGCGGTGGAGCAGTTGGCAAGCTGCCTGAGCCGCCGCATCCACCGCGGCCACCGGGAGAATAGAGAATTCTAACAGACAGACTTCACGTGATATTCAGACGAATCATAATCCTGCTGCTTGGCGTCGTGACGGTAGGTGCGAGTCAGACGTTGAAGAGTAATCTCTGGATTACAAACGGAGAAGTACGCTCGATCGTCAGGAACAATCATGCGATCTATCTCGGCGGAAATTTTTCGCAAGTCGGGCCGAGCACTGGCGCAGGCGTTGTTCTGAACACTATCGGATTTGGTCAGTACGATCCGACGTGGCCGAAAGTGAATGGCGAGATTCGTGCTGTCATTTCCGATGGCGCGGGCGGCTGGTACATTGGCGGAGACTTTACGAATGTTGGAGGTGTGGCGCGCAACAGACTCGCGCGTATTCTCTCGAACAAGACGCTCTCGCCGTGGAATCCGAATGCGAACGGGAGTGTGACTGCGCTCGCGGTTCACGGTGCACACGTGTACGTCGGCGGCGACTTCACGATTATCGGCGGACAGCCGCGCAGCAGAATTGCCGCGATCAGAGTTGCCGATGGAATAGCGAACTCGTGGAATCCCGGGTCGAACGGAACTGTCCTCACGGTTGCGCCCTCACTCAATCTCGTGTACGTCGGCGGAAGCTTCACGCTCATCGGCGGACAAACGCGCAACGGGCTGGCCGCGTTCGACACTAGTTCGGCGACTCCGACAGCATTTGACGCGAATGTCAATGGATCGGTACACACAATTGCACTTGGCATCAACAGTCTTTATCTCGGCGGAAGTTTCACAGCAGTCGGCGGAAGGACGCGCGACAATCTTGCATCGGTCAGCTATGCGGGCACGGTTCAAGGGTACGATCCGGGTCCGAACGGCGTCGTGCGGTCAATGCGTCTCGTTGCCAACTCGATTCTCTACGTCGGGGGAGAGTTCACGTCGATCTCCGGCGTGATACGCAACCATCTCGCTGCAATCGGGGCGTTCACTCCAACGGCGCTTACGTGGAACCCGAACGTTGATGGCGCAGTCTATACCCTTCTCATCAATAATCTCGACGTGTATGTCGGAGGCGAATTCTCGTCTGTTGGTGGATCGACCCGGCGCAATCTCGCACGGCTTGACACGCTCGGCGCAGTGAGTTCCTGGAATCCGAACGCCGGCTCGGCCGTAAATACTTTGGCTCTGACGGGAACGACTGTGTACGCCGGCGGCAGCTTTGCCACGATCAACGCGGTGCCGCGCAACAATCTTGCCGTCCTCGATGATAGTATCGGGAGCGTGGGTGCGTGGGATCCGAACGTGACCGGCGGCGTCATCAACGCGATGACGATCTCGGGATCGACGCTGTACGTCGGAGGATCATTCACGACAGTCGGCACTCAACAACGCGCGGGACTTGCTGCGGTGAACGCCGCGACCGGGCTCGCGACAGCGTGGAATCCGGCTCCCAATGATGATGTACATGCTGTGAGCATTGCAGCAGGAAGAGTTTATGTCGGAGGGACGTTCACTTCGGTGGGTGGTTCGGCGCGCAATCGGATTGCCGCGATCGATTCTGCGACCGGCGCCGCCATCGTTACATGGAATCCGAATGCAAACGGTGATGTGTACGCGCTGGCAATCAAAGGCTCGGCACTCTACGCCGGAGGGACGTTCACGACGATTGGTTCGTTTGTCCGAAACAAGCTTGCCGCTCTCAACATCAGCACCGGGGTTCCCACCACGTGGAATCCAAATGGAGGCACGAGTCTTCTTGATACCGTGAAGGCATTTGCATTGTCGGGCGGCGTCGTTTATGCCGGCGGGAAGCTCTCTCAGATTGGAGGACAAGCGAGAATTGCTGTCGCGGCGATTGATTCTACAACAGGCAACGCGACTTCGTTTGATGCCGGATTGCAGAGCAGCGCGGTCGTGAATGCGCTGAGGTATGCGGGAGGAAAGCTCTACGTCGGCGGCAGCATTTCGACCGGAACAACGAGTGATTTGATTTCTGTAAATCCAGTGACGGGAGTTTCGAAAACGTGGGACCCGAAAATCCTTGGTCCGGTTCACGCCGTTGTAGTAACCGACACGACAGTGTTCACAGGCGGTTTGTTCGAATCGGCAGCAGGCGATTACCGTCCGAGTTTTGCGGGCGTCGTTGATCCCTCACTCAACATCCCGATACTCACCGCGAATCCGCCAACACTCAGCTTTGCGAATGTCCTCGTCGGGCAAACGACAACCGACAGCATTTTGATTTCGAACACCGGCGGCGGAACGCTCGTTATCAGCTCAGCATCATCAAACAATTCTCGATTTACGGTTCAGCCGACGAGCGCTTCGATTCCTGAAGGAAGCAGCAGGAGATTCTACGTAACGTTTTCTCCCGCGGGAATCGGATTGCAGAATGCGACCATCACGTTCGTGCACAATGCGCCCAACTCGCCAACGGGAATCATCACAAACGGAACAGGCATTGCCCCGCTGTTCTCGGTCGTGCCGGCGACGATCGACTTCCATAACGTTGCGGTGAATTCCACAAAGACGGATAGCGTGACGGTTACGAATTCAGGAACAGCGCCTCTCAACATCAGCAATGTCAGCTCGACGAATGCCCGCTTCACGGTTCTTCCGACGAACGTTCAAATTCTTCCTTCATCCACACAAGTATTCACAATCACATTTGCGCCGAACACGATTGGCGCTGCAAGCGGGAATATCCTCTTCACTCATGATGCACTGGGTTCTCCCGACACGGTGAGTGTGAGTGGAACAGGTACGGCGCCCGGTTTTTCGGTCGTTCCAGATTCACTTAACTTCGGCGTTGTTCGCGTCAACACGAGTAAGCGCGACAGTCTTGTTGTGACGAACATAGGGACGTCTGTTCTGAACATCAGCAGTGTGACGCCGACGAACGCCAGATTCATCGTGGCGCCGACAAATGCAGTGATTCCTCCATTGGGAAGTCAGAAATTCTACGTCACGTTCTCGCCGGATAACTCGGAGAGCTATGTTGCGCAGCTCGTCTTCGCTCACGATGCGGGCGGGACAAGTGTGGTACCGCTGACCGGCGATGGCGCGGTTCCCGTCTTTTCCGTCAATCCATCCTCGTTGACATTCGGCGGCGTGCTTGTGGGCGTCATGAAAACGGATACGCTTTCCGTGAAGAACATGGGAACGTGGCCGCTCACTATCGATAGCGCCGTCTCGACCAACAGTAGATTCACCATAACTCCGAGATCAGTTGTTGTGGATGTGGATCAAACACAGAAATTCATCGTCACGTTCAAGCCGCTGGCCACGGGCAATGTCGGAGCGAACATCATCTTCACGCACGATGCGGTCGGATCGCCGCACGACGTTGTCGTCGCTGGAACCGGCATTGCCGCTTCGATTTCCATTGCGCCCGACTCACTCAACTTCGGCAGCGTGGTTGTTAATACGAGCAAGCCCGACAGTTTCACGGTCATCAATCCCGGCTCGGCTGATCTTATTGTTGGATCAGTTGCATCGACAAATACTTCCTTCGCCGTCTTTCCAACCTCCGCCACAGTGCCGCCATTGGGATCAGTGGGCTTTTACGTTTGGTTCCAACCCACGGTGACCGGAACGCAAGCCGGCAACATCGTCCTGACGCACACTGCTGCCGGATCTCCCGACACTGTTCGGGTGAGAGGCACGGGCGTCGTCGCGAACTTCCTTGTCACTCCATCGAGTCTCGATTTTGGAAACGTCTCCGTCGGCGCGACAGCACGCGATAGCGTGACAGTCACGAATAACGGCGGCGCGTTGCTCAACATCGACACCGTCATCAGTCTGCATCCGCGCTTCTCGATTACTCCCACGCGTGCGCAGATTACTCCGGCAGGCTCACGAAGATTTTACATCACATTCACGCCGACGAATGCAGGAGGTGTGAATGGATTGATTTCATTCGTTCACGATGCCATCGGGTCGCCGACCAATGTTGGCGTCGAGGGAAACGGCACGGCGGCCGCGTTCTCCGCGCATCCTCCGTCGCTGAATTTCGGTCCGGTGCGTGTTGGACGGACAAGGCTCGATAGTGTTGAGGTGACGAATGTTGGGAATGCGCCGCTCATCATCAGTGAAGTGTTGCCGTCGAATTCGAGATTTGCAGTTGCGCCGACAACCGCGATCATCGCCCCATCAGCAAGCCGATGGTTTGCGATCAGCTTCTCGCCGGACTCGACAGGTACGTCGAACGCTGAAGTCTTGTTCATACATAATGGCGTCGGGTCTCCGTCGGCATTTCCTGTGTCGGGAATTGGAGTTGTGCCGCTCTTCTCGTTGGGCGCAACGTTCAAAACGTTCGGCAACGTTGTCGTGAACTCGACGAGCACGGACAGCGTGAGTGTTACGAATCGCGGCGGCGCTGACCTGACGATTTCGTCCGTCAGATCGAGCAATGCCGAGTTCACAGTCGCGCCGCAGTCTGCGGTGATTGCTCCGTCGGGGAATTCCTGGTTCAGAATTTCGTTCAGGCCTACATCCATCGGTTTGCGATCTGCCGCGGTTATCTTCGAGCATGATGCTGCAAACTTGCGCGACACACTCGCGGTTGCCGGAACAGGAATCGCTTCCACATTCTCACTCTCACGATCGAACATTCCGTTCGGCAATGTGAAGGTGGGAGCAAGCCGCGTCGATAGTGTTCTCGTGACAAATACAGGAACGTCAGGACTTGAAGTACTCTCAGTCGCGACCGGTGACTCGCGGTTTAGTGTTGCGCCGACGTCGGCAGGCATCCTGGCAGGAGAGACGCAAACATTCCGCGTGACGTTCACACCCACAGCCCGCGGCGCATTCGGGACAAGTCTGACCTTCATTCACACTTCTGCAGGAAGTCCGACGAGCATTTCGTTGAGCGGGACGGGTCTTGCACCGGCGTTTGTTCTTTCGCGACAGAATGTCGCGTTCGGCGCCGTGCGCGTCGGCTTCACAAAATCTGACACGATCACGCTGGCAAACTCCGGCAACGATACGCTGATTGTTCGTCAAGCGGCAAGCTCCGATCAACGTTTCGCGGCGGTCGTCGCTGATTCCATTTTGCTGCCGTCGGAAAGTCAAACCGTTCTCGTTCGCTTCACGCCTGATTCACTTTCTTTCTACGAGGCGTATTTCGCATTCACGCATAACGCAGAAGGCTCACCGACCAGTATTGCAGTCTCCGGAACAGGATCAGCGCCGGTTCTGCTTGCCTCTCCGCGTATCATCGACTTTGGCGACGTGAATCTTGGAGATTCCAGTTCCGCGACCATTCGACTTGTCAACGTCGGCACGACGCGACTGACGGTTGACAGCTTGCGGATTCGCGGACGAAACGCCGGCGAATTCTTCGTGGCGGGTTCGGGCGGACCTTATCTGCCGGTTGCTCCGCTTGAGACGTTGAAGGTTGCGCTTCGCTTCATGCCCACGTCAGTCGATACGGCGAAATCGGCGAACCTCTTTGCGTACAGCGACGCGATTGTTCGCGTTGATTCATTGTTGCTGCGCGGAAGGTCGAGAAGCTCACAAGTTGTCGTCACGCTCAGCGGCGACACGACAACGGGTTCTGTGCTGCGGATTGGCGCGACGCCGCCGATTGGCTTCACACCGAGTCGTGCACTTCTGTTCTATCGTGTCGCGGGCCGGCGTGTGTACGATTCACTCGCGCTGTCGCTGAACGGGTCGGCGTACGAAACCGCGTTCCCGGACAGTGTCATGACGATTCGCGGATTGGAATACTACATCGTGTTTTCGGACGCGCAGCGTCGCGTCACAAATCCACCCAACGATCCCGTCAACAATCCAAGCATTGTGCAAGTCCGCACGCTCAGCGCGATGACCGCGGTGAGCTTCGCGTCACGACAGTACAAGATGATCTCTATTCCGCTGGAGCTTGCCAACACGACAATTCAAAGTCAGTTATTCGACGATTACGAACCGTACAATCCGTCGCGTTGGCGCGTGTTTAGGTGGGAAGAAGACAGGAACGTTGAGTTTGATTCCATCGCAGGACGATTCACACCGGGCACTGCGTTCTGGCTTGTTACGCAATCAGGCAGTGGGTTCGATGCCGACAACGGTCGCTCCGTGCGCTCGGTGCAGCCGTTCACGATTGCACTGCATCCAGGCTGGAATCAGATCGCATCGCCGTTCGCGTTTCCGGTTGCGTGGGATAGTATTCCGAACAGCGGGTTGCTCCGCAAGCCGTACGCGTGGGATGGAGTGCAGTACGTTCCGAACGTTCAGAAGCTGATGCCATGGGAAGGATATTTTGTTTTCAATGATTCGAATGAGGCCATCCAACTTGCAGTTCCTTCCGTCGAAGCTCCTTCTCAACTTCACAAAGATCCCGCTCCATCAATCACCACAAACTCTGGAGAGTTCTCTGTCCGATTCGCCGCAGTGAACGGCGCGCTTCGCGACGAGTACAACTATGTCGGCTTCGCGTCGTCAGCGAAGATCGGGAAGGATTTGCTTGATCTGCCAGAACCTCCGCAGATTCAGGATTTTGTTCAAGTCTCATTTGTCGAAGATAACCAACAGTATCTTGCAAACTTCAAACCGATCTCAACCGAAGGCCACGTGTGGACTCTGATCGTGCGGTCGAGCGCAGCAAATCAGGAGATCAGCATCGGCGTCGAAAAGATCGGGCGGCTTCCCGAAGGATTCGATCTCTTTGTGTTGGATGAAGATGAATACAGCTACGTTGTTCTCGACAGGGAATCATTCGGCGTGCGAGTCGGAGCAAGTTATTCGTCAAGAACGTTTCGCGTGATTGTCGGAACGAAGGAATTTGCTGAGCGCTCCAGCGGCGGCATTCCACTCGTGCCCGTCGAGTTTTCGTTGGGACAAAATTATCCCAATCCATTCAACCCGACGACGACCATCAGATACACACTCGGCAAGCGATCCACTGCTGTGCTGGAAGTCTTCGATGTACTCGGGCGGCTCGTGAAAACGCTTGTGCATGGCGAGCAACTGACCGGCTCGCACACGATTGAGTTCGACGGCACGACGAATAGCGGGGGATCGATGGCGAGCGGCGTGTACATCTACCGCTTGCGCGCCGGTGAGTTTGTGCAAAGCAAAAAACTCTTGTTGCTGCGATGACGACAATGAAACACGCCATTCTCATTCTCGCTCTTGCGATTACCTCTTCTTCCTTCGCTCAGGAATCGGCAGACGTCATCAACCAGCAAGCGACGCTTACAATCCTGCCGATGTATCAGCAATGGTCGTCGGGTGGGACGAAGCTCTTCTCTGAAGTGAGCAGCACGTTGCATTGGTATCAGCCGTTGAGTCGCGAATTCAGCGTGTCGCTGCGCAGCTCGTACGCATCCTCGACGGGAAATGTTGCTTCACTTGCAGGCATCAACGACATGCAAGTCAACTTCAACTATTACCTTGAGTCTGCCGACATGGTGTTTGGACTTGGCGTGAATGTTCCGAGCGGGAAAAACAAGCTGACAGAAAGTGAGTTCGAGACATCGTACCTCATCAGCAATTCCGTCTTTCGTCTTCAGGTGCCGCATTATGGCTCGGGTCTGAATCTCTCGCCATCAGTGAGTTGGGCGCTGCCGCTCAGTGACAAGGTTGTCGTTGGCTTGGGCGCAATGTATTTCTATCGCGGACGTTTTGATCCGGTCACCGAAATCACCAACTACGATCCTGCTGATGAAATCACGCTCAGCGGTGGATGCGACGTGCGGTTCGACGCCATGTCATCACTCTCCCTCGATGGCGTGTTCACGCTGTTTGGAAAAGACAAAGTGAAGAACATCGAAGTGTTTTCTCCGGGCAAGAAACTGTTGACGGGCATGCGGTTCAAGCGCTACTTTGAATTCGATGAACTCACGCTCACGGTGCTGGCGCGTTTCCGTTGGGGCACGGAAACCCGGATCGGCAATGTGCTTCTGCCAAATGCTGAGCGAGTAGAGCCTGATCAGTTGGAACTCGGCGGATCGTATCTCGCAAAGCTGAGCACAACAGTTTCACTACGCTTCCTTCTCGAAGGAAGATTTTTTGAAGAAAGCGCCGATCCGCTTTCCGGCGCCGCGCTGGGCGTCGTGGGAACCGGACTTGAAATTTCCGCCTCCGATTACCTCACAATTCCTCTTCAGTTCAAATATTCATTCGGCACAATCAAGGGGGACGTTTCGTTGAGCGGGTTGGATGTGGCAGCGGGACTCACGTTCACGTACTAACTCGGATGAACTCACCGCCTAACCCCCTCACTTGAGAAGAGAGGGGGAAGGGAAAAAACCTGAAAACCCGAACGTCACGCCCGATGCTGTCTTGGAAGTAGAGGCGAGAAGGACAGGGCCTGACACTACCCCTTGCTGTTGGACGAGTCTCTGACTTGTCAATGTCGGGACGGGAGTCCCGACCAACAGTGGGACGGGGGGATGAGTTCGGATTCGTCCTTGCGTCTTGCAATTCTTCCGATGACTTCTGATATTGTACTCAGATTTTTCTCCCATCATCACCGTCCACAAAATGTCTGTCAAGAGACCACCACGGATTTCATGTCTGGTACTACTTTTCTTCTGTGTGTTTGCTCGTATGTTTGGAAATGACAATCCCACTGTGAATGCTCTCATCGATGAGGCGAGGGCAAAGTTTGCACCTGATAAACGAACTGCGGTTTTTCACGTCAGGGGCGAGCTACATGATAACCAATTGACTCTGAAGGGCGAAGTGCACAGCTCGCACATGAAGCAGCAGCTTCTTGAGTTTATCAAGTCGCGTGAACACTACAACATCGTGGATAGTATCATCGCGCTGCCGCAGGAGTCGCTCGGCGAAAAACGGCACGGCGTCATCTCGGTAAGCGTTGCCAACTTGCGATCGAAGCCGGGGCATGGCGAGGAATTGGTCACGCAAGTCCTCATGGGCACGCCGGTGACGCTGCTGAAGTTTGACGATGGCTGGTTTTTGGTGCAGACGCCGGATGATTATCTTGGCTGGACGGATGATATGATGGCTGTGTGGTCGGAGAACGACTTCGCGGCGTGGAGACAACAGCCAAAGATTATCGTGACCGTAACGTACACACACTCGCATGTTGGGCGCGACGCGGCGACCGACATTGTGAGTGATCTCGTCGCGGGAAACATCGTGAAGCTAAGAAGTAAGGACTCCGGTTCCTTCGAAGTCGAATACCCGGACGGGAGAGTCGCTTACGTTGCTCTTGGCGACGCCATGCCTTTGAAGCAATGGATCGCCGGCGCGCAAGATACACCTGAGCGAATCATCGAAACGGCGAAGCGCTTCAAGGGCGTACCGTATCTGTGGGGAGGAACATCGGCAAAGGCGCTGGATTGTTCCGGCTTCACGAAGACGGTGTACTTTCTGAATGGCGTGTTGCTGCCGAGAGATG
>JACRFA010000193.1 GCA_016218065.1 Ignavibacteriota bacterium | reverse complement strand
GAGAAACGCGACGATTGCTGACGTGAAGCCGACGTACATCGCCGCCCTGAGCGGTACGTTGGAGAATGAGAAGATGCCGTCGAACGCGAGACTGAACAAGCGGCGAATGGACATCTGCGGCTCGCCGGCAAACCGCGCTTCGCGCGCGTACTCAATGCCGATCTGTTTAAAGCCGGCCCATGCGCGTAACCCGCTGATGTAGCGGTGGCGCTCGGGTGTGCGGCGCAGAACGTCCACAACTTTCCTGTCCATCAACGAAAAATTTCCGGCGTCCATCGGAATCTTGACCGACGAGAGAGCGTACAACACTCTATAAAATAGGGTGAACGCCAGCCGCTTCAGCGGATTTTCCTTCCTGCTCGTCTTCACGGTGTACACAACCTGAAAGCCTTCGCGCCACTTGGCGATCATCTTTGGCAGAAGCTCTGGCGGATCCTGCAAGTCGCCATCCATCAAGATTACGGCGTCGCCTTCGGCAACATCAAGTCCGGCGGTGATGGCAATTTGGTGGCCGAAGTTCCGCGAGAAGCTGATGATCTTGAAGCGATGATCCTTCTCGTGAATCTGCTTCATCAGCTCGAACGATTTGTCGCGGCTGCCATCATCGATCAGAATCACTTCGAACGGCTTGTCGAGTGAGGCGGTCGCGGCGATCAATCGGGAGTGAAGTTCCGGCAGCGTCAGCTCTTCGTTGAAGATGGGTATTATGATAGAATACATGTCGGAGTCAACGTGAGAATTTCGCAATCAGTATAAATCTTTGATTCGTAAGATGCAATGCAGCGACGTTCTACGTTGTATCGCTTCTTGCAGTCTCCCACGTGATTGTGTATATTGCTCGCAGTTTCTCCCCGCTTGTTCGCTTCCTACACTTCAGAGGTTCTGATGACCAAGGTAATGATTATCGATGATGATGACGCCATTTGCGCCATTCTCAAAGATGTACTGGAGATCGAAGGCTACGAGGTAACGTACTCTCTTTCGGGGGAAGAGGGTGTGAAGAAATACATGGATGAGCTCCCCTCGGTGTTGCTGCTCGATCTTCGCCTGCCAGGCATGGACGGTCTCCAAGTGTTGAAGGAGATCGCCTCGTTCGATCCCGACGCGATCGTTATCATGATCACGGGCTACGGCTCTGTTGACTCAGCCGTGGGAGCGATTCGCATGGGCGCAACTGACTACTTGCAGAAGCCCCTCAGCAACGATGAGATCACCTATAAGATAGAGACGGCGCTCCGCAACAAGACGCTGATGAAGGAGCTGAACTATCTGAAGGAGTACATCAACAAGCGCTTCACGATGAACAGCATTGTCCGTGAGAGCGAGGTGATGACGAGCGCCGTGGAAATGCTTCAGAAAATTTCGGCGTACGACAAGCCGCTGCTCATCGCCGGCGAACAGGGCACAGGAAAAGATCTCGCTGCGTGGGCCGTGCATCACTCGGGGAGGCGCAAAGAAAAGCCGATGGTGGTGTTCGACTGCGCCGCATATCCGCCGAACATCATTGACAACGAGTTGTTTGGCGACGGAAAGCCGCATCCGCCGCGCAAGATCGGCAAGATCGAGGAAGCTAACATGGGCACACTTTATCTTGACCGGATTGATTGGCTCGCGCTGCACGCGCAGGAAACGATTCTCAATATTCTGCAGACGAAAACATTCAAGCCGCGGCACGGCGGTCCCCCGATTCCGTGCGACATTCACTTGATTGCCTCGACAACGGCCGACCTGCGCGCGCTCAGTCGGCAGGGGAAATTCAACGCGCAGCTCGCCGACCTGATCAGGCAGTACGAAGTGTTGTTGCCGCCGCTGCGTGAGCGGGAGAATGATATTCCGCTGCTGGCAATGCACTTTGTGGAAGAGGCAAACAAGGAATTCAATCTCGCGATCACGGGCTTCGAGCCGGGCGCGATGCGCAAGCTGCTGAACTACGAATGGCCCGGCAACGTGCGCGAGCTGCGCAACGTTGTGCGCGCCGCAATCACGCAGGCGCAGCAGACAATCAAAGAGAAAGACATCACGATTCCGCGACAAGTGCTGGTGAACTGACCATCGGAACAACGCCGCGAACGATGAGCGCGCCTGTCGTCATTGTCGGCGGAGGCATCGCCGGACTTGCTGCTGCCGTTGACCTCACCACCCGCGCCATCCCCGTGCTTCTGCTCGAACAGAAACCCAAACTTGGCGGACGCGCGTACTCGTTCGTCGATGCCGACACAGGAGAGGTCGTCGATAACGGCCAGCATGTTCTCATTGCCGGGTACGAACGTACGTTGCGCTTTCTTGAGCGCATCGGCGCACGCGACCGGCTCACAATTCAGCCGCAACCACAACTCGTGCTGCATCATCCGCAACGCGGCTTCTGCGAATTTACGCTGCCGAAACTTCCTTCGCCGCTCCATCTGATTGCAGGCATTCTTTCGTCAAATCTGTTTTCTTTTTCCGATAGGATAAAACTGCTGCGGGCCGGGGCTGCAATCAGGCGACGCGCGGATCCAACGATCGATGCGATGACCATCGAGCGATGGCTGAATTCCATCGGGCAATCGACTGAACTGAAGCGTTCATTCTGGGAGCCGCTTGCCATCGCGATTATGAACGAGCATATCGCGAATGCTTCGGCAACAATCTTCCTCAACGCGTTGCGTCATGCCTTTCTCGCGAATTGGCGAAACGCCGCGCTCGCGATTCCGCGGGTTGGGCTAAGCGAGCTGTACGTTGACAACGCACAAGCATGCATCGAGTCTGCCGGATCGGTCGTTCGCTGTAATGCGGATGTCGTGAGTCTGGTAATCGAGGGCGATATTGTTCGCGGCGTGACGCTGAGAGATGATGAGACGATTGAGGCTGCCGCAGTGATTCTGGCAGTGCCGCACTTCAGACTCGATGCGCTGATGCCGCCGGCGTGGCGGGGAGAGGTTGAGCATGCAAGGTTGCTGTCGGTTCCGAGTGTTCCGATCGTGTCGATTCATCTCTGGTATCAACGCGACTTCATGCCGCATGAAGTTGTCGGACTGATCGGCCGCCGTGTGCAATGGATCTTCAACAAGAGAAAAATCACTCGTGAGTGCGGGGTCGGCGGGCATCTTTCGTGCGTCATCAGCGGCGCTCGCGATTTTGTCGATCTGTCGAATGATGAACTCATTCGCATCGCCGGTGAGGACGTCGTGTCTGTGTTCTCTCACGCATCACCGACGCCGAACCATGCGCTGGTCATTCGCGAGAAGCGAGCGACATTCTCTTCTTCGCCGGAATCGGAAAAGCTGCGCCCCGATCACCGCACGAGTTTCCGCAATCTGTTTCTCGCCGGCGATTGGACGAACACCGGACTTCCCGCGACGATTGAAGGGGCGATCATGAGCGGGGAGCGATGCGCCGGGTTGGCGATGCGGCTTGCAGCGGTGAAGGGCGACCGCCGTGCCTGCCGGCAGGCAGGCGTTTGAGACGAGGTACACTTTCTCGCGGCGCGGCCTGCCTACCGCCAGGCAGGCCCGCCGGAAGCCCCATATAAAAAAGCGCGATAGTGAACGGCGAATTCTGCGCTGTGTTTCATGAAGAGTTAAAAGAGTTTCATTCGCGATGAATTGCTTTTCGTCGTCGAAAGCTTCATATTGGTCGGAGATTTTCAGTCACCAGTGGGGTCGCGCGTGATGCTGAAGGATAAGCTTGTTCTTATTGTGGATGATGAACCGAGTCTTCTCGTTGCAACGCAAGCGGGATTGCAGTTGCGCGGGTTCCGGGTTGAAGCGGCGGAAGGCGCCGAGGCGGCGATGAACGCAATCAAGTCGCTCAAGCCGAGCATCGTCGTTTCGGATTTGGTGATGCCGGGAACCAACGGCTTCGAGTTGTTTCAGGAGGTTCGCAAGCAAGCGGATTTCAGATCGCTGCCGTTCGTGTTTCTGACAGGCATCGACGACTACTACGCGAAGAAGTTCGGCAAAGAGATTGGCGGCGCGGCGTATATCACAAAGCCCGTCGACCTTGATGAACTGGAAAAAGTTATAAAAGACAAAATCGGGGAAAAGTAGGTTGGGTGTGAGTGTCGTGAGGTAGGATCCCGTTTGGTTTGCGGGATTTTTTGTTTGTGGAGGGGGACACCGCTCCTCGTAGATGTGTATGATGAAGCAGTCAAACAGAATCTTGTTTCTGGATTACATGCGGGGGTTCGCCGTCATCTTTATGGTGATGGGACACAGCATCGACTCCGTGCTCGCGCGTGATGTTCGCGTCACCGATGGTTTCATTCTGTACGATGCCATTCGCGGTTTCACTGCGCCCATCTTTCTCTTCGTCTCCGGATTTGCGTTCACCATCACGACCGAACGCCGGTGGAGTGAGTTTCGCACATTCAGCAAGGCAACAGGGAAGCGTCTGCTCAAAACCGTGGCGCTCTTTCTTATTGGATACGCGCTGCACGCGCCGTTCTTCTCGCTCGAAAAGATTCTCAAAGAAACGACCCCTGCGCTGCTCGAGCAGTTCTTTCAAGTGGACGTGTTGCATTGCGTTGGCGCCTCGCTGCTGATGTTGCAGTTGATGCTCTTCGCGATTCCGTCGCGACGGGTGTTCGCCACTATAGTCGGCGGACTTGCGTCGGCAATTGTTCTGGCTTCTCCCATTGTCTGGAATATTGACTTCGCCCCGATCGTCGGATCGTTCTTTTCGCCGTACTTCAATCAGACACAAACCTCCATCTTTCCGCTCTTTCCGTTTGCGTGCTTCTTGTTCACCGGTGTGGTGATGGGGCATTTCTATCTTGAGGCGAAGGAGAAAGGGCAGGAGAATAGATTTGTGAAATCGATGTTGGTGCTCGCGGTAGTTGTGGTTGCACTTGGTATCGATTTCGATCTGCTCCCGATCAGCATCTATCCTCATCACGACTACTGGAAGTCGAGTCCGAGTTGGTTTCTCGTTCGCATTGGCATTGTCACGCTCGTGTGTGCGGCATTGAACTTCGTGAAACGTCTGCCTGACTTTGCGCATCGAAACCTCGTGACGCTCGGCCAGTCAACATTGCTCATCTACCCAATTCATCTGATGATTGTGTACGGCTCTGCGGCAAACTATGGACTGATGCAGCGCATCGGTCAAACGCTCGCGGCGCATCAGGCGGCGTTGATCGGTGTTGCCGTGCTCGTGTCCATGCTGATGCTGACGTATCTCTGGAATTATCTCCGCAAAAATTACTTTGTGCCTGCCCGGCTTATACAGGCGGGGCTTGCGAGTACGTTGCTCTACAATTTCTTGACTCGCCCCTGGTAGGCGGACCGGGTTCCTGGCCGCGCACTCGTGCGGCAAAGCTTTCCTGAAAACAGTCACAATCATCCACCATCGCCATGAGTGAGCTTCCTCTTCCAACTCCTCCGGCGCGGAAACGCGTTGAATACATCGACCTTCTGCGCGGGTGGGCGGTCATCGTCATGATCGAGACGCACATGATGAACGCGACGATCTCGCCCGAGATCATGTCGTCTTCGTTCTTCATCATGCTGACGTTCATCAACGGACTTGTCGCTCCATCGTTCACATTCGCTTCAGGACTCGCGTACGCCGTCACGACGCGAAGAAAGATCAACGACTATCTCGCCTTCGGCGCGCCGCTGCTTCTGAACATCCGTCGGTTGTTGTTCGTTGTCGGCATCGGGTACTTGCTGCATCTTCCGAAATTCAATTTTCATCAAATACTCACACAAACAACTGCGCGCTCGTGGGAGTTTTTCTTTCAGGCAGATGTGCTGCAGTGTATCGGCGTGAGCTTGTTGATTATTCAGGGATTGTTGCTGATGCTCCGATCTGAACGGAGATTGTACGTTACGCTTTCCATCATGGCGTTTCTCGTTGTGTTTCTGTCGCCGATTGTGTGGGGGATTGATTGGCGCAACTATCTTCCGCCTCCCGTCGCGGGCTACATGAACGGCATGCACTTTCCACAGTTTTCCGGCTTTCCGTTGTTTCCCTGGTCGGCGTTTATCTTCGGCGGCGCGGCTCTCGGATACTTCGCTCTCGAAGCGAAGCAGAAAGGAAATGAGCAGAAGTTCTTCATGCAGGTCTTGTGGATTGCGCCCGCGGTGATGCTGTTTTCGGCGCTCATCGAACCAACGGCGTCACGTCTCTATCCGACGTACCATTACGGCTTGTCGAGTCCGAGTTTCTTTCTTCTGCGTTTTGGAATCGTGATGCTGCTGTGTGGCGGAATGTTTTTTTTTGAGAAGAGATTCTCCGTCTCGCCCAAGTCGATTGTCACGCTCATCGGGCGTGAGTCGTTGATCGTGTACTCGCTGCACTTGCTGCTGATCTACGGCAATTTTGCGTCGTTCAACTTCCAGAAGCGGGTGGCGCACTCATTCGGATATCTTGAGGCGTCGATCGCAACCGTGGTGCTCATCGGACTGATGATTCTCGTCGCGAAGTTCTGGGACCACATGCGCAAGCGCAATCCGAAAGTGAAGCAGCGCATTCAATGGGCCGTCGCACTCGGGCTTGTGCTGGTGTTTTTCTTTGGGCCGGGGGAGTGAGATTGACTACGCCCGTTGACTTTTGTATGTTACTTCTGTGCAAGCGCCTACTTGATTCCGTACTGGCGTTGACGCTGAGGAGAGGCCAGATATACGTCAGATGGAATTGCATCCTGTTGAAAAAAGAATTCCATGAGCAGAAGATTGCTTGCCGCTTCACGAATGCATCTTTCTAAGAAAGCCGAGAAGCATGTTCGCAAGCATTACAGAGAATTCGGCTTTTCAGAACGAAGCGCATTTACTCGAGAAGCAATTCTTCAGACTGCGAAGGATGTGCTTGTGCACGCCGACGAAGTCTTTGACGATTTGCAGTCTGGTAATTCTGCACTCATCTTTGTCAGAAACGAAGCCGTTCTGGTACTGAGTGAAAGGAAACACTCTATCAGAACATTGTTTGTTCTCGACAGTAGGGCGTTCATCGAGCGAAGAATAGCGAGAGGGAAATGGAAAAGAATAGAAATGGAAGAATAGCGCCGACGGCCAAACCTCCGCTGGAGAAACTGATCCGGCAGTTTGTTCAGTACTTTCATTGGTTCCTTGATGAGGAACTTACTGTGGATGAGCTGGACTATATGCTCGACTTGCGCGATCGCATTCACGAAGCGGGCGGCGACCTTGGCGATTTGGATTCAGTGTGGAGAGCAAATGCGAAAGAAATGTTGAGGCACAAATCCCTGTTTAGTTCTCCGCTCACCAACCAATGGTGGTGGAAGGAGGAAGTCTGGGAGAAACTGGCTTCGAACCAATCTCGACGGATGGGAAAGCATAGAACAGCACGCAGCGCTAAATAGGGCGTAATCCATTCTCTCGAACAACTCTCATCGACCGAAGAGTCATTCCATCGATCATATCACGCAGAAAACAAAATGCTCATGAAAACCTTGTTCATTGTTTTGTCAATCGTATCCTTTATGGCACATGCAGCGGCACAGCGCCTCTCTCTCGATGGCGAGTGGCTCTTCACTGTCGATTCGACGAAGAACGGAGTCAACAACAAGTGGTACGCTGAGTCTGTCGATAGATCGGCGTGGCAGAAGGTGAAGACGCCGAAGTTTTGGGAAAACTATCCCGGTCTCGCGAGCTACGATGGGTGGGGATGGTTTGCGCGCACGGTGAGCATCGAAAATGTCACGGAGCCCATGAGCTTGCACTTCGCGGGCGTCGACGACGACGCTGTAGTGTGGGTGAATGGGCGTGAAGTCGGAAGCCACACGGGCTATAGTGACCCGTTTGCAATCGGACTCGGTGACGCGTTGAAAGTCGGAGAGAACCTGATCGTCGTGCTTGTGAAGGATTATTCGGGCGGCGGTGGCATCTACAAGCCCATCACGCTGATCGCTACGAAGCACATCGATGAGCTGCTGAAGAGTCCGTACTACGGCATGCCCGCAGTGAAGAGCGCCGATTGGGTGAAAGACGCGTGCATCTATTCCGTGTACTTGCGGTCGTTCTCGCCGGAGGGAACGTTCGCCGGGCTTGAAAAACGAATTCCTGAATTGAAGAAACTTGGCGTGACAGTCCTGTGGCTCATGCCGATCCATCCCGTCGGCGTGAAAAATAGAAAAGGAACACTCGGCTCTCCGTACGCAGTGAGAGACTACTACGGCTTCAATCCCGAGTTCGGCACGAAGAAAGATTTTCAAAAGCTGCTCGCAACGGTTCACAAGAACGACATGAAGCTCATTATCGATCTTGTCGCGAACCACACGTCATGGGACAGCAAGCTCATCGTGGAACATCCTGAGTGGTTCACGAAGGACGCGAAGCGGAACATCGTCGCGCCGAATGCCGACTGGACTGATGTCGCCGATCTCGACTTCTCGAAACCGGGATTGCGCAAGTACATGATCACCATGATGAAGTGGTGGGTGAAAGATGTCGGCATCGATGGGTTCCGCTGCGACGTTGCCGAGATGGTGCCAACCGACTTCTGGGACAACGCCCGCGCAGAACTCAACAAGATCAAGCCGGTGATGATGTTGAGTGAAGGATCGATTCCCGAACATCATGTGAAAGCTTTTGATCTCACCTACTCATGGAATGTCTACGATATGCTCGATGTGTTGCTGAAGGGAAAACGGCCGGTCGCATTGCTGGACGAGATCTTCAGAAATGAACAGCTGCAATTTCCTGTGGGATCGCTGCGCATGCGGTTTACAACAAATCACGACAAGAACGCATGGGAGGCGCCCGCGATCGAGCGGTTAGGATTAGACGGCCTGAAGCTTGCCACAGTTCTCGTGAACACGATTCCCGGCATTCCCATGATCTATACCGGCGAGGAAGTTGCTAACGACAAAAAGCTTGATCTGTTCGAGAAGGTCGATGTCGATTGGAATAGACCACGAGAGCTTGGCGACATCTATGCGAAGTTGTTCCATCTGCGACAAGAAAACAAAGCTCTCTCTCGCGGCGATATGATCCGGCTGACAACAAATAGCGATCAGGATGTGTATGCGTTCGCGAGAGTAGCGGGAAACGACAAGGTCATCGTCGTGCTGAACTTCTCATCCGAGCCGAAGCTTGTCAGTGTCACTGTGCCAATGGAAACAATCTTTGGGAAACAGAAGATCGCGCTGCACGAACTGTTTGATGAGCAAACCGTAGAGGTGAGCGTCAATTCGAAGGAACAACTTGTGTCGGCAATGGAACCGAGGGCGTATCGAGTGTTTGTTCTGCAGAACTGAATAGAGCAGTGAGCGGAGTCGCGGCTCCGCTCACGTGTCAGTCAAACTCTCTCAGCGTCATTTGCTTCACTTGATTGCAAGCTTCAGTTCGTCGGCGATCTCCGCCGGCGTCCATTCGTTTCCCAGGAACACCTTGAGGAGTTTTCCCTCTTTGTCGAGCACGACAGTTCTGAGATTGTGCGAGATGAGGCCGCCCTCGTCGTTTTCGTATGTTAGCCCGAACCCATCTGCAAGTTTCATGATTGCTTTTCCTGTCGAGTCCGTGTCGGTCAGAAAATCCCACGATGAGAACTCCGCCCGATAACTTCTCCCGTACTCCTTCAGCACTTTCGGTGAATCGAATTTTGGATCGAAGCTGATCGTGAGAAGTTGCCATTTGCCCGCGACGGAACGATCGGCCAAGAGAATTTTCTGCAGAGACGCGAAGTGATTGCTCATGCGAATACAGAAATCCGGCAACGGGCATCGCGTGTAGATGAATGTAAGTGCAATCGCTTTGCCGCGAAACGAACTCAGCTTGACTTTCTTCCCGTCCTGGTTGAGGTAAGTCTCGTCCGGCAGCGTGTCGCCCGTCTTGAAAACCCGAGACAACATTTTTCCCCGAATCAATTCGGGATCAGGAACTTCGCCCTTACCGATAACGGTTATGGTTTCTAGCCAGCTTTCGGTTCTTGAGACAGCCAGAGTCGCGGCGATTGAGTCTCCGACATTCAAGCCGGGAAAGAGATTTTTTTCTTTGATCCTGAAGGGCATAGTCATTGCCATCATGTAATCGGGGATCTCTTCGTGCGCTACGACTAGTTTTCCTGCGGTCGAATCAATCTCGACGATGACGCCCTTGAGCGGAAAGGTGACGAGATCTGTTGGTTTTTGTTCTTTTCGCGAACATGCCGCGAAGAGCAGAGCAAGCGCGAGCGTTGTGGTGATGACTTGGAAGCGTTGGGGTGGGCTGAACATGGTTGATCCTTCTTGTGTTTTCAGGTGTAAGAAGGTAAGGAAAGGGTTTTGGATAGCCAACTCCGTTGAGGGAGATGGTTCAGGTTCGACTTTAAGCATGAACAAAATTTCATCCACAAAAGGCGTGCGAGAGTTACGAAATTCAATTGACTCTAAGAAGGATTTTCTTATATTTACGTGCTCAGTTCTTACCCCAAATTGGTGGAGTATCGCCTTTTCTGGATGTTGAATCCATGTGTCGTGTTCGTCGGGAATCGGAGCTTTACGAAGCAAACGCTGGCGTAGCTCAGTTGGTAGAGCAGCTGACTTGTAATCAGCAGGTCGACGGTTCAAGTCCGCCCGCCAGCTCACAAAACAAGGGAAGAAACTTCAGGGAGTTTTTTTCGGGGATGTGAACTGATCCGGGCAGGTGGCGGAGTGGTCAATCGCACCAGACTGTAAATCTGGCGACTTCGGTCTTCGGTGGTTCAAATCCATCCCTGCCCACACGAGAGAAAACGCGGGAGTAACTCAGTTGGTAGAGTCACAGCCTTCCAAGCTGTTGGTCGCGGGTTCGAGTCCCGTCTCCCGCTCAGAGTTGAGAGGCAAGCTGTTGGTCGTCCCGATTCCGATGTTCAGAGATTGATCAAGTGTAATCGGAATCGGGAAGTCCCGTCTCCCGCTCAGAGTTGAGAGGCAAGCTGTTGGTCGTCCCGATTCCGATGTTCAGAGATTGATCAAGTGTAATCGGAATCGGGAAGTCCCGT
>JACRFA010000189.1 GCA_016218065.1 Ignavibacteriota bacterium | reverse complement strand
CGGAAATCTGACCGCGATGATGGATGGAATCGTGCAATAGCATCCAGGATAGATCCATCACGCGTACCTGTCCCATGGTGTTTGGTGCAACAGGAAACGCAACGGTTTTCTCGAAAGCTGCGTCCGGCATCCCTTTGAGTTTTACAACAAGCTCAGCATGTCCTTTCTCTGTAACACGTACGATTTCCTCCAGAGTCACGGGAACCTTGGGTGGCTGCATTGTCCAGTTGATATTTCCGTCAAGAGCCATATTGAAAAGATAGTGTTCACTGGCAAACACGAACAACAAATCTCGCGCAGACTTGGATTTCTCCGACGGCTTCAGATCAAGTTTGTCCGCAGGATACGCGCGAAGCACCTTGATGGTTGTTTCAAATTCCCGTTCCCAGTTTCGTATGAATTGTTCCTGCTCTGTTGCCATGACTCGTCTCCTTTATTTGTACGTTCCACAATCCATTGAATCATCAACACGGTGGGGCAACCCGGCGTTGCCCCTTTCCTTTTATAATGAAGCGGTTCCTTTCCACAGCCGCCATCGGGATTTCTCTCAGACAGCCGCGGGCGCGCCTTTCTTCATGATTGCGGCATAAATCACTCCCACCACAACGTACCACACAATGCCATAGATCGTGCTGATCCATGAGAGAGCATAGGGATAGCCGTTGAACATGAGATGCAGGAAAATGTACATGGGGAAATTCACCAGCACGCCGAGGTAGAAACCCGCCTTCGCCCCATCCTGAATTGTTCCTCCAAACGACGAAGACACCTTATCGAATACCCATGCAAACACAAAGACGTAAATGAAATCGCCGAGAACATACCACGCGGGGTTTGCGTCTTGTTTGAACAGCGCGGCATTGGTCGCGATGTACGACGGACCAAGCCACTGGGTGTACACAAGAAAATCGATTACATTCATCACAACACCTGCCGCCAGCACAGCCAACCAAAACTTACCGCTTTTCATGATACCTCCTTGTTGATTGTTGGTGGATGTGTACGTCAAACAGAGCAGAGGGGATGAGCTCTGCTTGAACACTCAAGGTCGTGCGTCGAGTTAGTGAATCTCGATTCCGTGTTTCTTTTGAAATGCGCGCAGGTCTTCTCGTCGACTGTTGCGCGCGGCAAGCGTCGAATCAACGGATCCATGCGACGTAACAGAATCTTCTCGCGGTAGAGCAGACAAAGATGCGAAGACTGTGCAAGCTATTCACAAGTCGTCGACTCCTTGGGCGGTGATTCGCTCAAGGACCAGGAAATCATCCTCCTTCGTCGATGCAAGGGCCAGTGTTTCACCTTCCGCATTGCAGAATTCAACCAGATACAGGTTGTCCTGCGTTTCCACAATCGTCCCCACCATCCCTCGCCGGATGTTGTGTTCAGGTACATCACGAAGCAATGCAACCACATCCAACAGCTTAGGTTTTGCATTCGAACTCATTTTGCTCTCCTCCTCACAAAGCATGTCACCAAACGCGGGGGTTGTTTCGCGCCGCCTACCGCCCATAAACTCCGAAGAATTTCGTTTCCATTCAAGCCCACAACTTCATGGTCGATTCGATAATGTTTACCGAAACCATCCTCACGGACGAATTCAGCCTTTTCGACATCCAATGACTCTCGAAGCAGATCAATCAGCCTCTGAGCATTTGCTTGATCAATACCAGGAGCGGCTTTGAACACTCTTGCCTTATGTTCACCACCGGGATGGTCAGGGTCAAGGCAATAGTCATATATCTTTTGCCTTGGGATCTCGGCATTATGGAGTTTCATTCACAGGTTAGTGAATTTCTATTCCGTGTTTCCTTTGAAATGCGCGCAGGTCTTCCCATGTCATGGGCTGCGGGAGTTCCTTCACTAATTCGTTCCACGTCTTCGATTCATTGCCAGTATCCAGCTGCACCATCGCGATGCAGTTGTCAACCGGGCAAACGATGTAGCAGAGACGGCAACCGACGCAATCCGCTTCTCGTACTTTGGGTTGAAGGATCGTTTCGGTCGAACCGTTCGCGCGGACTTGTTTCGGAACGCGGTCAATGCACTGATGTGCAGTATCTTCGCACGCAACATAGCAAAGATTGCATTGGATGCATTTCGATTCGTCTATACGTGCGACTGCCTTGTAGAGCAAGTTCAGGTTGCCGAAATCACTGATTCGAGAAAGAGATTTCCCCCGTACCTGGTCGAGCGACGTAAACCCCTTCTCCTCCATCCAGTTCGTCATTCCCTCAATCATATCGTCAACAATGCGGAACCCATAGTGCATCGCCGCTGTACAGACCTGAACGCTCGAGCATCCGAGCAGAATGAACTCGAGTGCATCGCGCCACGTCGAGATTCCTCCGATGCCGGATATCGGAAGATTGATTTCAGGGTCTGTGGCAATCTGCGCCACCATGTTTAGCGCAATCGGTTTCACCGCCGGACCGGCATAACCACCGTGCCCGCCTTTGCCGCCAACTGATGGCTTCAACTCAAACGTATCCAGATCAACTCCCATAATGGTGTTGATGGTATTGATGAGAGAGATGCCGTGCGCGCCCGCCCGCTTTGCCGCTCGTCCGGGATAACGAACATCCGTTACGTTGGGCGTGAGTTTGACGAGTACGGGAATGGTGGATACTTCCGTCACCCATTCGGTAATCATCTGGCAGTACTCGGGCACCTGCCCCACGGCCGACCCCATGCCGCGCTCGCTCATGCCGTGCGGACAGCCATAGTTCAACTCTATGCCATCAGCGCCTGTGTCAATGCTTCGCTTCACAATGTCGTGCCACGTCTCGCGTTTTGACTCCACCATCAACGATACGATCACGGCCCGATCCGGCCAGAGTCTTTTTGTTTCCGCAATCTCGCGAAGATTGAGTTCGATGGGTCGGTCACTGATTAGCTCAATGTTATTGAGACCGAGGATCTTCTCTCCGTTATAGTCTACCGCTCCATAGCGATTGCAGACATTCATCACCGGCTCGCCGATGGTTTTCCACACGGCCCCTCCCCAGCCCTTCTCGAACGCCTTGCAGACTTGATACGCCGAATTCGTTGGCGGTGCAGATGCAAGCCAGAATGGATTGGGGGATTTGATGCCGCCACAGTTTATGGAGAGATCGACCATGTTACGTTCCTGAAACTTTCTTCGATATGAATTGGAAAACTTTCTCTAGATTCATCGGGGCTGATTCTTCAACTGCGCCAGAATATGATTCTATCGTCGCAATCACGATGTGCGGCGGAGCGAATCAAGCTGTGCCTTCCAATACTTCACGCCATCATGAGCAAATTTCCATGCGAGATAATCGTCCTCGTTATCGAAATTTTCTTCGGCACGCGACTTCAACATCGCTTCAAACTGAGAGAAGCTCATCTTGTATTTCTGCTCGAAGAAGCTGGCTTCAAGGTTCAATTCCGCGTGTTTCTGCGACGCCTGCAAATGCGCGAAATCGCGTAACGCTTGTTCATCTGAATATCCGAGGTTGCGCAAAATATTCGATGCAGTGCTCATCGTTCTACTCCATTGTCTCTTGTTAAGATACGCTTTTCGTGCTCTTCATCTCAAATGCTTCGGCGACTGATAGGCGAAGTTCGATGACGGCGCGGATGAGAACTAAAATGATTCGGCGATTTGATACTACCGCAGTCTGTGCTTAGGTTTACCATGTTACACCTCGTGATGCTTGGTGGGTTCAGGATTCAGGGTTCAGGTTTCAAAGTTCGAGATTTAGGGTCAGGATTCTGGATTCGTACCTCACTGTGAGCGTCGAAGTGATTTGAGCAGCTACCCTTAATATCGATATCGAATTGAACCTCTTTGGGTTTACCTTTCTCAAAGATGTTGTGTTTATCCCAATAGTCGGACGCTTCCCGAACCATACGGATTTCCGCCTCGGCTAGTCTGTAGCTATTTCTTCTTTTTCTTTGCACAACGCCTCCTTTCGGAACGATCCATGATTGGTCCACAGCCAAATCAAAGCAGCTTGTTCACTAGCGAGGTGTCATCGTTGCGGAACCTTATTCATGCAACATCTCTCAATGACCGTTTCACCAAGTCATTCAAAACAGATTCCGGTGATTTGCGTTGTTTGCGGGAGAGGAGATGAACCTTCTTTGCAGTCTCAGGTGGCAGTCGAAAGATGTTGGTGCCTTCGGCATATTTTGCCGCGTACTTTCCAATGACAGCCTTGCTGAAGTCATATCCCTTCTCAAATGCACCGTCACGTTTCTTCTTCATAGTCAATCACCTCCTTCGGGAATGCTCTTCTTGCACTAATGATTCTGATCCGTTCACCTCGGTCTGTGTGACTTACAACCAGTAACCTTCCTTCGGACGACAAGCCCATGGTAATATACCGAGATTCTCCTTGAGAATGTTCGTGGTCTTCTATCGTCCTTGATAAGATATCGCCAAGTACTGTTGACGCTTCTTGAAAACTTATGCGATGCTTCTTGAGATTCTCTTCTGCTTTCTTTGGATCCCATTCGAATTCCCAAGCCATGAGTGAACCTCACTATTGCAGTGGGAACAGTATCTCGAAAATTCCATGCGCCGCCTTCTTTCCATCTGCTGCCGCGTTTACCACTTCCCGTCCGCCATTGATGCAATCACCGCCTGCAAAGTATTTAGGGTTGGATGTCTGTAACGTTTCCTGATTCACCCATACGATACCGTTTTGAGTTTTGAGATTTGGAATTTGCGATAAAAACGTTTCTTCGATTTTTTGTCCCACAGATTTGATGACCATGTCAACCGGAATTCTAAACTCGGAGTAGGGAACAGGAATTGCGCGGCGCCTTCCTTCTTCATCGGGTTCGCCGAGCGTCATGTGAATGCACTCGATTGCCTCGACATGATCGCTCCCCAGTATCCGGCTTGGCGCCGTAAGAAACTGAAACTGCACGCCATCGCTCTTCGCCAACTCAAATTCAAAATCATACGCCGGCATTTCGTCCCTGGTTCTTCGATAGATGATCATGACCTGTTCGGCGCCAAGTCGACGCGCTTCGGTGACGGCATCAATGGCAGTGTTCCCCGCGCCAATGACCGCAACACGCTTACCCACATCAACCGATTGCCAGTTGCGCGTCGTGACCTTCTCGATGAAGTCAAGTGCGTCCACAACGCCCGGCAGATTTTCTCCCGGAATGTGCAGGCGTGACGACGTTCCGAGTCCGACACCGAGAAACACTGCATCATGCTTCTGCTCGATTTCCTGAATCGAAATGTCCCGCCCGACCCGAACGCCGGATTGTATCTTCACACCGAGACTTTGAATGAGCTTCACTTCCTTGAGCGCGTCTTCCTGCATCATCTTATAGGGAGCGATCCCCCACGTGCTGAGTCCGCCGGGCTTGGGGTTGGCGTCATAAATCATCGCATCGAACCCGAGCAACGCTGCCTCGGCTGCACACGCAAGTCCGGCTGCACCTGCACCGATGATGCCGACCGACTTTCCGTTCTTCGGCTTTGTAGTAAAGAGCGGCGGCATACCGTGTTCGAAGTACCAGTCAATCGCATAACGCTGCAGCCTGCCAATTTGAATTGGATCTTCGCCCCGTGCATTGTACACACACGCACCTTCGCACAGCACGTCAACCGGACACGCCTTTGCGCAGGTGAGGGCGATCCAGTTTGAATTCAGAATTGTCTTTGCCGATCCCTTGAGATTCCCTGTTGCAATTTTTTTGATGAACGTGGAGATATCGATGTGCGTGGGACACGCCTTCATGCACGGAGAATCATAACAATAGAGACACCGATTGGCTTCCGCAGTTGCCGAGTTTGGCGTGAAGGGCGGGTGAAGCTCCGCGAAGTTCTTTTCATACTGGTCGGCGGTGAGTTTGGGTGCGAGGTTTTTCATAAAGAGTTTGAGAGTTTCAAGTTTCAAGTTTCACGTTTCAGGGTCCGGTTCATCGTTGAAGACCGATCCGACACGATACTCGTCTGTGGGTTCCTTTAGAAACGCGGGAGTTTCAAATGTTCGCTCGACTGATTGAATAAAATTGAAGAGCATTCTATTCAGCTTTTTGTATTGCTCCAACAACTCCTTAAAGAGTTTCTCATCTTGGAGTGATTGCGTTTTCGAAAAGATACAGCAAATGTTCGGCCGTTTCTTCGCTTGAGCCATATGCTCGCCAGAGATAGTGAAGAAACTCATTCTTGTATTTTCTCAGTGCATACCCTTCCACAAGTTGTGCAGACACAGATTTGGATGAACGACGGATTTGGCCTCCTTCTTCGTACATCTCAAATTTTGGCAATCCCATTGTCAGTTTATGAAGTCTCACGGCCAAACCGTGCGCCAAATTGTAAACTTCCAGTTTTCTGTATCCGCCCTCCACGTGGAGTTCTCCTTTCCAGATTGCTATTGCAACTTGAACCTTGAACCCTGAAACTACTTGGCCGACACATCTGCCGTCGAGAGCGCCTCATCCATCGCCTTCACGCCCTCGTCGATCTCCTCGCGCGTAATGATCAACGGCGGGGCGACCACAAAATGACTGATCCACGATTGTACAAACACGCCCTTCTTCATCATCTCTGCAGCAACTTTGTCAACGAGTAACGGCTTGCCCGCAACTTTGTCCGCTTTTGTGTTGAACGCTTCTTTCGTTTTCTGATTCTTCACTAACTCGACAGCCCAGAAGAGTCCGATGCCGCGGACATCGCCAACGGAGGGATGCTTGTGTTTCAGGGCTTCAAGTTTCTCGCCAAGATATGACCCGGCGTCGCGGGCGCGCTGGTTGAGATCGAGTCGCTTCATCTCATTGATTGCGGCAATCGCCGGTGCGAGCGTCAACGGATGCGCCTCGTATGTGTGTCCATGGGAAAAGTAGTGATCATCAAAGTACTCGGCGATTTTTCTGGATGTGGCACATAGACCAAGCGGCACATACGCCGTGGTAATTCCTTTGGCTGTTGTGAGAATATCGGGAACGACTCCCCAGTTATCGACAGCGAACCATTGCCCCGTTCGCCCCCAGCCGCTCATGACTTCATCGGCAATGAGCAAGACACCGTACTTATCGCAGATCTGTCGCAGACGCGGCAGATATTCTTTGGGCGGAATGAGAACGCCATTTGTTCCGACCACCGGTTCAATCAACACGGCGGCAACATCACTTTCATTCTCGATCATGTGTTCGATGTACTCGACGCAGGCGATCCCGCACTCGGGATAGTGGTGCATCAGGGGGCACTTATAGCAATTCACTTCCGGAGCAAAAATTACTCCCGGAATCTTTCCGCCCGGTTCCATCGCCCACCGGCGCGGATCGCTGGTTGCCGCGATGGAACCCATCGTCGAGCCGTGATACGACCGGTAGCGCGCGATGATTTTGTTTTTGCCGGTGTACATCTTAGCAATCTTGAATGCCGCTTCGTTTGCTTCCGTGCCGGAGGTTGTGAAGAAAAATTTGTCCAGTCCCTTCGGCAGAACTTCCACCAGCAATTGGCTCAGCTCAGCGCGAACGTCAGTCGCGAATCCGGGAGCCGCGAACGGCAACTTCCTCGCCTGCTCTTCAATCGCTTTGATGACGGCGGCATTCTTGTGCCCGAGATTGACACACATGAGCTGCGAGGAAAAATCAAGGTATCGTTTACCGTTGCCATCCGTGAAATAGCAACCCTCCGCATCGACAATGTGGAGCGGCTTCCATCCTTTCTGGTAGCGCCACGTGCCGTAGGTGTAACGCGCGGTGAGTTCGGAGATTTCTTGTGATGTCATATCGTTCCTTTCAATCCTGAGGGCAGCGAAGGAGCCCACTCCTTTTGCCTGGTCATGCACTTTGGGGTTTCAGAGTTCTCACGATTTCCTTTTGATGACAATGTACGGCGTCTTCGATTCTCCGACGCGAAAGCCAATAGGACGCTTGGGAGAATCGGGCGGCGCGATCAACTTTCGCAACGCATCAAACACAACTTTGAACTGCGCGTCGTACTTTCTCTCCAACTCATCCAGCCGCAGAGCAAGCGCCTTGTTGTCGGCCAGCATACGACGAAGTTGGACGAATGTGTTCATGATCTGAATATTCACTTGAATGGCGCGCTTGCTTTTCAGGACGCTTGAGAGCATGGCGACGCCATGTTCGGTGAACGCGTAAGGCATTCGATATGAAAATCTCAGGTCGGAAAGGTGGTCACAATTTGTGACCACCTCATCTCGTTCGTCTTTCATAAGCTGAAACATGAAATTCTCGGGAAAGCGGTCCTTGTTCCTACGCACTGCCTGGTTCAAGGCTTTCGTCGCAACACCATACAGTTCTGCGAGGTCCCGGTCAATCATAACTTTCTCGCCTCGAATCAGAAGAATGCGTTGCTCAATAATTTCGACTGGAATGAGATTAGGCATGACAAACTGTTGCTCCTGAACTGATCACAATATACGTAAGGCATCTTGAGAGTAACCGATCATAAAATGTGATCGGTTGTTTGTAACGTCCAGATGCTACACTCTTTATCTGCTCGCGCTGTTATCAGCTTGTCCCGCTGACGAGTCTCTCAGGCTTTGCATCATCCTTTGAGCAACGGATCGTTGTAATATCGCCTGGACTGTCTCGGTCATTCCTTTCAAGCTGATTACCTGTTGGAAAACAAATAGGCCGTACTTCACAATCAGTTTTCCAATTAGTTCATCAGCGAAACTGGATGATATTACTCCTATCCCGGAAAAATCCAGAATGATTCTTGTCGAACCTTGGTTGATTATGTTTACGACAAAGTTTCGAAGTTGTTCAGCTGACTTTCTTGTTCCGGTGCCGTGTGAATGTTCTTTGACCTCGACGAAATGGTCTCCTCGTTCTGTTTCAAGTTGTTCAAGCGTAAGGTTGACTCGCGTATGTCCACCAAGTGCTTTGGGTAGATCGATTGGCGTACTCGCACGGAGTTGGAAATCTACAATCGTTCCTTGATATCGACGATCAAGAAAGGGAAGAGCGTCAAAGGTCTGTACTTTTGAGTTGGGTCGATAAAAAACCGAGCCAGGCCCCGTAGTCAATGTTAGACCGCCGCTGTTCGCGCTGACGATCTCGAGTAGACCCCAAAGGCCATTTCCTTGACCTATGGCGGTATCGCGAGTAACACCTTCTTTGACTGCAAGGGTTATGGCATCGACAACGCTTCTGGGACGATGGATCGAGTTCAGAAGAGAGTTATATATACCTATGCCCGCGTCGGCCACACAAATCGCAATTCGGTGAGTTTCAGGATGCACCTGCACCATCACAAACCCACGGCTTATTTCTGAATGTTGAAGAACATTATCCATAACCTCATTCAAACACCATTCAAACGCCTCTATCACTCCGGACGTGCATTCGGTCTTCTGACTTAGTGCGTACACATAGTTGTCTAACAACATGGATATCCCTTGCTCATTCGATATCAGCCAGACTCTTGAGATCGGATCCATAGCCGTCCTCAGATTCTCCGGGCTGACTTCGAGAGGTTCGGTCATGTGTGTTACTGAAAGGAATTGTGAAGCGTTTTGCATCTTGAAAACTATCCCATTCCTTCGATAATGATCAATCGCTGCACAAATAGGAACACAGGCGTTAGGAAAGACTTTGCTTACATCATGGAAATCAAGCGTGAGTTCTTGGTAACCTGCTTTGGATGTGCCTTGGAAGACTGCCTTGATGAAGTCTGACGCATCACGAGGATGTGAAATGGACTGAACTGAAATCACATCCATGTTTCGAGTGACAGTCCTTGGCGCGTACTGTCTCTCGTTACGATAAGGCATAAGTTTCATGTTTTTGTTCGGGGCGGGCCATAACATCCTCAAAAGAAACATAAAACAAGTGGCCACAAACTGTGACCAGTTCATCTCGCCGCAAAATTACTCCAATCAAGTTTTCCCGAAGGAGTCTCGACGAGTCGAGTCATTGACCTTCGGACATGTTCCTAGGAATTTCTTTCGATCATTCTCGTGGGATGTAACGTTCTCTACAACCTTCTATGTTTTTCGAAAACGAATTTTCCTTGCAGTAATCACTACTAATGAATCGTACACATTTTCGGGCGTGTGAGTGTCAAGAAATGGAATCAATATGTCGGCGACTGTTTGAGGAATAGGTGGATGCACTTTCAGCCGAATGACACCTGTATGGTGCGCTGGAAGGGGAAAGATATTGAGATCTCCGAATTCTGAATCATGCGTTACAAACGTACGATTCTGGTCAAGGGCAAACTGAAGAATCTCCGGGTCCGAAGCACGCCGCAATCCCGCATCCGATGCGTGAAGTGCGTCGACGCCAAACTCACGCAGCATCTCATTTACTTCATATCGCAAGTTCTGATCGAGGAACAGTCGCCATACGGACTTCATTTCAACTCTTCGACCTCGACATTGTCGAGCGTGTCGGCTGCAAATTGCAGCGCAGCGTTGATGTCTTCATCTGTCAGACCGGGATAACCCTTCTTCAAGCTCGCGGCTGTTTCGCCCGTCGCCAGCTGGCTTATCAAACCGCTGACAATAATACGAGTTCCTTTGATTACGGGCTTGCCGCTGCAGATCAACGGATTTATTTCAATCCGATCGCGATATGTCATCGGTGTTCCTTTCGCTGGCCATTCTTTCCAGCAAGATAGCAAGTAATCTGCTCGTCGGCAACTTCACTCTGTCCTCGGAGAACACAAAGCAAATCCCCGACCTTCGTCCCGATAAGAAGTATCGGGACTTCGCCAGACATCGATCCACGACTCCAACAATCCATTACTCCAACGATCCATTACTCCAACAATCCATTACTCCTCCACTACGATACCTTTCGCTCGGGTTTGGAACAATCACGACTTTACTATCGCGTCGTATGCATCCGGTCTTCGGTCGCGGAAGAACTGCCAGGTCTCTCGCACTTCCTTGATCAGGTCAAAATCCAAATCCGCAACGACAAGCTCGGATTTGTCGCGGCTTGCCTGTGCAACAATCTTCCCGCGCGGTGTGCAGAAGTAGCTCTTCCCGTAGAACTCGCCGATGTTCCACGGCGCTTCAACACCGACGCGGTTGATAGCCCCGACAAAATATCCGTTTGCTACCGCATGCGCGGGTTGCTCCAGCTCCCACAGATATTCCGACAATCCGGCAACGGTGGCGGAAGGATTGAAGATGATCTCCGCGCCATTCAATCCCAGACACCGGGCGCCTTCCGGGAAGTGGCGATCATAGCAAATGTACACGCCAACGTTCGCATAGCGCGTGTTGAACACGGGATAGCCAACATTGCCGGGACGGAAATAGAACTTCTCCCAGAATCCCGGATCGACTTGCGGGATATGCGTCTTGCGATACTTGCCCAGGTAGGAACCGTCTGCATCGATGACGGCAGCCGTATTGTAGTACACGCCCGCCATCTCCTCTTCATAGATCGGCACAATCATCACCATCTGATACTTCTTCGCGAATTCCTGCATCAACTTCACCGTCGGTCCATCGGGAACGCGTTCAGTGGAGTTGTACCATTTTGTTTTCTGCTCAGCGCAGAAGTAGGGGCCGTAGAAAATTTCCTGCAAACACAGTATCTGCACTCCCTGTTTCCCTGCGTCTTCAATGAAGGGAATGTGTTTGTCGATCATTGCTTTCTTGATAACGTCGAGCGGCTGGTCGTTGGAGGTGGCGATGGAACACTGAATGAGACCACATTTGACAATGCGTGACATTATTGCTCCTGCGAATGAATGAGAGAACGATGGCGAGTTGTTGTGCGAGCGCAGGAAAATGGTACCGACAATTCGGGACTATGTCAACCCGAAACTATTGCACAAGAACCATCTTCCGTGCGAAGATACTGCTTCCTGCTTCCAGACAATAGAAATAGACGCCGCTTCCAAACTGCGACAGATCCGCCGTGAGAGTATGGTATCCTGCCGGCTGTGTTTCATCCAGTAGCGTGAGTATATGCCTGCCGAGAACATCGTACAGGTTCACAGTCACATGACCGGCGCTGGGTATTCCGTACGAAATCATTGTTGTCGGATTGAAGGGATTCGGAAAATTCGGATGGAGCACAACTGTCGCGGGAATCGATCCGTCTCCGGCAGTCGTACCGGTCGGTTGTGTGTAGTAAACGATTCTTTTCGCGAAAACCGATGTCGTGTCTGATCCGTCAACAACGCGGGCGCTGATCGTATCGACGCCGGGAGTCGCGGGCGCGATCAGACGGGCAGTGTAGTTCGTATCAGGCAGCGTGAGAGCCCCTCCGCCGGTGTTTGACAGAAGCACGCGGCGTGAACCGGCGAGCAGCGAATCGGAATTGTTCTTCGGAAAGATTCGAATCAGCGCGAACGATGAACCGTCGGCACGGAGAGTCTCGGGCGTCACGGTGAGTTGCGACCGGAAGGGATCGACATGCAGCCGCAGCGAATCCTTCCACCGGTCGAAAGCAGTTTTCAGCAAGCCGATCGGATCGACGTTGATCGCGGAATTGCCGATGACTCTTTGCAGGTATGGAACAGCGCCATCGCCGATGCGCACGACTTTGATGAACGCCGATTGCGACGACGTGCCGCGCGATGCGCAACGTGTGTCGGCGCCGATAATCTTTGCCGCTTCGAGCGCGAGCATCAGCCGGTCGGCAAGCGCGCCGGGCGTACGGAGAAACGTGTTGCGAATCGTGTCGATGATCATCTGGCCGAGCAGGATGTTTCCCTGCACGGAATATCCCGGACCGATTGCATGGTTCTTGTAGTTGAGACAGTTTACCCCCGTATAGGCCGCAGTCTCTCCTCGACGACGGAGATCAACAACGCCATATTGCCGCACCGTCGGATTGTTCTGTGCATCGTGCGCAACCATCCAATCAATAATCTGTTGAGGCGAGTCGCCCGCCACCATGCGGCCGCGTGCTGTTTGTTGGTTGGAGGAAAGGTACGAGGCTTGTGTGTGAATGGCGCCGATGCCTTCCAACACATCGCTCAAGATGAACGCTCCCACTCCGCCGCCGACACAGGATGCGCCCGCACTGCCAATCTCTCCGGTCACTGTATCAACGGCAACGATCGAGAAGGTATCTTGCGAAAAAGAAAGAGGGCGAGCGAGGAACGACAAGCATATCAGGCACGCGAAGAATCTCATTGTGTTCTCACAACAGTTCTTGAAAGGAAAGAGGACAGGCGATGGATCAGAATAGCAGAATTGCTTTTCGAAAGCAAGAACCGTTTCTCGTCTGTCGCGGCAACCTGAGTCACGGCTGTGTCACGGCGCGCAGAATCGGCTTGATGCCCAGCCTGCCGGCAGGCGTGACGCCCGACGAAAGGAATTCTTAATGGTGAACGCGTATTTGTGAATTCTTAACGGAGACGCGCATTGATCAACGATTGACGGGTCGCGATGCAGCGGCTAGCGCGTGAACACTGTAGCGGGCTTTCATGCAATGCACGCACATGTCTTCTTTCGCGCCGATGCTCGGGTACTCCAGCACGGTCTCGTAGTCGTGGCGGCCCGCCAGACACAACGCGCGATTCCACACATCGGCGAGCGACGGATGGTAGATCACGGTCTTCCGCGCGGAAGCGTGTATGCGAATGAGCCTCATGATGCGAGTGCCCGGTGGTTATGAATGTTGAGAAACGGTTAAGGCGAGTTGTGTTGCTGTGAGAATATAAAACGCGAGTCCTGCAAACACAAGACTCGCGCATCACAGAGGCGAAAGATTTCCGCGGAAGTGTTACGCCTGACTGTTCACACCGTACGCGAGAACACAGGCTTGGTCTTCATCATCGCGTCGAGATATGCGTCGAAGCACATGGCAATGTTTCGCAACAGCAGCCGGCCTGCTCCGACAATGCGGATGCGGTCGGGCAGGAGGTCAATAAGTCCGTCATCGACAAACTGCTGCATCTGTGGAAACGCCGCGGCAAAATATTCGTCAAAATCGATCTCAAACTTTCGCTCGACACTCCGCTTGTCAAGTTCAAGATCGCACATCAACCGCATGATCACGTGCTTGCGAACATGATCGTCGTACGTCATCCTATAGCCCACGTGCGTGGCAAGTGTTCCCGCATCGATTGCTTTGTAGTACTCCTGCAATCCCTTTTCGTTCTGTGCGTAGATGTTCTGGAAGTGACTGATGGACGACATGCCGAAGCCGTAGAGATCGGCCCCCGACTTTGTTGAATAGCCCTGAAAGTTGCGATACAGCGTCTTCTCTTTTTGTGCGATGCACAGCTCATCCGTCGGCTTGGCAAAATGATCCATGCCGATGTATTCGTAGCCGTGCGCCGACAGCACCTCGATCGTCATCTTCAAAATATCCAGCTTCTCTTCAACGGTCGGAAGATCTTCCTGACGGATGAGCTGCTGATGCTTCTTCAGCCACGGGACATGCGCATAATTGAACACGGCGATGCGCTCGGGAGAGAACTGCAGCACCTTGCGGACCGTCTTCTCGAACGATGCCATCGTTTGAAATGGCAAGCCGTAAATCAAATCAATGTTGATGCTCTGAAAATCCAGAGCCTCTGCCCATTTGAACACCTGCAGACTCATCTCTTCAGGCTGAATGCGGTTGACGGCTTTCTGCACTTGCTCGTCAAAATCCTGCACGCCCATACTCATGCGATTGAACCCGACGTGGCGCAGCGTGCCGAGATGACGTTGGGTCAGCTCACGCGGATCAATCTCCACACTCATCTCGACATCGGGATCCACGTTGAACCTCGCTTTGATGTATTCGCCAATATCCAGAATTTCTTCGGGGGTGAGATGGGTAGGAGTACCGCCGCCCCAGTGAATCTGCGACACGCGCCGGTTCGTCGAGAGATGAGGAGCAACCATGTCGATCTCTTTTTTCAGGTAGCGGATGTACTCGGCAATCCGGTTGCGGTCGCGGGTCACCATCATCGTGCAGCCGCAGAAGTAGCAGAGCGTATCGCAGAACGGAAAATGAAAATAGAGCGAAATGTCCGCGCAGGCGTCGGGCGCATTCGTCGCGAGAATTTCTTGTCTGTACTCTTCGTGGGTGAACGATGAACTGAACAATGGAGCAGTGGGATAGCTGGTATAGCGCGGACCCGGTCGGTCGTACTTACGCAGCAGACCGAGATCAACCTGTGCAAAAGAACTGGGCATGGAAAAGAACTCCTTTCGTTACAGTATAGCGAAACGCAAAGTCAATGCCAACTTGCGCCTCTGATGCGGCGCTCACAGCTTCTGTTTTTCCTCAGTTCACCTACGACGAACCACCTACTCTTCGCAGATGTGAGAAAGTGGAGGCGTCGTTCTCAAAAGTGAGAAGTACGGAGGAATGCAGATTAAATTTCCACCGATGCATGTTTGTGTCTTGATTCCCCCGAGGAGCTTCCCTATATTTGCACCGACGTTGTGCGAGTGATGGGTACTCCATATCTCGTGAACCGAACGTGATGTTGTTTCAAACTTGTCATCAAACCTCTCGTCATCTCCATTGATGCCAGGCTGCGCCGGAATTCGGCGAGCAGTGGTTGCACACGGTTCTCATTCTTCTAACGTCTCCCGTCACCCGCATCTTCGAACGATAGCCGCATCATTGCTATTGCGTCGAACAGGAGCTTTCCGTTCTCACTAAGCATTACCCTACGCGCGTGTCTGTCCGCCATGAGATGCATGGCACTGAGGCAGCGCCGCGTCAATCTTTTCACACTTTCGTGGATTTGTTATGAACACTTTGCTACGAGTTGTTTTCTGGCGACGCGCGACGTTCGCGGTCGCACTCGTGTCCCTGCTGTTGATGCATCAAGCCTTTGCATCCAACGGGAAGATCACAGGACGTGTGGTTGATCAGCAAACCGGTGAAGCGCTGGTCGGGGCAAACATCATTCTCACTCACACCATCCTCGCGAACGACGTGGAGACGCGGCTGGCGAGACCGCTCGGCGCAACATCCGATGCGGAGGGCTACTATGTCATCCTCGATGTTCCTTCGAACTTCTACGTCATCACAGCAAGCATCGTGGGGTACACGCCGCTGACGCAGAGACATCTCAAAGTCGATCTCGACCGAACAATCACCGTCAACTTCGCGCTCACGCCAACATCCATCGAGATGGATCAGGTGGTTGTGACGGCGAAGCGCGAGATCATCAAGCAGGATGTTGCGGCGACGCAGGAAGTAATCGGTGCGGCGCGGCTGGAGCAAATGCCCGTGACGCGCATCGACGAATTTGTCGGGCGAGTCAAAGGCGTGGAACTGGTGAGCGGCGCGGAAGGAAACGGACTGAGCGTGCGTGGAGGCGCGATACGTGAAACCGACGTGCGACTCGACGGCATCTCGCTGCAGGACCCGCGGACGGAAAACTCCTATCTCGCGCTCAACTCAACGGCGGTGCAGGAAGTGCAAGTACTCACCGGCGGGTTCGAAGCAAAGTACGGAGGCATCCGATCGGGTTTGCTCAACGTCATAACGAAAGACGGCAACCGAGACCGCTACACTGTGTCGCTCAAAGCCGATGTCGCGCCCGCGCACCAGAAGCGTTACTTCGGGACGAATCCCTGGAGCAATGAGTCGTGGATTTATCGCGTGTACGCCGGCGAGTACGCCATGCGCGGCGTACGAACACACGAAGACTCGATGACCGTGCCGATGGAGTTCTGGTCGTTCAAAGGTTGGGCTGAGCGCAACGTTCTCAGTAACCGGCTCGACTCGAATCAGAAACTGGAACTCTGGAAACTCCAGCATCCGCAGTACGGCTTTCAGGACCGGCCCGACTATTTTGTGGAAGGCAGCATCACGGGCCCCTTTCCCGGCGACTTCATTCCGTTCGTCGGTGAGTTCGCCGAGCGAACGACATTCCTCGTCGGGTTCAAGTATGAGGACTCACAGCTAGCGTTCCCCGTCGGGCCGCGCAGCAACTACGTCGATTGGAACACACAACTGAAGCTAACGACGACGCTCTCGGACAACATGAAACTCGCCATCAATGGCCTCTACGCCAAGCTGAACACATCAAGCGCAGGAAGAACGACGAGCTACGGCGGCGCGCTCGTCGATCAGGCGTCGAGCTTCGGGTTTTTGAACAGCACCGAAAGCTCGGTGCAACAACAAGCGCGACTGCTGGGCGGAGCAAGCTTCAGTCAGATCTTCAACAAGAGTCGCTTGCAATATCTCGAACAGCGCTACATTGTCGGCGGCGGCAAGTTGACGCACACTCTCTCCAACACAACGTACTACACAGTCGAATTTCAAACGGGCTTCACAGATCAACAACTGACGCCATTCTCCATCGATACGAATGTTGTGAAGCCATGGGTATCGATGCAATCGCGCATCGGCCCGCCTGTCACGCTGCGGTATCCGTTGCCCATCTACGGAAGTCCGATGGCTTCAACAAACTACGGTTATGATGGATTGAACACGTTTGCGATGTACGGCGGCCCGCAGCGCATCGACTCGTCTCACACGTACGTCTATCAACTCAAAGGCGATTTGACAACGCAGCTCGGACGTCATCACCAAATCGAAACCGGGTTCTCCGCACGACTGCAAGACTTGTTCGTGTACACCGGCACATGGTTTCAATCGCAACTTTCCTTCACGCCCGACACGTGGCAGTATTTCAACGCAACGCCGCTTGAGATCGGCGCGTATGTACAGGACAAGATCGAGTTTGAGGGATTGGTTCTCAACGCGGGTCTGCGCCTCGATTACTTGAATCCGATGAAGAAGAGTTATCAGGTCGGATTCCCGTTGAGCGATGAGTACATGAGTTTGTACAACGAGATTTATCCCAACCTCCCCGGCGCTGCAGGAAGCTATGAACGTTGGGTGGCATTGCGCGCGCTGCTGGAGAATCCGCCGGACTGGCCAGTTGGCGACAACAACATTCAGGCGTACATCTCGCCGCGGCTCGGCGTCGCATTCCCGATCACCGAGAGCAGCAAGATGTATTTCAACTACGGCCATTTCTACCAACGCCCGGCAGTCACGTTCATGTACAACACCTATCTCTCGCAGGGCGCCATTTCGGTTCCGACGCCCGATCTCGACATGGCGCGGACAGTGTCGTATGAGTTTGGTTACGAGCAGATGTTGTTCGGCGAGTTTCTCGTCAACGTCACGGCGTACTATAAGGACGTGCGCAACGAACCGTTGAACCGCCGCTTCATCAACTATTATCAAGACAACATCGTCAACAAGTATTTTCCCGACGCGTACCGCGACGTGCGCGGCATCGAGTTCCGGTTCGAGCGCCCGTTCGGCGAGTGGGTGAGATTCAATGCGATGTACGACCACATGATTCAAAGCTCGGGGCAGTCGGGGTCGGCTCAGGTGTTTGAAAACAGGTTGTTGGCAAAAGACGCCGAGCTGCGTTCGCCGAATCAGTTCACAAGCGAGCCGCGCCCGCGGGCAAACGTCAATCTTACCATTCACAGTCCCGATAACTTCGGGCCTGATCTCCTCGGCGTCAGTCTCTTCGGCGATATGTTTGCAGACTTCTTCTTCGAATGGCGCGACGGCGGACGCATGCTGTTGAACGCCGAAGAACCCGACGTGAAGCTGCGACATTATCTCAACATCGTGGATTATTGGAACGTCGACTTCCGCGGATCGAAAGCATTCAACACGTCGTTCGGCAGCATCGAGTTCGTCGTCACGATCAAGAATCTCACCAACAATAAATTCTTGAATACAGACAACATGCTGCAAACACAATACAGCGAGTACAAAAACTCACTGCACACGGAATGGACAACGCCGAAGGGCGACGACAAGTGGGGCGAGTGGGACAAGTCGCATATCAAAACCGGCTGGTACGATGCGCCGATCTTCTTGAATCCGCGGCGATTCATTCTTGGTCTCAGATTGAATTTTTGATTGAGGGGATGATGAAGAACTTTCTGCTTGCTATTCTTGTGTTGGTTGGCGCTACTCAATCGCTTGCCTCAGACAAGCTCGTCGTGGGCTATTATCCGAGCTGGAACAGATCCGTCTATCCTCACACTGCCGTGCAATATCAAAACCTCACGCACATCGCGCACGCGTTCATCGGGCCGATGGTTGATGGCAACCTCGAAGTGCCGAGCGGCTTTCTCTATCCTGAATTAATTCAAACGGCGCACGCGAACGGAGTGAAAGTGGTCGTGTCGCTCGGGGGTTGGGGTACGTACTCCGATCGGTTTGCGCCGCTGGCCGCCGATACCGCGGCGCGTCACCGTTTCGTGCAGAACCTCAAGAACTTCTGCGTTACCAACGGGTACGACGGCGCGGATATCGATTGGGAATATCCGAAGAACGCAACCGAACGCACCAACATGCGGCTGCTGATCTCCGAATTGCGACAAGCGTTCAACACCACAACACCAGCGCTGCTGCTTGCCATGGCCGGTCCCGCAACAAATTGGTCGGGACAATGGTTTGACTTTTCCGCGATGATGAACGACTTCAACTGGATCGGAATCATGACATACGATTTCTATGGCGCGTGGACGTCGAAGGCCGGACACAACTCCGCGCTCTACGGCGCGTATCCGCCGAACGATCAGGGGTGGGTTGACTACGGCGTGCAGTACTACAACGTTACGCGCGGCGTGCCGAAGTCGAAGCTGCTGATCGGCATTCCGTTCTACGGTCAGCAGTTCAACGCCTCAGCGCTGTGGGGAACAAGCACGGGCGCAACGCAGGTCGTGTACTACTCCATTGCACCGAAACTGCAGCAAGGGTGGACGCGTTACTGGGACGCGGGATCTCAAGTTCCGTACATGATCAGTCCCACAGGCAACCAACTCATCAGCTACGACGATTCACAATCTGTTGCCGCCAAATGCAATTACGTCAACAGCACAGATGTTGCCGGCGCGATCATCTGGGCAATCGGGCAGGATGGCGTCGGCGCGCGGCAGCCGTTGCTGGAAACAGTCGGCGCTGGATTGCTTCGCCCGACATCCGTGGCGCAGCACGTCGGCGGAGCAGTGCCCGAACGTTTTGTGCTCAAGCAAAATTACCCCAATCCCTTCAACGGCGCGACGCACATCCGCTATGGAATTCCCGAGAGCGGATTGGTGAGTCTACGAGTGTTTGACCTGCTCGGTCGTGAAGTGCACACGCTCGCGGAAGGTGAACATGCGGCGGGAGAATTCGACGCGACGATTTCTTCGGAACGACTCTCCAGCGGCGTGTATATCTATCGGCTGACGTGGCAGGGACGCGCAATTTCAAAAACTTTGACAGTACTTCGATAGGAACGTACCATGAAATATTCACACCAACTCATATTACTCTTCGCGATGCTTGTTGGGATGATGGTCGCTCACGCCCAGCAGCGCAACTACTATCCGCATCTCATGACGCTCGATGCCGGCAACATCCATCTCAGCATGAACAAGCTGAATGGCGACGGCGGCATGCAGTCGCAGTTCAGCTGGAACCTCACCGGCGCGAATCGGCAGAACACGGAAATCTTCTACTGGCCGCGCGACGTCTGGCAAACCAATATGCTCTACCAGATCTTCAATCCCATTTCGCTCGACGACAACGGCATTATGGCGGAAGATAGTCTCGTGAAGCCGATGTACTCGCGCGGCGAAGCTCTCACGAACGCGAGTAGAACAGATTGGGCAGCCGAGACGAGGCGTTATCGTCCGCCGCATGTTACGGTGGACGGCATCGCGCTCGACGCACCGTACCGCTGGTATGTCGATCCGTCGTTGAAGTCTGACATCAAAATTGAATTCGAAGATGTGCTGCCGCAGTTTGGCATTCGCAGCCACGTCGAAGTATTTGCGTTCAGCAATCCGATGCTGGCTGACTTCTTCATCTGGAAGGCGACGCACAAATTTACCGGCGAGGTTCGGCTGCCGCGCGAATCGACCTCGTCAAAAGATTCGCTCCCCGATCAGACAATCCGGTTCTGGTGGCCGTTGTCGTTCAACTTCGGTCCGTCGAAGATCGGCGAGCGCGCAGTGTCGGGAGGTTTCTCGTATGAAGGTGAGGATGATTTGGATAGCTGGTTCAAGCAAAAGTCGACGCTTGCGCCTGCGCGGCCGCGCGATTCACTCTACGTTGCATACGTTTGGGATGCGTTCTTCTCCAACACCGTTCCGTACACCAACGGCTCTGTGGACGATACCGGCGATCCTGATCGCATCAACGGTTATCTCTACTCAACGCAAATTCCCGGATTCACGCTGCTCCATGCCGATCAATCTGCTTCGATCAAAACAGATGATAGAACGCAGCCGTACTCGTTGCCGCACGCGAGCATCGTTGGTGACTTGTGGGGAAGACGCGATGTCGGGTTGAAGCAAACGTACCGCGGCGACGATGCACGCGGACGATTCCCACTCGATCCGATCACCGCAGGGTTCTCGACAACGCCGCAGAAAGGAACGATGCGTTTCGTCACCGTCGGGCCGTACTCGCTCACGAAGAACCGCGCACAGAACCGGGCCGACTCCGTCACGTTTGTGTATGGCGTCGGAACGGGAAGCATCAGCCCGACGCTTGCCGACTCGATTGGCCGCGACTGGCTTGCGGGACGCGTCTCAGATTCACTCAAGAAGGCAATCATCCTCACCGGAAAAGATTCTTTGTGGAAGACGCTCGATCGCGCAAACTGGACGTGGGACAGAATGAGCCGGGGACTTAGCATTCCATCTCCTCCTCCATCACCCGACATCACTGTGACGTCAGGCCCCGACATCATCACGGTGCAGTGGTCGTATTCCGAAGCGTCGTACTACAACGATCCGGTGACGGGAGTTGACGATTGGTACGCGTGGCGCGTGTATCGCAAACGTGGTGCGTTGCTCACGCACGATCCGCTCGATCAGAAGAGCAAGGCGAAATGGGAGCTTGCATACGAAACCACGAACCGCGGCGAGCAGACCTACATCGATCATAACATTCAGCGTGGGGTCGACTATTACTATGCAGTCACCGCCGTCGACAACGGCTTGCAGGCCACCGACTGGATTTATCCGGGGCAGCGACTCGAAAGCAATCGCTTCACCACCATGTCGCAACTGCCGGCAGTGTCCTTCAAACCCGGACTGAACGAAGCAGGCAAGGTTCGCGTCGTTCCCAATCCGGCGACTGTCGCCGCCGGTCGCGCACTCAACTCCGGAACGCCCGACAAGATTTCATTCTTCAATCTCCCGATCAAATGTACACTGCGCATCTTCACGGAGACGGGCGATCAGATCACGACGCTCGACCATTACGGCACCGCCGATCACCAGTGGAACCAACGGACGGACGAAAACCAGTACGTCACCAGCGGCATTTATATTCTTGCGGTCACGGATGCGGAAGACATCAATGGCAAATCGCTCGATACGCAGTTCGTCAAATTCATCATCGTACGTTAGAGTGTGGAGCAAGCAATGAACTTTCGAACAACAATATGTATTGGCGCGATGCTTATGAGCCTCACGCCGCTTGTAAGTGAAGCACAAATCGTGAAGAAGGCGCAAGTAGGGTTTCGCTTTCTCGAAAATCCTGTCTCGGCCGAAGTCATGGGACGCGGCGGCGTCGGCGTGGTCAACACCATGACATCCAACAGCGTCTTCTGGAACCCCGCGCTGCTCGGCTGGGTGAAGCCGGACATTGATCTTAGTCTGAACCACGTTCGTGGCATCGCGGAGATCAACTACAACGCAGTCGCTGCATCAGCGCGCCTTGGCGATTTCGGGGTGCTCGGGTTCAGTCTGCTGGCAATGGATTACGGTGACTTCTACACAACAGTCCGCGCCGCCAACGAGCAAGGCTATATGGAAACCGGAACGTTCTCGCCAACGGCGCTTGCAATCGGAACCGCATTTTCACAACGTGTGAGTGAACGGTTTTCGTATGGCGTTCACGTGAAATATGTGAGACAGAACCTCGGCGACGCGTGGGTATCCACTGCCGGCGATTCGCTCAACGATCCGCGCCTGGCATTGGAAAAACGCAAGTATGTACGCGACGTAGTTGCATTTGACGTCGGAGCATACTATGATTTCTTATACAACGGCATAACGTTCGGTGCAACGCTCCAGAACATTTCGCGCGAGCTGCAATTTGAAAATGAAGAGTTCCCACTTCCTTTTGCGGTGTCGTTCGGGCTTACCATTGAGCCGTTGCAGTTCTTCTTTGACCGCGACACGCTGCACAACGTTGTGCTCGCGATCGAGTCAAAGCACCCGCGTGATTTTGGCGAGAAGGTGAAGGTCGGAGGCGAGTACAACTTCGCCAACACATTTATCGCGCGTGTCGGCTACGCGTCGAACTACACCGAGCGCGGCTGGACGTTCGGCTTTGGCGTGCAACAGGAAATCGGCGGGTTCCCGTTGCGCGTTGATTATGCCTATGAGCCATTCGGGGTGCTTGGAGGCCGTCATTTCATCTCGCTGGGCATTGGTTACTAACTGGTTGTTGAAGGAAGTTAACCTGTCATTCCGGGAATAATAGTCAAAAGGTATTGCTGATTTGGCTACAAGTGTATGATGCAAAAACCATTAGCGATATTATCCTTGACAACGTTCAAGGATGAATAGTATGATGACAAAAAAAGCATTGTCCACACTGTCGCTCATCGTT
>JACRFA010000188.1 GCA_016218065.1 Ignavibacteriota bacterium | reverse complement strand
TGTGATTTTCTTGGCATTGCAGCGCCTTTTCGAAGCCCTTGTCCACCGGCGCTCGCACCATGGCGGTCATCTTCCATGGAGCAGGAAAGTTACAACAAGCCCGCGTAAAGTCTGCTTCCTGCAGATCAGCCAGCCGAAAGATCGAGCCGCGATGTCGGGTCGCCACCAGCAGTCAACGAGATACACTGAATGGAGCTGCGAGGATGATATGCCTGCCAGCCGGAGTCTAGTCCCAATGTCCCGACGTGTCGGATCGGGACGTAGGCAGGTTCCCCTCGTCTACGCCGTAGATTATCGTCTCGGCAGATGTTGCTGCTCCGCCATTCCGAACGAAGTGAATATCTCGACAAAATGATTCCCCCCCAAAAAAACCTTAGTGTTCCTTCGTGCCTGCACGCCGGAGTGCCTGGCCGTCCGGCAGGCGGGCAGTGTTTCGGCACGCAGGCGTGACCTAGGTGTCCTTCGTGGACAAAGATACAAGAGCCTTTCAACACGGCGGCTCGGCGAAGCGAGCCTCAGAATTGGATTGTGTTTTAATCGACCCGTTCATATATTTTTTCGCTTCCTCTCCAACTCAACTCTCAACGCAAAGGTCACCGATGGCAGAAGTCAAGCTTGAACACATCTACAAAGTCTTTGATGGCAAAGTCACCTCCGTGAACGATGTAAACCTGACGATGAACGACAAGGAGTTCGTTGTTCTGGTCGGACCATCGGGCTGCGGCAAATCCACAACACTCCGCATGATCGCCGGACTCGAGGAGATCACGCAGGGAACAATCAGCATCGACGGCAAAATTGTGAACGACGTTCCCCCGAAGGATCGCGACATTGCCATGGTGTTTCAGAACTACGCGCTGTACCCGCACATGACCGTGTACGAGAATCTCGCGTTCGGGCTGAAGCTGCGGAAGTTCAACAAAAGTGAAATCGACTCACGCGTGCGCAATGCTGCGCGCATCCTCGGCATCGAGCAGTATCTCGATCGCAAACCGAAAGCGCTCTCCGGCGGCCAACGTCAGCGCGTTGCGCTCGGCCGCGCAATCGTCAGACAGCCGAAGGTGTTTCTCTTCGATGAGCCGCTAAGCAATCTCGACGCAAACCTCCGCGTGCAGATGCGAACGGAAATCTCGCGACTGCATCGTCAGCTGCAGAGCACGATGATCTACGTAACACACGATCAGATTGAAGCGATGAGCATGGGCGATCGGATTGTTGTGATGAAAGATGGGATCGTGCAACAAGTCGATACGCCGCTCAACATCTACCACAATCCGGCAAACAAATTCGTCGCGGGCTTCATCGGCAGCCCGACAATGAACTTCTTCACCGGAACGCTTATGCAGAACGGCTCACTGAAGTTCATGCAAGACAACTCACGCTTCAGTCTGCCGATTGTCGGTGAGATGACCAAAAAGCTGCAGTCGCTGGACAAATCGCAAATCACGCTCGGCATCAGGCCGGAACACATTCACGCGCGAAAGCCGGCCAACACAGACGCGGTCTCGTCGTTCAACGTGAGTATCGAAGTCGTCGAGCCGGTCGGCAACGAGATCTTTGTGTACTTCTCCACCGGAACAGACGCGCACTACGTCGCACGCGTTGCAACCGACACGCCGCCGGAAGTCGGCAAGCAATTCGAACTCTACTTCGACACCTCGAAGGTTCATTTCTTCGACAAAGACACCGACCGCACAATCTGACACTGAAGCGGAGTTGATCACTCCGCTTCTCATTTCACACACATCCAACCAATTCTCATGCGATCCCTGCTCGGCGCGCTCTCTGCAAAAGACTTCATAGCAATCGCCGGATACTTCGCCGTCGTCATGAGTGTTGGCCTTTTCTTCTCACGCAAGAAAAAGACAACGACAGACTACTTTCTCGCAGGCCGCAGTCTGGGCTGGATCGGTATCGGGACGTCAATCTTCTCGGCAAGTATTTCGATCGAGCATCTCGTCGGATACGCTGCCGCCGGCTCTACATCTGGTCTCGCCGTTGCCGCACTTGAGCTTATCGCAAGTCTCGTATTACTTCTGCTTGGATGGAAATTGGCCCCGATCTTTTTACAGGCAAATGTGAACACGATGCCCGAGTTTCTTGAGCAACGCTTCGGCAGTTCGCTGCGACTGACTGTCAGCGCCGTGTCGATTGCCTTCCACACTCTCACAAAATTCTGCCTGATGCTCCACATCGGTACGTCACTGTTGAAGTACCTTCTCAATTGGGACGCAACGACGTCAGCAGCATTGCTGGTGATCGCGGCCGCGGCCTACACGCTGTTGGGCGGAATGAAATCCGTTGTGTACACGAACTTCATTCAGGCGGGAGCGCTCATCGTCGGCTCGTTGGCGCTCGCACGGATTGGCTTGCGCGAAGCTGGAGCCGGCTTCCGGCATTTCTTCAACACAACTCCCGCCGACATCTGGACGATGATCCGACCGATAGATCATCCGGAGTTTCCCTGGACCGGCGTTCTCTTCGGGGCGCCAATTCTTGCATTCTGGTTTTTGTGTACCGATCAGTACATGATGCAGCGTGTGCTCGGAGCCAAAAGCTCGGCGCAAGCACGGCGGGGAGCAATTCTCGCGGCGCTTTTGAAAATCGCGGCGGTGTTTCTGTTAGTTCTACCGGGCATGCTTGCGTTCAAGATATCGGGCGGCAACATGTCGGGCGACGGCTCGTACGGCTGGATGGTCACGACATTTCTTCCCAAAGGAATTCGCGGCGCCGTGATCGCCGGCGTGTTCGCTGTGCTCATGTCATCATTGAGCAATACATTTCATGCGGGCGCCACACTTTTCTCGCTCGACATCTTTCGGAAGTTGCAGCCTCGCGCAGGCGACAAGGTACTCGTCAACAGTGGCCGGCTCGCTGCAGGTTTCCTCGCAATACTCGGCATCGCGTGGATTCCAATCATCGGGCTGCATGGCTCTGGAGGTGCACTCATGCAATTGTTGAACGTGCAAGCGGCAATTGCTCCGCCCATTGCTGCAGTGTTCCTTGCCGGGCTTTTCTGGAAACGCGCCGACCGAACAGGCGCCTTCGCATCGCTTGTCGTTGGATTGTCGCTCGGAGGTCTTCGGCTCATTCTGCAGGCCGCGACAGACAATACATCATCGGGCGGACTCTGGAATTTCTTTGTGTTTGGCAACCCCCTGCATTTCGCCGCGATTCATTTCGCGCTGTGCTTTGCCATTCTTGTCTTCGCAAGTCGCGGAGCGAAACGCGGGACGCAGCCGCAAGCCGACAATGTCGCAACAGCCTCTTCGCTTCCTCAACGAACCGAACTCAACAAGTTGGATTTAGTCGCCTCAGCGATTGTTGTTGCGGTCGTGGTAGGACTGCTTTTGCTACTACGATAGCATGACGCGAGCCACCCTCCCCCACCCAAAAAAGATCTCCTTAAACGGGACTGAACTGACGTACATCGAGTCGGGGCGAGGCAGCCTGCTTGTGTTCGTTCACGGAACGCTGGGCGATTACCGAACCTGGCGCGCGCAGTTCGAGGAATTCTCCCGCGACTATCACATGGTCGCGTACAGCCGACGATTTCATTTTCCTGCTCACTGGTCGGAATCAGACGGCGAGTATTCGGTTGAACGACACTCGGATGATCTCGCTGCTCTCATTCGTCACTTCTCTGATGACGCATCGCATCTCGTTTGTGCGTCGTGGGGAGGGAATGTCGCGCTGAATCTCGCACTGACGCAGCCGAATCTTGTCCGGTCGATGGTTCTTGCAGAGCCGCCTACACTTCCTTTGCTGGAAAAAGATCCGCAGAAAAAGAATCTGCTCGATCACTTCACGATCAACTCCCTCGCTCCGGCGCGCGATGCACTCATCCGCAATGAATGGGAAATCGGCATTCAGTGTTTCATCGACGGAGTGATGGGCCGCGGAACGTACGAGCGACTTCCATCGGGAGTGAAGAAGTACTTCTTGCAGAATGCGACCGAGCTGAAAGGCGAACTGCTTTCGAAGAACTACATTCCCGACTTCTCAGAAGAAACGCTCTCGAAGATCAACGCTCCGACATTACTTCTCAAAGGTGATCGCAGTCCGGAGTTCTTTCACGCTATCGCCGAAATACTTCACCGCTCGTTGTCCTCCTCTCGCCTTCTCACAGTCCCTATGGCCTCGCATGGTATTCACGCTGATAACCCATCAGTGCACAACAAGCTGGTCGCGGACTTCCTTCGCGAAGTTGATCCCGACCATAGCCCGCCGTTCCGCCCTCACGATTGATGTCACTTCATAGTCAGCCGTCAAATCGAAGAAACTTCTGTCGCATGTAGGATTTTCTTTTCCCGCAGAGAAGTGAAACGACAAATTCCCTCATTGAGAACATGCACAAGCAATTTTCCATGGCGCGGCATTTGTCAGTAAGATCACTGACAGAACCATCTTTGTCTTTGGATTGCAAGCGGAGCTTCAATCTGGAGTTCAGCACATGATGACAATCAGGTAACACAGTGAACAGTGAGTCCCCAATCGCCGAAGAACTACGTCGTGCACAAGCTGCGATCGCCGAAGAACGTCTCAATGACGCGCTCGCGGCAATCGCATCTGCGCTTGCTCTTGATCCTTCCAACGCTGAGGCAATGCGAATGGCAGTGGCCCTTGGTGAACACGACGAGGAAACCAGATTGGCGAAGATCGAACAAGCTCACACCACCTCAAGCGTCCACAACTCCCCAGCGGATGAGAACTCGCTGCAGGTACATCTTGCAAACGCACGACGTCTATTTCTTGAAGGTCAGTTCGATCTTGCTCACGCCGAAACCACTCTTGCACTCCTGGTGGATCCGTTGTCATCAGACACGTTAACTCTTGAAAAGGAGATACATCTCGCAATCACTGCCAAAGGTCGTGCTGGTCCACAATCGTCGGAGTCCATCAACGGAATTCTGTTGGTGGCCCGACGGTATGTTGAACGTGACAAACTCGACCGCGCACTCGAAGAGATCGATACAGGATTGGCAATGCACCCGGGCCATCCCGAACTACTGTGGCTTCGCAACGACGTGTGCGAGAAAGTCCGCCTGAAGAAGGAACTCGCAGTGCGCAACCGGAAGAACGAACTTCTTCTCGCCATCCGCGAACATTTTGCGCGGACGGAGTTTGACGACGCGCTGCTGACCATACAAACGGCGCTGAGCGAGTTTCCCGACGATCAGGACATCCTTCAGCTTGAACAACAGATTTCCGCCGCGCAGGAACGGTGGCAGCAACTCCATCAGTTTGAGAAACAGAAAGAGGCAGTCAACCTGCACGTCACGACGGCGCAACGACTCATGCAACAGGATAAGTGGGACGAAGCTCTTGCCGAGGTAGCGCTGGGACTTCTGGTCGCGCCGTTCTCGCCCGACTTGACCGCTCTCGAAAAGCAGTTGCTGCGCGAGCAGGCATCGGACGAAGAGATTGAAGACACATCCGCAACGGACACACAGATCGCGCTCCGCATCATTTCGGCGGAGGAGTACGCAAAGCTGGGCGAGTTCGAAAAAGCGCTCGATGAAATCGCGCACGCATACGGTTTGGATCCCGGCAATTCCGACATAACGAAAGTTGAACAACGCATCCGACAACTTCAGCGTCCGCAAGCCGGCGCACTGAAGCTCATCTATTCCAACGAACACCGACGGCAGAGCAACGCATGAGTCTCTCCGCATCATATCGACGAACTGGAACCTCGCACAATGCTCTGGCGCTGCTCTCAGCCACGCAGTCATTCGTCGCCAATTCGAAGTATCTCGAAGCGGCCGAAGTGACGCGACAGCTCAAGCGCGCATTCCCGAGCGACACATTCGTCGTTGCCCTGAATGTTCAGGCTGAGAAACTCTATCGGGCGAAGTCGCCTGAAGAGTCGGCGACATTTCTGCGCACGATTGTGCCGATCATCGAAAAAGCGAGAGAGTCTGTACGACAGAGAATCGAATCGTCGCAGGCGGGAGAGATTGACGTTGAGAAGCAGCGGAAGTCTGCGCTCGCGCAAGTGATCGCGCAGTATCGCGCTCACGCTGAGAGTCATCTGAAGGCCGGTGATTACGATAGCGCTATCGCGGAGATGCAGCGCATTCTTATGCTCGACCCAAGCGATCCGGTTGCAACAACGTTCATTCAGAAAGTCAACGAGCTGAAATCCGTAAGCGGAGAACGACCGGCCAAGGCGAACCAAGACGCGGCGCAGTACGATCCTATGCCGGCAACACTGAATGATTTGATTTCGAAAAGCTCGCTCGACTTCGACGCCATTCTCGCGAAAACTGCGGGAGCTTCCGATCTTTCGACGAATGTTCCCAACAACAATGTCGATCGGACAATCCCTGACAACTCGATGAATGCAACCGGCGCTCCATCAAAACGAAATTCGAAAACGCAACTTCTGGTCGGCTCGGCGTTCTTCATCATTCTCGCCATCGTCGTCTCATACTTCCTCACGACGGCCAATCAGCCCGAAGCGACCAGGACTCAGACGCCTGGAGATTCAACCGCAACGATCCAGAATTCTTCTCCCCAAAACTCTACTCCTCACAACTCATCACAGAGAGGAACCGAATGAAATCACTTTGGGCAAAGACACTGATTCTGCTGGATCGCTATTCGATTCTGGTGGCCGCGTTCGTCATCTACAGTTACTTCCTTCTGACCTCGATCAACCTGATGGAACATGCGAAGACGAAGCGCACGTTCATCGACTTCGTGCTTCAGTTTGATTCGCTGATCCTCCTCTGGATCATCGCGTTCGTGGTCGTGCAGCTGCAAAAGTATCGGAAGCTCATGAGTGAACAGGAGGTGCAGAGCAAGCAGATGCAACGTGAGTTGGAGGGACAGCGTTCGAAACTGCGGCTGCTCGATGAGGTGACGATTCTCTTTCAGCAAAGTCTCGACAAGCCGCTCGCCGTCGTGACGACGACAACGCAGAATCTTCGGAAGAAATTTTCTCAGGACCCCGAGACACGCTCGTGGGTCGATCATATCGATTTCGCGATGGCGCGGGTGACCGCAACGGTCTCCGACATCAAAGCGTACGAGACACAAAAAATTGTCGGCGAGTCCCCGGTCGCCAACCCGACTGGACCGCTACAGGGATAGCGGGCCCGGCATCGAGCCTCCCGCTACTGCCGAGAGAAGCGGGAGGCTCCCTGCCACAACCTAATGACAATCAAATGTTGACCATTGACGATCGACCGTTGACCATTGACGATCGACCGTTGACCATTGACGATCGACCGTTGACCATTGACTGTCGACTGTTGGCCATTGACAATTTGGATGGGCCTGCCGACTGGTGTTCCCCGTCAACACTGCGTATCATGGCGCGAAGCGGAGCAGCATGCCTCGGTGCAAAGGCGGTCGCCCCTGCCTACCGCAGGCCGGCCGGTCTCGGCTGAGTTTGTTCACTTCTTCTTCTGCACCTGATAGTTCTCGTACTGAATTGCCTTCTTCGCTCGATTCAAGTCAGCATCCTTGTCGCCGACGACTTTATTGTAGGAATCGATGCGCGACGCTTGCTCATGAATAGAATTCGCAGTAGCGCCCGATGCAGCCGCGGCCGGAGAAGAGACAAGCGCCTGTTTGGCGGCATCCAACTCACGCTTCGCTTCTTCGTTTCGTCCTTCATCCAACGCTTTCATCGCGTTCTCAACTCGTCGCGTCGAGAGCGCTATGTCGGACTTCGCCTGCACATCGAGATTGCGATTGCGTTCAATCTCGGCGGTCACGTGCGTGTAATGTATCGTGGTGGAGAATGACGGCATGCCCGCCAACGCGCCGCAGTCGCAACGAAGAACGCCTGAGACAACTTTGAAATCACCGCGCCCCGGCGGAACAGAAAGCTCAACAGTGAACTCCCGCGTCTCGTTCGCGTAGAGATCGCCGACCGGAATGCTGTACGAGTTACTTGGTCGTTCGCATCCAATCACGTCGAGCACGCGCACGCCGCGCCCAAGCGTCAGATCGAGCGTCGCGTTCTGCGCGACAATCGCCGACGCGGAGTTGAGTTCCTTGTTCATGATCTGCGCAAGCTGGCTCGGGCTTTCAATGAAGTAGTAGTTTCCGCCTCCGCTTTCAGAGAGTCCGATCATCAAGTTCTCGTTGTAATCCAAGCCAACTCCCATCGTCGTCAACGAGATGGACTTGTTGCGATAGCGTCTGGCAATCGAGTTCAACTCCGCCGGATTCGTGATTCCCTGATTCGCCAGGCCGTCGGAAATCAGAATAACTCGGTTGACATACGCTTTGCCCAGATTTCGCTCCGCCTGCTGCAAGCCTTCCATCATTCCGCCGCCGAGATTCGTGCTGTTGCGCGGATAGATGTCGCTGATCAAGCGCTTCACGTCTCGTTTGTTGCCGACTCGCGACGCCGACCTGAGCACATCAACGACGTCGTCGTACACAACGAGTGAAAAGAGATCTTCGCTTCCGAGCTGGTCGATCAATTTGCTCAGCGCAGACTTTGCGTAGTCCATCTTTCGCTCGTCAGCCATGGAGCCGCTGCGGTCGAGCACAACGGCAATGTTCATCGGCCGACGAGCGCGGTCGGGCCGCAACATCTCCGACGTCTTGATGCTGATCTGCAAGTACACCGTTCCGCCGTCGGTTGAGATGTACGGACAGTTCAGGGTACCGTCAATCGTGATGCGTGGATTTCTTTCAGGGAATGACATCGCCGCCGCGCCGAACGTGGCAACCAGCAGCAGAACGATGATGAGCGTGAGAGATTTCATTTGTTCCTCCTTATGATATTGAACCGTTGAACAACTTCAACACTCCGATACTCCGACACTCCAACACTCCATTACTCCAATACTCCAACACTCCAACACTCCATCAATACCAGGACTACCAGGAGTATCTGATCGTGTAGGTAATCACCTTCTCACCGTCCTTCGCTATCTTCACCGGAAACCTTATGGTCGATTGATCCACCTTCTCCATCTCAACTGACGACTTCACGATCTCCCAGTGACTCCATCGCCACGGATGCTCGTACACCTGAACCTCTGCGGGTTCGTTCTTGTGGTTGCGCACTTTGATTTCGATTGTCTCTTCGACAACATGTCCCGACGAAAACGATTTGAAATCCTTCTGCACTCGCTCGCCTACCAGATCAAACGCGTTGCCCAGATACAGTTTGATCTCTTCGTCTTTCGGTGTGTGGTCGATTTCATCTTCGCCGATGAATTGTTCCTTGCCATCATTGTCGCGCTTGTACACCCGGACTTTTCCCTTCGGCAGCGCGATGCCGAGTCCGCTCTTCTCGTCGTTCCTGAACGTGACAAACACGCCGATCTTGTTGTTCGATTGCTGTCCGAAGCTTCCCTGATTGCGATACGAGAAGTTGTTCCGCCAGTAGCGCCACTGGTCGGCAAGGCCGTCGTAGATGAACACCTTCTTCGATTTCACATTGCGCCCCGAAGTCAGCTCGATCTGCTTCGTCTCATTGTTCGCCAGATCAGTCTTGCGTTGCAGCGAGTAGAGTTTGTATTCGAACAGCTCTGACTGCTTGAACTGCGGCTCCGCCGCCGCCGCCACCTCCATCATACCTTTCGCCATCCGCATGTCGTTTCTGAATTGATCCTGCACGATGTTCACATCGCCGGCGACGAGCTTTAATCCGGCGTTCATGAACGTTGTGCCCGAGTTGTTCGAGAGCGTCACCCAGCCGGTGAGGTCGAGCTTTACGTCGCTCTCATCAAGCACGGCAACGTAATTGCACAGCCACGACAACTGTCCGGCGAGGTAGCTCAGCTCAGTCTTGTGATTCCCTTCTTTCGAATTCGAAATCATCCACACCAACTGTGGCTTCAAAATCAATCCTTCGGGCAACGCAGGCAATACAACGCGGCCCGTCGGGTTCACTTCAATCTTGCCGTTGATCTCTGCAATCATGCCTCCGCTGTAGGCGACCGTTCCGTAGTTGGTCGGGAATCCTGTTGCCAGCAATTTCCCGACAACGGTGTATTCCTTCTTCGTCGCTTCATCCAATCGTACAAACTCAATCTGCTTCCCCAGATATTTTTCCATCAGCTTACCTTGATTCACGAGATCGAACTGATAATTCTGTTCGAGCACTTTGACAGCCGATGCATCCGTCAGACTTGTGAAGTGCAGCGATGTGCCGTCGATGGTCGCCGGAATGTCAGGCACAACAACCGAGCTGATTCCTTTCTGCAGAAAGAACGTTCTCTCTTCACGTATGAGAGAGAGATTCTGATTGTAGATCGTGAGATCGACCGACGTTCGTTCGCCTGCAGCCGGCTTGGGCTGGGCAAACGCGTCGATGCTGGAAAGAAACATCAGAATAACAAAGCCGAGTCTGTACATGGAATTCTCCTTCTTGTTGGTTTCAAAATCGAAATTCAGTTTCACTTTGGGCGATTCTTCTTATCTTTATGCGTTCACCTTCTGACTGTTTATGACATTAACTTCTGAAAGGTAAATGGCAGCGCCTCTCACGTTCCTGAATAACGATTCGAAAATCCTGAGCTTGATTCGCAGCGAAGATGACGAGGGGCTTGTGATGTTGTATGAGGCGAATCGGAAGCCAATTCGTGCGTACATCTCGCGCAACAACGGAACGGAGGACGACGCCGATGACCTGTTGCAGGAGGCGCTCATTGTGTTGTGGGAACGAGTCCGCTCGAATCGGTATCAATATACGGCGCGACTGAGCACGTTCATTTACGCGACGGTAAAGAACATGTGGCTCAGACGTCTGGCGCGGCTCCGTCGCGAATCGCCTGCAGAAGTAGAAGAGATGACGGGAAGAATCGAGTCGGCGTCGGCGCTGGATATCATGATTGAGAGTGAAGAAGCGAATCTGATTCACAAAGCGCTGGCGGAACTCGGCGAGCCATGCAAGACGTTGCTGATTTTGTACTACTGGGAAGAACAGTCGATGGAAGAGATCGCGGAGGCATTGCATTTGGCGAATGCCGACACAGCAAAATCGAAAAAGTATCAGTGCAAGAAGGCGCTGCATCAATTGCTGAAGCAGAAGATGTGATGGAACGAGACGACGGACATTGGACCGACAATCCGGAGATGATCGAGCGGTTCGTGCTGCACGAACTCAATCCGGACAAGCTGAACGAGCTGGAGGATCATCTTCGCGTATGCGAGGTGTGCAAGAAAGCTGTACGCTCAGAACAGATCGTCGTCGCGGGAATTCGAAAGAGCGGACGCGAGCGTTTCAAGATCGAACTTCGCAAGAAGCTTGCCGAGGTTCCGGAAGAGAGAGCGCCGTGGGATAGCATTATGGCCGCGGCCGCCGTCGTCGTGATTCTCTTCTCGCTCGCCTACTACAATCGCTGGTTCACAACTCAAGAGCCGGGAATCAGCAACACAGTGATCGCGCAAGCTCCGCGACAGCAAGGTGAGCCTGAGCCGTCGTTGAAATCGGAACCGGCGACTCCTCTCTCCGGGCCGACGGAAGCGCGGCGCGAATCATTTGCAAGTCGAGTCGATCAGCCTTCCCGAACGATGGCATCAAAAGCTATTGCCGCGGCCGACAAGCTCGCAGACGAAGAGCGTCAGCAACAATCCAAAGCGCCAACTGTCATGACAGAGCTTGACCGTTCAGCCGACGTTGGCGCACTGAGCAGCGCGGGCGAGAATGCAGATTTGTGGGTCGAAGGAAAAATCCTCACAACGCAGCACGAAGAGCCGCAAGCTGCACCGTCAATGGCAAAGAAAGAGGCGCGCTCGCGCATGGCATCGGAGGCTGCAAAGGATGCGCGTATGCGAAGCAACGAACTTCGCGTTCAACAACATAACGTTCAATCTCAGAATCTCACGCTTCGCCAGCAAAACACGACTGAGCTTGCGCCGCAGCAACAGATTCAGCAGAAAACAAAACCGGGCGTCGTATTCACAAAGATTCAGAGAGTTGATGATGAGACACAACTGACTCTCTACCTCGATTCACTGCTCGATGAGAACGAACTCGCGAACGCGAGAATCGAGACGCCGACTTCCGATTCGCTGATTGTCAGCTTCTCCAACCAGCGCATCGGCTATCGCCTTCCTGAAGGTTGGAACAGACAAGTTCAGGTGAAGCCCGCGAAGTAGTTCGATCTTTATTCCTACTCTGCTTCTTGATATATTTTGCAAACTTCGATCACTCCTTACATGAGGCTGTCCGATGAACTCCAGATTCCTCGAACTCTTCGCGCCGGGCGAAAAGTACGAACAAACCTTGTCGCGACTCTCGCAGCGATTTCTCTCCTTCATCGACAAGTATTCGATCATCGTCTCCGGCGTCGTTATCTACATCTACTTTTTGCTCAGCTCGTTCGACATGCTGCGCACACGCGACGTTACACGCGGCCCGCTGGATTTCATACTGCAGTTCGATTCGTTGATTCTCTTGTGGATGATCGCCGTCGTCGTGATTCAGCTGCAAAAGTACCGGAAGCAGAATCGGGAACAGGAAGAGTACCGGGAGAAAGTTCAGCTGGAGTTCGATCGTCAACGCACGAAGCTTCAGGTGCTTGACGAGCTGACGTCGCTGTTGCAGGATAACATCAACAATCCGCTGGCAATCATTTCGGTCAGCTCGCAGAGTCTGCACCGGAAGTATGATGGCGACACCGAGACGATAAACTGGCTCGACAGGATCGACTCAGCGTTGCAGCGAGTCCACACGACGATCAACGATATCAAAGCCTACAAGACTCAGGAGATCGTGAAGGAATCGATGGCGGTTGTAGATGGCGCTCAGCCTGCGCCTCCCGACATCCTGGCGAGGTTGTCGCACGTCGCGGATGCGAATCAGAAATTATCGCAGGCATCGGTGAGCGCGGACGCGAAGATTATCATTGGAGAAAAGCCGCCGGAGGGAAATGAGTGAATCATTCACTTCCCGACACGCTCCTCATGTCCTCCACCCTTCATCATAGCAAACGAGTGAAACAGCCAGGGCAGCAGCACGTCGAGCGATTCGTTCACGGCGTTGACTGATCCGGGCAAGTTGACGATCAGCGTTCTTCCCCGCACGCCTGCTGTCGCGCGTGAGAGCATCGCGCGTCTGTTCCGCTCTTGCCCGAACGAACGCAAGCGTTCGCTGACGCCGGGCAACGTCCTGTCGAGAATCGATTCCGTTGCTTCGGGTGTTGTGTCACGCCGGCTGAGTCCGGTTCCTCCCGTCGTGAAGACAAGATCGACGTTCGCAGTATCCGCCAGTCGCAAAAGTTCCTGTCGCAGCTCGTGTTGATCATCGGAGAGTATCTTGTACTCGATTGCTGTGAGTCCGAACGATTCCAGTCGCTCAACAATCGCTTTGCCGGATTTGTCGGTGCGCGTTCCTGCGGCTGCCGAGTCGGAGAGCACAAGCACCGCTGCGCGGACGAGTTGCATTTCCGGCGCGACGTAATCCGACTTCCCCCCCTTCTTGTTGAGAAGCTTCACCGAGCGTATCTCCATCGAGTCGTCGATGATCTTCAGCATATCGTAGAGCGTCAACGCGGCAGCGCTCGCAGCAGTCACGGCTTCCATCTCGACGCCGGTCTTCCAGACGGCCTTCACTTCAGTTGTCACGCGAATCGAGTCCGACTGTAACTCGCAATCGACGTTGACAAAGTCGAGCGGCACCTGATGGCAATACGGAATCAGGAGACTTGTGTTCTTCGCTGCTTGAATTGCTGCAACTCTCGCGACCCCGAGCGGGTCGGCTTTCGGAACGTTTCCTGATTTGATCGCCTCGATTGTCGCGGGCGAGCAGATCAACTCTGCGCACGCTTTCGCTGTGCGGAGTGTGTTTGGTTTTGAACTTACGTCGCGCATAGATGTTCCAATTCAACTCGTGAGCATTTCAATAGTGACTTTCCTCCCCTTCGGGAGTGATGTGACGTTTTCAGGAATCACAATCAGGCAATTGGCTTTCGCCATCGAACTCAGCGCACCGGAGCTTTGCGTGCCCGTCGTGCTGACGCGGAGAACTCCGTTGCCTGATGTTGCGATGCCCCGGATGAAATGGCGCTTCGCGTCGCGCTTCACGATTTGTTGATCGAGAATCGCATGCAGCATCACGCCGGTCGATGACGTTGCACCGAGCATGCTCAGAATTGCGGGGCGCACAAATTCCAAAAACGTAACGTGGGCGGAAACCGGATTTCCCGGCAACCCGAAGACGAGGGTTTTCTCGAACGTGCCGAAGAAGAGCGGCTTGCCCGGTTTGATATTCACCTGCCAGAATTTCGCTTGCACACCAAGCTCGCTCAACACATCCTTCACCAAATCATATTTTCCGACAGAGACTCCTCCGGTGATCAGCAAGATGTCGCAGTCGAGCGAGTGTGCAATTCCCTTCCGTATCTGCTTTCGTTTGTCGGGAATGCTCGCGACAAACTCGGCGACCGCCCCCGCTTCCTCGACCAACCCCGACAACGTATAGCGATTGCTATTACGGATTTGTCCCGCGCTCAACTTGGCCCCGGGACTGACAAGCTCATCGCCGGTGGTGATGATCTTGACGTGAGGTCGAACGCGTGTTTTCACTTTCGTGTATCCGAGTGAAGCGAGAACGCCAAGCTTTGCGGGCGTGAGCAGGTCTCCCGTTTGCAGAGGGACTGAATCTCTCGCGATGTCTTCACCCGCGTTGCGGATATGCGCTCCGGGTTTCATGAACGCGGCAATCTGAATCTTCTCGTCATCTGTCGCAACAACCTGTTCAACCGGCACAACAGAGTCAGCGCCTTTGGGGATGGTTCCGCCGGTCATCACCCGCACGGCTTGCAGCGCGGTGAGCTTTCCCTTGAACACATTCCCGGCGCTCGATTCGCCTATCACTATCAGCGTAACAGGTTTTCGCTCCGACGCAGATTTCGTGTCGTCGGATCGCACGGCGTAGCCATCCATTGCGCTGCAGTCGAATGGCGGAACATTCTCCTTCGCTACGACGTCCTCGGCAAGCGTGCGACGAAGCGCTTTTCGAAGTTTCAGCTTTTCGGCGGAGAGTACTCTTGCTTCGTTGAGGATGGTGTCAAGAGCTTTGTCGGCGTTGATCATGTGAATGAATTGTTCTGGACGAATGATGTGGTCGGAAGGAATGTAGGAAAAGTCGGAGGAAATGGAAAGGCGATCTGTCATTGGTCATTGGCCATTGGCCATTGGCCATCGGTCATTGGTCCGCGTGCGGGGTTCGGGGTTGACTTCTCACTTCTGACTTCTGAATACATCTGACGTCCGTTTGCTTCAGGGCGACAAGATTTGCACCGAGGCACACTGTTCCGCTTCGCGCCATGCAACGCAGCGTTGACGGGGAACACCCGCCTGTGGCCCAAAATCAACTGATAATGGTGAATGGGTAATGGTGAACGCTTATCGGAACGGTCGACCATGAAACGTTCAATAGTCAACGGTCAACTCTCAACTTTCAACTGTCAATGATCAACGGGAGAATTTTTCTTTGCGGCGAGGTTCTTACTTGCGGCGAGGAAAAAGTGATGTCTTGCAGGATCGACAAAACTCAGACGACTTGAGATCGATGTCTTCGACGTACGAGGAGGAATGCATCACGCATTCGGGTGACTGACAGTGCAGAAGTCCGAGCACGTGGCCTAGCTCGTGCACTGCTTCCTTTATCAGACGCTGCTCAAGCAGCGTTCTGTTCGCGGGCAGCGCGTACCGTTCGTTCTGCAAGCGGTAGTAGGACACGACGGCAGCGCTTCCGTTCAGCTCGGCTTCGCCAAACACGTAGGTCAGAATCGGGATGAACAGATCGGCGCCGGTGACGCCGAGCGCGACTTTTGTCGCGTGGGTCTTGAAGCGGAGATTACGATGACGATTGGCGAGTTGGTTTTTGATGACGTGCAGAATCGCCGTCGAGTTGAACTGACCGCGCTTCACGTCGAAAAATTGCGTCAGGTCGATCGGCGATGCAGCAAGCTCGACATCGGCTTGAAAGGTTTCACGTAACGGCTCGACCAACACCTGCACAAGATCGTTCTGCGCGTCACTCAGTGCGAGCAGTTGGATCGTGCTCATTGATTCCGCTTCAGGCCGAATTTTTCAATCTTGTGATACAGCGTGACGCGATCGATGTCGAGGACGTGTGCGCTTCGGCTGATATTCCAGCCCGTTTCGCGCAGAACGGTTTCGATGTACTTTCGCTCGATATCCTCGAGACGCTTGCCGTTCGGCTGCATTGCCGCGTGAACTTGCACCGGCAGATCCTCCTTTTCGATAGCGCCTGATTTGCTCACGACCATCGCGCGTTCGATGGCGTTCTCCAACTCCCTGACGTTGCCGGGCCAGTCGTACGCCTTGAGCGTGTGCATTGCGTCGGGAGAAAATCCGTGCTTCGCGCGGCCCATCTGTTTCGCGTACTTGTCGAGGAAGTAATGCGCGAGTTTGGCAATGTCGCCGCGGCGCGCACGCAAGGGCGGCAACGGAATCGCAAATACGTTGAGACGGAAGTACAAATCTTCGCGGAACGAACCATCCTTCACTGCGGCTTCGAGATCTCTGTTCGTCGCGCAGATGACGCGGAAGTCGGAATGAATGATTTCGCTGCCGCCGACGCGCATGAACTGCTTCGTCTCGATTACGCGCAGTAAATCCATCTGCGTCTTCATGCTGATGTTCCCCACCTCATCGAGGAAGAGTGTTCCGCAGTCGGCCAACTCTACTTTGCCTTTGCGCCGGTATTGCGCGCCGGTGAAGGCGCCCTTCTCATGACCAAAGAGTTCGCTTTCGAGCAAGCTCTCCGTGAGCGCGCCGCAGTTGACCGTCACGATGGGAAAGTATTTCCGCTTGCTGTGCGTGTGAATTGCGCGGGCAATCAGCTCCTTGCCTGTGCCGCTTTCTCCGCGGATCATCACGGTCGTGTCGGTCGGGGCGACGGTCTGCACCATTTCAAGAACGTGCTGCGTTTCCGCCGACTCGCCGATGATCTCATCTTTCTCTGAAAGCTCGCTGACTGCATCGCGCAGTCTCAGGTTTTCTCGCACCAAGCTTCGTTCGTTTAACGCCTTCGCGATCAAGTGGTCGAGATAGTCGGGATCAATCGGCTTGGTCACATAATCGTACGCGCCTTCCTTCAGCGCCTTCACTGCCGTATCGACGCTGGCGAACGCGGTGATGATGATGATGATCATCTCTTTCTTGTGTTCCTTGATGCGCTGCAACAGCTCGATGCCGTCCATGCCGGGCATCTTGATATCGACGAGCGCAATGTCCCACGAGCTGATTTGCAGTTTGCGCAACGCAGAGGCGGCGCAATCGGCGGAATCCGTTCGAAAGCCGTCTTCACGGAACCACTTTGTCAGTGAGTCGCGCACGATCAGTTCATCATCAACAATTAAAATTCCTACGTCGTTTTTGTTCATTGCTGTAATCCTTCCACCAGAGGCTGTTGTTCAACTGCTTGCTTCGGCTGCTTGCGGAGCAGTGTAACGGAGAACGTCGCTCCTTTGCCGGGATCCGACTCGACATCGATTTGTCCGTGATGTAGTTCGATGATGCCATACACGATGGCCAGTCCGAGTCCGACGCCTTTTCCCTCGGACTTTGTTGTAAAGAATGGTTCGAAGATGTGCGACTTTGTCTCCTCGAACATTCCCGATCCGTCATCCTTCACCTGCACGATGACCTTGTTCGGCGCTGCACACTCCTTGACAATCACTTCGACATGGCCCGGCTGCTGCGCATCAACGCTTGCCGCTTCGACGGCATTGACCATGAGCGCAAGGAGCGCTTGTTGGATTTGATTCGCGTCGCATTCAACGGCATCGTTCTCAATTGTACTCGACTTCAACTCAACGTTGTGGATCTTCGCGTGATGCCCGAGCAGAAGTATGCAACGGTCAACGATGCTGGTCAGCCGCACTGATTGGAATGAGCCGCCGGAGTGGCGCGAGAACACGAGCAGATTTTTCACGATGTTCCCGCAACGCTGCGCCTCGTCGGCGACGAGTTGAAGATCATCGCAGTACGGTTTTGCTTCCGCTTCGGGCATCGTCGATTTTCTCAGTCGCTTGATGAGCAACTTGGCAAATGTCAGAATGCCTTCCATCGGATTGTTCAGTTCATGCGCCACGCTCGATGCCAGATTACCCAGCGACGCCATCTTTTCTGCTCGTATCAATTGCACATGAGCATGCTCGAGGTCAGCCGTCTTCTCTTTGACTTTGAGTTCAAGATTATCCGACCAATCGGTGATTTCTTTTCGCGCATGTCCGAGTTCTTCCGACATTCTGTTGAACGCCTGCGCGAGCTTGCCGAACTCATCGTTCATCTGCGCATCGAGCCGATGATCGAGGTTGCCTGAAGCGACCAATTCCATTCCGGTCAGCAGTCGCTTCACGGGTTTGCGGAGGACGATCCAGATGAAACAACCCGACGCGAATGCAATGACAAACGCGGCCAGGACGCTTTTCGTGAGTAGTTGCTGCTTGCTGTCCTCCAGGCGCGCATCGATTTGGGAGAGCGACATCTTCACATCAAGAACGCCCAGTATGGTTTTGGTTGGGGGATGAGCGTGACACTCAGCGTTCGAACATTGCGCTTCGTTACGAATGGGAGTGATGAGTCCGAGCACGCGTTCGCCCGACGGCTTCGTGAAAATGCGCGACAACTCTTCCTGGGGAGGATGCGGCTGATCGAGGCGCTCGCCTGAATGACAACTCACGCAGGCTTCAGCGTTCACATCGACAATTTGTTGAATGTCGGAAGCGACTGTGGCGAAGACAATCTTGCCGGCCTTGTTGTAGATGCGAATGCCTTCGATGCCCGGCTCTTCGCCCACCGATCCGACAATCTGCTGAACTTCTTCTTTTCTATTGAGCAGCATGCTGTGCCGTGTCGAGCGGGCGATGATATCGCTCATTCGCTCAGCGCTCAGCCGAACGTTCTCCATCAGGTGATCTTGTTGCACATTCACCACAACAATGGTGAGCGCCCCCAGCACAAGAACCTGTACGGTCACAAGAATGAGGAAGAGTCGAAACGCAATTGTCCGCGTAAGTCGCATACGGGCTTCAGAATTGACAGAATACTTCGTTTCAATCAGCGCATGTAACATGCCACCACAATACGCCTGAAAGGTCAGATTTATGCACAGTTTCGACAGATGGAAGTTCAGTCACTACCAGAATTTCTTACAGATGAGAAACGATTATTAAGGAAGAGAAAGGAAGAGTGCGGCGCTCCGGCATCACAAAAAAAACGGGCAACTCTGATTAACAGAATTGCCCGTCGATTCGTACCGACAAAAAATCTACTTCTGAAGAATCATAGTTTTGGTTTGCGAGAAGTTGTTCGACGTGAGCTTGCAGAGGTACACCCCGCTCGCCATTCCCTCCGCGTTCCAAGTAATAGTATAAGAGCCGGCTTGCATCGGCTCATTGACGAGTGTCGCGACTTCGCGTCCAAGCAGATCAAACACCTTCAATAGGGACGGGGCATGCCTGCCCGCCAATGTTGTTCCGGCGGGCCCAGTCCCTACGGGAATGGTGAATTTGATTGTTGTCGTTGGATTAAACGGGTTCGGATAGTTTTGCTGAAGCTCGAACACATCAGGATGCTGAACCGGCTTCACATCAGTCAACACATCAACCGCGACCGGCTCGGAGTAATGAAGGCTTTGGTCGAGATCGATCTGTTGCAGTCTGTAGAACCACCGACCCGGCGCGACCGTGTTGTCGGTATATGAATAGTCATGTGATTGGTTCGTCGTCCCGTTGCCCGCAATGAAGCTGCCGGGCAGAACTGAAAACCCAGAGGTTCCGTTTGCTGATCGCTCGACATAGAAGCCGTAGTTATTCAGTTCACTCACCGTTCGCCAATCGAGTCGAACAGAATTTGCGCCGACAAACGATGCAGTGAATTGCGCTAGCTGCACAGGCAACGCGTGGTTAATCGCGTACTCAAGAATCGTACTGTTCAATCCGACAGCCCAGCCGTGGTACGAGTTATCAAAATAGACTGATCGAAGATTCTGAAGCGTTGGTGATGATTGCTGCGACCAGGTTGCCCCACCGTTTTTCGTAATGAGAATCGTCCCAGCGTCGCCAACAATCCATCCAGTGTCTGCGTCAACAAATTCCATTTCGTTCAGCGCGACCGATGTTCCGGCGCTCTGGTTGAACCACGTTGCGCCGCCGTTTGTTGTTTTCGAAATCAACCCTCCTCCTCCCGCAACCCAACCGGTATTCTGATTTACGAACTGAACTGCGTTGATGATCGTCGGAGTGTTGATCAGTTGCGTTTGCCATGTCGAGCCGCCATCGGCAGTCTTCACGACCGCGCCGGCATGAGTCACGACCCAACCGTTTGTCGCAGACGCGAAGCAGCCATCATGAATGGTTGAACTCGACCCGCACAATTGAGATGTCCACGTTGCGCCGCCGTTCGTCGTCTTGAGCAGCATTCCGTTCTCGCCGGCAGCCCATCCGTTGTTCGCGTCGAGGAAGCAGACATAGTTGAGCCAAGCCGTTGTGCCACTCGACTGGTGAGTCCATGTCAACCCTCCATCAATCGTCTTGGAAATTGTGCCATTCTCACCGACGACCCATCCGACATTCTCATCCAAGAAATATTGATCTGAAAGCGAAAGGCCGGTTCCATCACTCAGTTCAATCCACGTTGCGCCGCTGTTGGTAGTTTTCAGCACGACTCCGAATGCACCCGAAGCGTAACCTCGGAATTCTGTCAGGAAGCTGACTGCGGAAAGATGTGTGTAAGCGCTTGTCTGTTGAAGCGCCCATGTCTGCGCATGCACTGAAGAACAACCAAGAGCGAACATGAGCACCAGAACAGAAAATGTCTTTGACCGTTGAGTTTGCATTGTTGTTCCCCCTATGCTGTGAGTTGTCGCGGTGACTTAACGTCTCACTTTAGTCGAATCGAATCTATTCTTCAAAAGTAATATCGCAGATTGAAGAATCGACAAAAATGATAATAGTCACTCAAAGCGCACCATTTTGCGACTACGCGGATGCGCTTATTTCGTGGAAGGGCTGTTGGAGGGAAACACAGATTTCACGGATTGACTCAGATGCGGATGACCTCAATCTGTGCTCATTTGCGCAATCTGTGGTCAATTCTCCAGCCGGCGGACCGAGAGATTCTTGAGAGGAATCAGAAGTCTAATCTAACCTTCGTGTTCCTTCGTGCCTGCACGCTCCCGACGAGTCGGATTTCGGCACGCCCGCCTGCCGGAGCCACGATGAAGGTGAACCACGGATTTCACGGATTGACACAGATGCGTATGACCTCAATCTGTGCTCATCTGCGCAATCTGTGGTCAATTCTCCAGCCGGCGGACCGAGAGATTCTTGAGAGGAATCAGAAGTCTAATCTAACCTTCGTGTTCCTTCGTGCCTGCACGCTCCCGACGAGT
>JACRFA010000187.1 GCA_016218065.1 Ignavibacteriota bacterium | reverse complement strand
GGCGACGACATGAACGAGCCTGTCGCCGATACAGTGCGTTCGATTCTGGATGGCCATATTGTACTGTCGCGGCGGCTTGCTTCGTCTGGACACTATCCGGCGGTCGATGTTCTTGAGAGCGTGAGTCGTGTTATGAGCGCTGTGACGACCGATGAGCATCGACGGGCTGCTTCGCGTATGATGGATTTGATGGCGGCATACCGCGAAGCGGAGGATCTTATCAACATCGGCGCGTACGTCAAAGGAAGCAACTCGAGGATTGACGAAGCGCTGAAGATGCGCGAGATGATCCGTGCATTCCTGCGCCAGCAGTCGGATGAGCATGAAGAGATTGGCACGAGCATTAAGTTGTTGATCGAAATGATGTCGGTGAAGTAGCGTTCTTCCCATTGGAGAAAGCATGACGAAAGAGATTTCCAGATACACAACTGTTTTGAAAGTGAAGAAGCACCAAGAGAAGGTCACTCAGCAGCAGTTGAAACAGATTCAGGAAGAACATCAGCAACAGCAAGATCGGCTCGACGTGTTGCACAACAAACGCGATGATGCGGTGAAAGGAACGCACAACTTCGGCAGAGCGAAAGCCACCGACATTCAGGTGCAGCGTGCATTCTTGTTCAAGCTTTCCCGGCAAATCTATCAGCAGTCGGCGAAGGTGGACGAGATCCGCGAGGAAGAAGAGATCAAGCGTCAGGAGTTGACCCGGAAAGCCCAATCACGGCAAATGGTCGAAAAGCTGGATGAGAAGAAGAAGGCGGAAGCGGCGCGGCAGGCAGATCGCGTTGAACAAGAACTTATTGATGATTTGGCAGGCAGGCCGAGCAAAGTCACTGAAGAGTCATGAACCTGAAGGGCATCATACCTATCGTCGGCTCAGTCGTCGTATCGCTTCTGGCGATCGTTGCCTTGATCGCCATGGTGCAGCCGTTCGTCGATCAGGCAGAAGTGACTCCGGTTGCTGCCGATTCGACGGCGCACGCCGGCACGGATTCGTTGGCGGCAAAGAAGGACACCCTCGCAGTCGCGATAGAGACAAACGCGCATGAACAGAAGAGGCCGCAAGAGATTCAGAAACCTCCGACCGCCGACGCTACGCAAGCGGTCGAGAAGTTGAAGGAACAAGACGTCGCGACGTTGAGCGATAAACCAACGCCGACTGACACTCTGAGCGACACAGAAAAAAAGAAGATGGTTCAGATTTTCGAGGCGATGGACGCCGAGAGTGCAGCGCGCATCTTGAATAACATGGATGAGTTTGCTGTGCGACAGGTACTTACCTCGATGAAACGAAGACAGAGTGCGAAAATTCTCGCCCAGCTTGAGCCGAAGCAAGCGGCAAAAATTCTGAAAGGGAAACTACAATGATTGGTTTGTTGGAAGGGATGCTCGTTCCTCAACCCAAAGCGGGTCAAACATCAAACACCCAGCAAGCCGTATCGGCAGAAGCGGACGAGCGCCCGAACGCTGATGGCTCTGTTTCGCCAGAGGCGTTTCTTTCTGTACTCAGTCAGCAGCTTGTTGCGCCGGTGATGAATCAGACTCCGACGCCAATTCCATCTCAGGAGATGACGACAGCGAATCCTTTGACGCATGACGCCATCATTGCGGACCTGTCATCACAACAGAACATCGGTAGTGTGCTCAACTCATTGGCGCCGATCGGTGTGAGTGTTGACGCGTTTCGACTTCAGGAAGAGGGCCTGTCCATTCCGCCTGCGCTGATGAAACCGATCAAGCCGGAGATGTGGAGCGATGCCAACTTGCCCGTCAACGATCAAGAGCAATCTGCGCACATGCCGGGCGTCGAGGAGGGATTCCAGAACCTGAACCGTAGCAATGAAGCCACTCAGAGAATCGATGCGCAGCCTGCGACAACATCGGAGAAAGTCCAACAAGATCAGAGCAGGCTTGCAGTTTCGCGACAGGACGCATCAGTGCAGACCACAGGTCAGACCGCTGGTCACACCTCAGGTCAAAAACAACTGACTGCTCTCGATGCCTTGGCGTCAAAGGAAGATATTCGCGTAAGCGTGATCGATTCTCAATCCAGATTTGCTTCGGCAGGCATGACTTCGGTTAGCCCTGAATCGCTTGCAGCGCTGAAGTACATCGCCGAAAAATTTTCGCCTGTTCTGCCGATGAACACAGCAACACCGACTGTCAAGACGAGGGAGACTGAGTTGGTAGCAACTCGTACGGGCAACGAGTTACGGCTTGAGCAGCGATTAGATGTAAATGACCAAAGCACAATTGCGAACGGAGGGAAGTTGGTGCAGGCGGACCCCGAATTGCCTTCGTCAATTGAGTCTGCGACGTTTGAGCTTTCATTGGCGCCCCTCAAGTCAGCGAGAAAGTCCGAAGCAACCGAAGCAAAGACGGATCGTGCGATCTCTCAGGCAGAAACGATGCCGGCTATCAAGGAACAGGTAACGACCGGTACGCCGGCGAACACACGAGAGAGCCAATCCGACCAAAACCAGCATCGAGTTGAACAGGCGCCGAACGATCAGCAAGATCGCGATCAGGAAAGATCGAATCAGACTCCGAACGATTCCGCTCGCGAGAGTGATCGGAACGCAGGCGCCAAAGATGCTGCCACAAACAGAAGTTCGTTTGTCGCAGAGTCGGGTAATAGCGCCGCGCAAACTGTAAAACCAGTTGCGGGTGAGATTGCTGTTTCCTTCGTGCAACCTAAAGCGCAAACAGTGTCTGTCTCTCAGGAAAGCACACAACTGTTTTCTGCGCCGCCCGCTCTTCCAGATGATTTTGCCAGAAACCTGATGCTGAAGATTTCTGATGAAGTGAAGCTGCACGTTGAAGGGAAATCGTCGGAAGTCAGAGTGATGATGAAGCCCGAGTCGCTAGGCGAGCTTTCCCTTCGAGTGACAATGCACGAAGGAAAGCTTGTGGCGTTGATGGACGTTACGCAGCAAGCAGTGAAGAACGCGCTGGAGGCGCAACTTCCGCAAATGCGTGAGGCGCTTGCGTCGCAGGGCATCGAAATCCATCGCTTCGACATTGTGTCGGGCGGCGATGCGCAGTACGGGCAGCCATCGGAAGGAAGCGCAGCGTTTCAACAGCAGCGCTCGAAGCGTCATGTGAATGTGGAGATAGCCGACGAGTCTGATGCAGTAAAATATCTCGGCTACAACACGATAGAATACATCATCTAATTCATCAACAAAAAGAAAGGAGAAACACAATGCCAATCTTTGAATCGCAAGCTGTTAGTGTCGGACAGACGACGCAGTCTGCGGTGAACAAGAGCGCGCTTGGCAAAGATGACTTTCTGAAGATGCTCGTGCAACAACTGCGCTTTCAGGATCCGCTCAATCCAATGAAGAGCGATGAGTTTGCGACGCAGTTGGCGCAGTTCAGTTCGGTGGAGCAACTGAACAACATCAGCAACTCTCTGACAGATAGCATCAATGCCAATTATCTGCTCACGCAGGCCATCAACAATGGTCTGTCTGCGGGCTTTGTCGGGAAGGAAGTTCGGGTGTCCGGCAACACGGTCAGCCTGCAAGCTGTCGGCGTGGATGAAGTGCGTATGAATCTCGGATACACGCTCGGCTCCGCGGCGACGCAGGTGGAAATCAAGATCCGTGACGCCAATGGCAATGTTGTTCGCACCGATCATTCCTCTGCCGGCGCAAAGGGCGACAATACGTACGTGTGGGACGGACGCGATGACGACGGCTCCGATCTGCCGCCGGGCAAGTACACCTTCTCCGTTGAAGCGAAGGACGCGAACAACCTGGCTGTCACGGCGTCAACGTACATCTTTGGAAAAGTCTCGTCCGTCCGCTTCACTGCGGAAGGAACGAAAATCGTGATCGACGGACAGGAGATCTTCCTCTCCGACGTTCTCGAGATTCTGGAGGGATAACGATGGCAGACACAACAGTCAACGGGGTCAAAGTTCCATTTCTGCCGGTCGGAGGTGTTGACGGTCTCAAGCAGAAACCGCCGATCCAATTGCCGGGCGAGAAATCGTTTGACGCGATTCTTCAGAAGGAACTCGATGTTGTAAAGTTCTCGAAGCATGCACAGGAACGTTTGCAAGAACGTCATATCTCGCTGAACCAAACGGACATGTCTGATCTGCAGAATGCGATTGCGAGGGCAGAGAAGAAAGGTTCGCAGGATTCTCTCGTGTTGCTGCGCGACATGGCGTTCATTGTCAGCGTCAAGAACAAAACAGTAGTCACTGCGATGCAAGGGGAGACGATGAAGGAGAATGTCTTCACGAACATCGACAGTGCGGTCATAGCAGGGTAGTACAAATTCACCAACGGGCTGGTCCTCGGTAAGAGGAAGCCCCCGGTCGGGCAGAATGACAGATGCCTGACCAACAACATAATCAATACACTTGGGGGTACAGTATGTCACTCTACACGTCACTCTTTTCAGGCGTAGCAGGCCTGCGAAATCATCAAACGATGTTGAACGTCATCGGCAACAACATTGCCAACGTTAACACCATCGGTTTCAAGTCCTCGCGCACGACATTCGCTGAAATGTTTTCGCAGACGCGGTTGAGCGCGTTTCGTCCGGCGGGCGAGAACGGCGGTATCAACCCGCAGCAGATCGGACTCGGCGCCTCGGTTGGCTCCATCGATGTCAGCTTCTCGCAAGGAAACCTCGAAGCGTCGAACTCGGCCACCGATCTTGGCATCACGGGCGCAGGCTTCTTCATTCTTCAGCAAAACGGGCAGCGCTTCTACTCACGCGTCGGTAACTTCGCATTCGATGCGTCAGGCAATATGGTGTTGCCTGGCAACGGCGCGATTCTTCAAGGAAAGCTTGCAGACTCCGATGGGACAATTCCCGCCAACGCACAAATTCAAAATCTGAAACTGTTGCTCGACAAGAAAGCTCCGGCAAAGGAAACCGGCGTCGTGAAGCTTGCCGGCAATCTCGATAGCAGAGCAACGGCTGGAACTGATGTTGAGACGACGATGCAGATCTATGATTCACTCGGTATTCAACACACGGTCACTGTGACGTTCACGAAAACCGCAACCGCCAATGAATGGACCTGGGCAGCAACAGTTCCGCAATCGACTCCACTCGATCCAATGCAAATCACGGGAGGCGGATCGGGAACCATCCGGTTCAATTCGGACGGTTCGCTTGCTTCCTTCGATCACGGCACCGCGAGCGCGATGACGGTCAACCCGAACAACGGAGCGAACGCGACACAAGACATCGACCTCACGCCGGGAACAGTCGGGCAGTTTGCAGGCATCACACAAACCGGACAAGCATCGCTGATTAGTATGCGCAATCAGGACGGCTACACGGCAGGCACGTTGCAGAACATTGCCGTCGATGTGAACGGCGAGATTCAAGGCAAGTTCTCGAACGGAACCATCATCACGCTTGGCCAGATTATTCTCGCGGAGTTCAACAATCCGGGCGGCTTGACGCGAGAAGCTGATGGACTCTACAGTTCATCGGGCAACTCGGGCGAGCCAATACTTCTTGTTGCGGGAGAGAATTCTACCTCGACGATCAACGGAGGAGTGTTGGAACAATCCAACGTCGATCTCGCGGAAGAGTTCACGCGCATGATCGTAGCGCAGCGAGGGTATCAGTCAAGTGCAAGAATCATCACCACCACGGATGAGATTCTTCAAGAGACAGTGAACCTGAAGCGTTGATAGGTTGAGTAACGGGGGCGGCCGCGCGCCGCCCCTGCTTTGCTCTCGGCAACATCACGTACCCGCAGTACGACATATCAAGCACGCATCCCCGAGCGAAATTTGTTTTCCTCAATAATGCCCAGATGGTCTTTATTAGCCACCATGAAAGAAGACTCGCATTCTGCACCGCGTAATTTCCTGCCTTTTCAAAAGATTTTTAGACGAACCACTCAAGATTTCTCTAATTCTGCCGATGGCATGCGGTTTGACCTTTTGGGTTGAGGTATAAACTCAACTCACTGAGGACATCATGGCCGAAGAAAAACCCGCGCAGCCAAGCGCAGAACCCGAAGCATCGAAGCCGAAAAGCAACTTGATGAAGAATCTGTTGGTGTTTGGATTGCCGGCGTTCTTCGTTCAGCTCCTGATCGTATACGCGCTTACAGCCAAGTTCATCGTTCCTGTCACCGTGGCGCAAGCATTGAAGAGTGCTCCAGCACACTCGAAAGCCGACGGCAAGCACGACGCAACAGAGGAGGGAGAGGAAGAGTCGTCACATGAAGACGGCGAAGTGAAGGAAGAATTTGTCTTTACCGTTCGTGATCTGATTATCAATCCCGCCGGAACAAACGGACAGCGCTACTTGCTCACGACGATCGGCTTCAACGTTTCGTCGGAAGAGGGGATGAAGGAATTGGAGAAGAAGGAGATGGCGCTGCGCGATATGCTGAACTCGGTTCTGACCAGCAAAGAGATGAAAGATCTGATCGATGTATCGAAGCGCGAGGTGTTGCGACAGGAAATCCTCGCGAGCACAAAGGATATCATCACGCACGGTAAAGTGAAGAGCATCTACTTCAGCAAGTATATCGTCCAATAGGCCGGCACAGCAATGGCGGAAATCTTATCACAGCAAGAAATCGATAGCCTGCTCTCAGGGATCGGCGGCGGTCCTTCCGAGCCGGTGAAGGAG
>JACRFA010000028.1 GCA_016218065.1 Ignavibacteriota bacterium | reverse complement strand
CATGCCGGTATTAAGTCATCGCGCAAGACGTCCGGATCAATGTCGGCGCCGTTCGGCCAGGCAATTGTCCCGAGTTCTTCGTCAACGAACACCTGCTGAAAGTCCGACGGATTCTTTCGAATTGAATCGAAGATATCACCACGCAGATATTGTGCAAGATCCACAGTCTTCGAAATACCGTCGGCGAACGTAAGGCGGACGCAGAAGCCGTCAATAACATCGACTGAGGTAATTATCGCCATGTCTAACCTCACTCCAATGGATCAATCTGAAACAACGGTTTTCCTTCTTTCGCAGTTTCCCAATTTCTTCTTAGCTCGCCTCGATGCATCGTTGCCCATTCCATAACGAGCGAGCGCACTCGCTGAGGAAGTTTTCCGGTCAAATACTCAAGAGTGTCAATTTCTATGCGAGCCCTATGGTCTCCATACTTTACATGGAAGTGAGCCGGAGGATGATCGTTGTAAAACATCATTATAACAATTCCATAGAAAGTGCTAATCCTCGGCATGACTACATCCCGGGCAAATTCAATCCCGGAATATTGGGCAGCATACCGCTTGTCACTTTGGACATTTCTTCCTGCGCCATTTTCGACGCGTCTTCGAGCGCCTTGTTGCACGCCGACATGACAAGATCTTCCAGCATCTCGACGTCGTCCGGGTTCACCACTTCCTTGTCGATCTGGATTTTCACGAGGGCTTGCTTGCCGTTAGCAGTCACTTTCACCATGCCGCCTCCGGTTTCAGCGGTAACGATTTTGTGCTCAAGCTCCTGCTGCACTTGCGCCATCTTCTCCTGCATTTGCTGCACCTGCTTCATCATTCCCGCCATGTTCGGCAAACCCTTCATGATCTTCCTTTCAGTTTCATCAGTGTTGAGATTTCTGCGATAAAGATACCTCAATGGTGAAGGAAAGTCAACGCAAGTGCACGGGCGCTGAAGCTCAGAATAATTTTGTGATAGATTGAAAATCGATGATGTTGGCGGTATATTTCATCAGGCATTCGCTTCTGCTCTCCTAATGAGTGCCTGACCGATCCTCCGTTCATTGCAGTTGATAGTCATCTCTTCCCAACTACGAGGCAAATCATGAAAGCGCTTCTCGTTCTTCTGATCATTCCCATTCTTGTTCAGGCTCAATACCAATATTGGTCGCCCGCGATTCAAATCACGCCAGACTCCATCGAGGCATTCAATCCATCGTTTCCCGACAACGCAACGTGGTGGTCAAACCAACAGGTGCAGTGGCTTGCATACACGCAGATCGCTCGCGGCGCAATGGACATCATGGCTCGTCGCTCGACAGAGCGCGGGCTTGCATGGAACACGACGCCAACACGAATCACGAATGACACAGTGCGCGATGACTTTCCGAGCATCGCCCAGCTTGGACAATGGGGAAGCTTGAAGATGATTGTGTGGGAACGCGGCGAGAACGATATCTACTTCTCTCGCACGAACGACACTGTGTGGTCGCAGCCCTCGCCACTTGGCATAGGCCAGTTTGGCGGCAGAACGCCTTACGTGACAATTGCCGACACGCTGTTCGGCGCCGTATGGGAAAATGGCGGACGCATCCTTTTCTCCGAGTATCGGAATAGTGCATGGCTGATTCCCGTCCTCCTCACCACGCCCAATGACACGGCCAATTTTTTGCCGCAGGTGAAATACTTCTACAGTGGAAATCCTTACAGGTACAGACCGATCGTACTATGGGAACGACGAAAACGCGTCTCACAAGATCGGGAGATCGTCTGGGTTACGCGTACTGATTCAGGTTGGACTCTGCCTGATACTGTGACATCCGCGGGAGATTGCAGGCACGCGAGATTTGTCTCTCAAACGCATCCCGGTTCCATTCTGATTTCGTTCGAATCAAATCGGTTGGGTCCTTACTGTATTTTTGGAGCATGGTCGAGCTTGGGCGCGGCATGGTCAGTTGAGCAACAACCAATATCGAGCAACATCGCCGGTTGGCAGCAGACCTCTGCATCGTTCACATTGTTTCCCGTCATAACCACATCACCGTCTGAGCCTCAGGCGATCAGATATACCGCCGGCACATGGAGAATTGCCAGAGACACGGGTGAGGACAGCATCGGTCTGGTTGAGCGATCACTGTACTCGCTCAATGTTCGCAGCGGCGGCAACGGCGAAGATAGAAATCCCGTTCTCTCGACTGGCGTGAACAATCTCGGCCCGGTCCGAGTTTGGTCCGTGTGGCAGAACAACGCCGGCGGAACATGGAAACTCTTCGGCTCATACGCCGATATCATTCTCGATGATGTGAAGGAGAGTGGAGTCGTGAACGCATTTCAGTTGGAGCAAAACTACCCCAACCCTTTCAACCCAACAACAACAATTAGATTCACAATCCCAGTAGGGACGGGCCATGCCCCGTCCCTACTGAAGGTGTATGATATTTTGGGAAGGGAAGTCACAACTCTGGTGAATGAAGCGAAAGAACCCGGCGACCATCAAATTACATTCAACGCGGAGGGATTGTCGAGCGGGGTGTACCTATACAAACTGCAAGTAGGGAATTTCGTCGCGGTCAGAAAGTTGATCGTGCTGCGATGAAGCTGCAATGTTGATAGCGAAAACCATAAATCGTCATTTCATCGGAAGGCCTACAATGAAGACACTCTTGATTCTGCTCTTTCCGTTTCTTGCTCATGCGCAATATGAGTACTGGTCGCCAGCGACACCGGTATCATTTGACAGTTCCGATGTTACGAATCCTGCGTTGCCTGATTCGCGATTCTGGGGCGGGTGGGGAGAAGAGTGGCTCGCGTGCACAAGGCAGAGACAGGATGGTTCTGACATCATTGTCTTGCAGACGGACAGCGCGGGTGCGCGTTGGATAACCAAAGCGGGTCAGATCACCAATGACACAACCTCGGATGATCATGCGACAGTGGCGCATATAGCGGTGTACAATCGCCCGTTGCGCAGGATGATTCTCTGGCAGCGAGGTCGCAACGAAATCTATTATGCCTACTCGCCGGATAGCTCGTGGTTGCCGCCAACTCCGCTTGGCGCCGGCACGTTTGGAGGGAGAACTCCGTGCGTCACAGCGGCAGACACGACTTTCGCAGCGGTTTGGGAAAACGGCGGTCGATTGGTCTTCTCGGAATTCAAATCTAACGCGTGGTCACCTCCGGCGTTCATCAGCGGACCGGACGACACCGTGAACTTCGCTCCTCAAGTCAAATACATCGACGGCGGAAATCCCTATCGCCCACGTCCAATGCTCGTGTGGGAGCGGCGGAAACGCGCCTCACGAGAGCGCTCGATAACATTTTCTGTTCGGGTTGACACGGGATGGACAGTACCCGACACGCTGGTCGCAGCAGGTAACAATCGAAATCCTCGATTCGTCAAGCTGCTCACGTATGCGTGCATGCTTTCCTACGAATCAAATCGCGAGGGGCACTCGCAGATTTACGGCGCAATGGGGTACAACAACACGAGCGGCATTTCATGGAGTTCACGCGCGACACCATTGTCACTGACCGGCGAAAACACGAATGCCTCATTCATGCTTATTCCTATCATCACCAACTCACCGAACAGCCCGACCCTCTTTTATGTAACGGGCGGAACATGGAGACGGACGAATGCATCAGGACAAGACAGCATTGTGGTTTCGCTTGGGAATTCGCCGTACTACTATGAACAACGAAGTGGCGGAGCGGGGGAGGACATCAATCCGGTGATCTCCGGCGGCGTGCTGACAGGCGACTGGAGGTGGCGCTTCTGGTCTGTGTGGGAAAGTTATGTCGCCGGACGCTGGAGATTGTTCGGCTCGTGGGTGAAGGTATCCATTGGTGATGTGAAGGAGGGTGGAGTCGTGAACGCCTTTCAGTTGGAGCAAAACTACCCCAACCCTTTCAACCCAACAACAACAATTAGATTCACAATCCCAGTAGGGACGGGCCATGCCCCGTCCCTACTGAAGGTGTATGATGTTCTGGGAAGGGAAGTAACAACTCTGGTGAATGAAGCGAAAGAACCCGGCGACCATCAAATTACATTCAACGCGGAGGGATTGTCGAGCGGGGTGTACCTATACAAACTGCAAGTAGGGAATTTCGTCGCGGTCAGAAAGTTGATCGTGCTGCGATAGACTTGGATGCACGAGGGTCAATCTACGTTTCATCCACGAAGGAACACTAAGAAGAGATTTTGGTTTGTATCAAACACTCTGATAGGAGTCATCATGAAACTGAACATGTTAGGCATGCTGGGTTTTTTGGGCCTGCTCGGCTCGCTCGGCTCGACGCTTGATTCACCGGCTCTCTACGGACTCTATGCGCTGTTCGCACTCTTTGGATTGTTTGGCTATAGGGAAAAAGAACGGGCGTAGGTCGGCGAGAAGGCGAACCATTCACCGGCGAAGTCAGAGGTCTGTTGGGCGACATACTCTGCGGCGAAGTGAACTGCCCCGCCAGCCTGACGCCAGCCTGACGGCAGTCAGGGCAGTCAGGCTTCGCGGCATGCACATTCCTACTGGTGAGGAACACCAGGAACGTGGACGAGAAGTAGGCTATGCAAGATTTCGATACAGTCTTTGAGACAAAATCGACAGGTGAATTTTAGGGATGCTGCTATTCGTCCATGTCCCCAATAGAGCAATGGTCAACGAACAACGACCAATGTTCAATGTTCAATGGTGAATGGAGAATGGTGAATGGTGAATGATGGTGAATGGAGAACATGAACGCCCTTTAAGTTGACTTTCGTCCCGAATAAGGTTAGATTTTTTGTGCCGATTTCCAGAATCGGCGATTCATTTTTTATCCATCGGGAGATTCCTACCGTTGTCACAAGGACCTCAGCAAGCAACCGGAGAGGATAAGAAGCAGCAGGACGCGTTGCGAGCTTCCGGCGAAATTCCCAACCACATTGCAATTATTATGGACGGGAACGGACGCTGGGCAAAGCGGAGAGGCATGCCGCGCATTGCGGGTCACAACGAAGGAGTTGAATCGGTGCGCGACACGGTTGAAGCGTGCGGTCAGCTTGGCGTGAAGTACCTGACGCTGTACGCGTTCTCGACCGAAAACTGGAAACGGCCTCAGGAGGAAGTTTCGCTCCTGATGCGCCTTCTGCTGCGCGCGTTGAAGGATGAAACCGACCGTCTGCACACGAACAACGTCCGCATACGAACCATCGGGCAGACGGCGCGGCTGCCGCTGGAAGTGCAGCGCGAATTGTTCGACGACATCGCGCGCACGAAGGATAACACAGGCCTGACGCTGATTCTCGCGCTTAGCTACAGCGGTCGGTGGGATTTGACGGAGGCCATCAAGCGCATTGCTGCCGACGCAAAGGCGGGAACGATCGTGCCTGAAGACATCACTGAAGACCAAGTAGCGTCGTATCTCTCAACCGATGCCGTTCCCGATCCGGATTTGATGATCAGGACCAGCGGCGAGTTCCGCATCAGCAATTTTTTGTTGTGGCAGTTGGCGTATAGTGAAATATACATCACTCCAAGATTGTGGCCGAGTTTCCGGCGCGACGAGCTGTATGAGGCCATTCGCAGCTACCAAAAACGCGAGCGTCGGTTTGGCATGGTTAGTGAACAACTCCGCAGTCAAAGCAATGAGCAAGGCAAAGGGTATTTCGATCGACTTATCAAGAGTGTAACCGGACCATAACATGAAGCAAAGTCTGTTGGTGTTGGCGGCAACTGCGATCCTGGTCTTTTCACCATCCCATCTTTTCGCACAACGTACTCCTCAACCTCAAGAAGTTTACAAGATTCTCGGCATCTCCGTCGAAGGCAACGAGCTTGCCGAGCCGTCGGCGATTATTGCTAACACGGGATTGAAGATTGGCGATGAGATTGTGATGCCGGGCGACAAGATTTCGCAGGCGGTGAAGAAACTCTGGCAATTGAAAATCTTCTCCGATGTTCAGATTGCAATCGACAGGAAAGTGGGAGACGGTATCTACCTCGTGGTCAAAGTAACCGAGTTTCCGCGCTACGAAGACACGAAGATCACCGGCAACGATGAGATCGATGAGGATGACATTCTGAAGAAAGTCGCGCTCGTGCGGGGACAAGTGCTCGCGCCGTACGAGCTGAACAAAATCCAGAAAGATCTAAAGAAGCTGTACGAGTCCGAAGGCTTCCTGCTGGCGGATATCAAAGTCTCGACGGAGCCGATTGATACGTTGAAGAATCGCGTGAACCTCATCGTGCGGGTGGATGAAGGGCAAGATGTCAAAGTGCGCAACATCTACTTCAACGGGAATACGGCAATCGAGTCGGGCGATCTGAAGGGCGCGATGAAGGAGACTGCCGAAGCGCGCTGGTGGAAGATCTTCTCGTCGCACAAGTTCGACCGGAAGAAGTACGATGAAGACAAGAAGCTCATCGCTCAGTACTATGCGAAGAACGGCTATCGCGACGCACAGATTGTGAGCGACTCGATTTGGTACAGCGACGACAAGACCGACATGAACATTCTGATGAATGTGTATGAAGGTCCGCAGTACAAGGTTCGTTCGATTACGTGGGAAGGCAACACGGTGTACTCCGACACGGTGCTGAACGAGACGCTGGGCTTCAAGCCGGGCGATGTTTACAATAAAGAGAAGTTCGAGCAAAACCTGCGCGGCAACGAGGCGCAGAACGATGTTGCCTCGCTCTATCTGGACAACGGCTATCTGACGTTCAACCTTGAGCCTGAAGAGACACGCGTTGCCAAAGATAGCATCGATATCAACATCAGAGTGTACGAGCGGAACAAGTTCGTTATCGGACAGGTGAACATCAAAGGCAACACGAAGACGTACGACAAGGTGATTCGGCGCGAGTTGTACACGCGGCCTGGCGATTACTTCAGTCGCGGCGCCATTGTCCGCAGCATCCGCCAGCTTTCGGTGCTGAACTTCTTCAATCCAGAAAAAATCAAGCCCGACTACGCTGTGCGCGATGACGGCAAGACAGTCGATCTCTCGTATGAAGTGGAGGAGAAATCCAGCGACAACATCAACGCATCGGTCGGCTACAGCGGCGCGTATGGCGTGACCGGCGCGATCGGGTTCACCATCAACAATTTTTCGATCGCGGAACCGCTCTCAGGCGGCGCGGGTCAGATTCTGAATTTCGAATGGCAGTTTGGCGAAGCGGCGCGCTTCCGTACGTTCAGCATCGGCTTTACCGAGCCGTGGCTCTATGACACGCCGACGACGCTCGGCGTGAGTCTCTTCGACACGCGGCAAAGTTACTACTACGATCTCGCGCAAACCGGCGGGTCGATTCGTATCGGGCGCAGATTCCGCTGGCCCGATGATTACTTCCGCGGCGACTGGATTTTGAACGCGCAGGCGAACAACGTGACGGATGGACGCGGCTACTATCTCGAAGGGAAGACGAGTCAGATCAGCATTACGCAAATTATTTCACGCAGCAGCATCGACAATCCGATTTTCCCTGTCACAGGGTCCAACGTCTCGCTGTCGATACAGATGTCCGGCGGGCCGGTGTTGCCCGGAACCGTGAACTTCCACAAGTGGCAGTTCAGTTCGGAATGGTACATGCCGCTGTTCAACAGCAGCCGGGTTGCTCTCTATCTCGCATCGCAATTCGGGTACGTTGGTGTGTTTGATGATGCGGACGTCGATCGCATTCCGCCGACCGAGAGATTTTTCATGGGCGGCACGGGGCTTGGCTACATTGCGACAACTCCGTTGCGAGGATACGAGGACCGCACGATTGGTCCGAAGAACAGCGTCTTCAGCGCCGACAGCTACGGTGGTCGCGCGATGTCGCGGCAGACTTTAGAAGTACGGTTCGCGCTGGCAATCAATCCGATTCCCATTTATCTGCTCGGCTTCGTAGAAGGCGGGAATGTGTGGGAGACGATCGGCAAAGCAGACTTCTTTGATCTCAAACGCTCCGCAGGGTTGGGGGCGCGATTGCAAATCAATCCGATCGGTCTGATCGGGTTCGATTACGGATTTGGGTTCGACGACGTCTATCCCAAAGATGGCAACCCCGACGGCTGGAAATTCCACTTTGTGTTCGGGAGAGGATTCTGACATGCCGAGGACAAAAGCCAACGGTAAGTCCGGCGTCAAGGAGCAGGTGATTGAATTGGTCAAATCGTTGCCGGACGATTGCAGCGTTGAAGACACTCAGTATCACCTCTATGTCCGGGAGAAAGTATTGCGCGGCATCAGAGCTGTTGAGATGGGTGACTTTGTGAGCCAGGATGAGATCGAAAAAAGGTCAACCCGATGGCTAAGGTTTTCTGGACGAAGCCCGCGGAAGAGGATCTCCGAGAGATAGTCGAGTACATCGCTCGTGACTCGTATTACTATGCAGAGCGAACGCGCATGCGACTTGTGCAAGCGCCACGTATCGGATTATCTATGTGAGACGTCAAGGCGATTGCTATATCGTCGCTGTCGTTCATTCGAGTAGAAACCTGGACCGACTCATCCAGCAAGGTTGGCGGAACATTCGAGGTTTCGTTATTGAATAAGGAAGCAAACAATCTACAACATAATAATCAGAGGTAAACCGTGAACAAACTTGTTGTATCAATACTCGCCGTTGTTGCGTTGATGATTGGCGCCGCAAATGCGCAGCAAAAAATCGCGTACGTGAACTCTACAAAGATTTTCCAGGAAGTTCCTGAGGCGCAGGATGCACAGAAGCGTTTGGAAGCGCTCGCAAAGCCGGTGCAAGACGAAATCGAAAAACAGGAAAAAGCAATTCAGGATAAAGTGGATGAATACAAGAAGAAGGAATCGCTCCTGAACGATGCCGCAAAGAAAACTGCTCAGCAGGAAATCTATGATCTCGACCAAAAACTGCGCGAGTACAAACTACAGAAGCTTGGTCAGGATGGAGAGCTTGCAAAGCAGCAGGACAGGATTCTCAATCCTATCAAAGAAAAAATCCTGAAAGCCATCGAGGTGGTTGCGAAGGCGGAGAAGTACACGTTCGTGTTCGATCAAACCGAATCCGTGCGCGTGCTGTTGTACGGCGATCCGAAAGAAGACCTGACCAACCGCGTGATCGACAGACTGAAGCGTGGTAAGTAGCACGACATTTTCTTTTAGGGAGATAACGGATGAAACGGATAGCGTTGGCACTACTGATGGCGCTGTGCGCGACCATCGGCGTTGCGCAGATGAAAATCGGGCACATCAATTCAGAAACTATCATGCAGAATCTCCCCGAAGCGGTCGATGCACAGAAGTCGCTCGATGCTTTGGTCGCAAGTTGGGAGAGCGAGCTGCAAAAGATGCAGGCCGAGTGGAAGAAGAAGTTTGATGATTACGACAAACGCAAGTTGATTCTGACGGACCAGTCTCGCGCCGAGGCCGAGAAAGAACTGCGCGATCTCGATCAGGCGATTGCCGATTACCGCAACAAAAAATTCGGACAGAACGGCGAGCTGTTCACGAAGCAGAACGAAGTGATGAAGCCGATCCAGAACAAGATCTTCAAAGTGCTCGAAGAAGTTGCGAAAGAAGACAGCTATGATTACGTCTTCGACAAGAGCGGCGACATTCTTCTCCTCTACGCCACCGAAAAGCACGACCTGACCGAGCGTGTGCTGCGCCGGATGCAGTCCTTCGGAAAATAACGTGAGGGTATATGAAACTCCGCGATGTGGCTGCTTTGCTGAACGGGGAGGTTGAAGGAGACGGCGAGCTAGAGATCGTGCGCGTCGCCAAGATCGAGGAAGCGGGAGGCGGCGACATCAGTTTTCTGGCAAACCCGAAATACCAGAAGTACCTGGAATCGACGCGCGCGTCGGCAGTGATTGTTGCGAACAATCTGCAAGTGAGCGCCGGCCACAAGCTGGCGCTTTTGCGCGTGAATGACCCCTACGTATCGTTTCTGAAAATCCTGCAGCACTTCAATCCGCCGGTCGACCCGTTGCCCGTTGGCATTCATCCGACGGCTGTGATTGCGGCGAGCGCCGTGCTCGGCGAGAACGTTCGGGTCGGCGCGCATGTTGTTGTGGGTGAACGTGTCAGGATCGGCGACGGTGCGATGGTGTCGCACAATGTGGTGTTGGGTGATGATGTTGCTGTGGGGGAGAATTCTCTTCTGTATCCGAACATCACGGTGTATAACGGCTGCCGGATCGGTGCGCGGGTGATCATTCACGCCGGCACAACAATCGGCAGCGACGGCTTTGGCTTTGCGCCGAAGCCTGACGGAACGTACGAGAAGATTCCGCAGCTCGGCATTGTTGTGATTGAAGATGATGTTGAGATCGGGGCGAACTGCACGATTGATCGCGCGACGCTCGGCGAGACGCGCATCAAGCGCGGCGCAAAGCTCGACAACCTGATTCAGGTTGCGCATAACGTTGTGATTGGCGAGAACACCGTTAGCGCCGCGCAGGCGGGAATTTCAGGCAGCACGAAGATCGGAAAGAACTGCATGATCGGCGGGCAGGTTGGTTTCACCGGACATCTTGAGATCGCAGACGGCACGAAGATCGGCGCGCAGTCCGGCGTGCATCGTTCTATCGATCAACCGAATACGACCATCTTCGGCTATCCGGCATTTCCTCAACGACAGGCGTTCAGAATTCAGGGAGCGATCGCCCAGCTGCCTGATCTGCTTCAGACCGTGCGCGAGCTGCAGAAGCGAATACAACAGCTTGAAGCGAAAACGGAGAATCAAACGAAGTGAGAGGCAGGGATTGATCCTGCGATCTGTTATCCATCTCCCAGTTTTTCGGAGTGATGCATGTTAGTCCAACAGCGAACGATTAAACAGCCGGTCTCGATGAGCGGGGTCGGGTTGCACACCGGCAGCATTTGCACGATGACGTTCAGGCCCGCGCCGGAAAATTTCGGCATCCGCTTCAAACGTGTTGATCTTGGCGGCGCGCCTGAAGTGCCGGCGCTCGTCGATCATGTGGTGGACATTGCCCGCGGCACGACGATCGCAATCGGCGAAGCGCGTGTGCACACTGTTGAGCACGTGATGGCCGCGCTTGTCGGATTGCAGATTGATAACTGCCTGATCGAGCTTGATGCGAACGAGCCTCCGATTGGCGACGGCAGCGCGAAACCGTACGTGGAGATTCTGCTCCAGGCCGGATTCGAGAAACAGGATGCGCCGAAGGATTACCTCATCATCGATCAGCCGGTCGAGTATCACAATGAAGCCAAGGGTGTCGACATCGTCGCGCTCCCGACGGACGACTATCGCATCACCGTGATGGTCGATTATCATAATCCGGCGTTGGGAAGTCAGCACAGCGGCTTGTTCAATCTGGAAACGGAATTTGTGAACGAGTTTGCCCCATGCCGCACGTTCTGCTTCCTGCACGAAGTGGAAATGCTGCACAGCCAGGGTTTGATCAAGGGAGGAAATCTCGACAACGCCATCGTGAT
>JACRFA010000192.1 GCA_016218065.1 Ignavibacteriota bacterium | reverse complement strand
GATGAGGATCGAATCGGCTTTTGCCTTGCCAAGAATTCTCTCAACGTCGTTGCGCAGTTGCTTTGCAAGAACGCGAAAATCGTTGATGCTTGCCAACAGCGAGTCATCATTTTCTTTTCCCCATTTTTGCGGAAAGAATGTGTACGTGAGCATGTCGATGTACGGCGTGGCGGCGCGCAGAACTTCTTCTGTCCAGTTTTCGGGATGTGAACCCAGCGGCACATTGGTCGCAACTTTGATCGTCGGGTCAACCGCCTTCATCGCCTTGACAAAGCTGATGTACTTCTTCGCGTACTCGCGCGGCGGCGCATGTCCCTTTGCCCACGTTCCCCATTGTTCGTCGCCCACTTCCCACAACTTCAGATGGTAGCCGCACTCAACGTTGCAATATCGCACCCACGCCGCTGCAAGCTCGGCTGGCTGATTGAAGTTGATCGTGATAAACGGTTCAGCTCCCACTTCACGGCAAAGTGTAATGTACTCGTCGGTGTCCATCTCCGACGCGCTGTTGTCCGGCGAATTCCAGATGTACGAGTCTGCATCATTCCCGCCGGGATACTTCAAAACTGTAACGCCCGAGACTTTGATCTTCTGAATGGCATCGCGGTCGCATGTCAGCAGTGTCTCGTTCGTCGGTCCCGGAAACAGCGATTCATCCCATCGTGCAGTGTTGATGCCGTACAGCCACGGGTTCACGTGACGAATGATTTTCCCTGCGTCAATCTCCACCGATGTCTGTGCGGACAGGTGCGACGCACCGACAAGCAACAGCAAAGCAAGTGTCAGAATTTTCATTGGGTCAGACTCCGGATGGATGCAATTGCTTTTTCATGATGACGTGTCGGCGGGTGACTTTCAATCCCACTTTATGATAGAAATCCTTTGCTCGTCCCGTAGTCCACGCTAGCCAGAGATTACGGCGACCTTTCTTTCGCATTTGCTCGACGGTGGCGCAGTAGAGCCACGGACCGAGGCCGCGTCCCGAGTATTCCTTCGCAATCCCAAACGGGCCAAAGTGTTCGTCAAGAAAATGACTGAAGCCAAGCACTTCGTCGCCTTTCAAAGCCAACAGGATTTCATCGCATTCAGGATTCTCCATGAGCCTGTCGTGCGCGACGCGGAAGAGATCGCCGGGGTAGTTCTTCCGCAGAAACTCGAGTGCACGTAACGTGTGCCGCGGTTCAAATACGCTGATGGTAAGACCGGCCTGCTGCAATCGGTGAAAATGATCGCACATCTCCGCCGAGACTTCAAAATCCATCAGCGAGCGTCCCATGCCGTAGACGTTGTCGACCTTCTTGTATCCACGCTTCTTCAAGAACTCATGTCCGCATGCATACGCATCGACATCAACACCGGGGATGAAATAATTTGGTGTGTAATCGGACACAGACACTTCACGCACATCTTCGAGAAGCAGAAACGCCTCAGCCCTGCGAATGAGGTGCGAAGCAATGCCGGCCTTTCTGTAGTTTGGATGCACGAAGAACACAGTGATCCATCCCTTGCCCGGTTCGAGTCCAAGGTCGTAGTACGGATACCGTCGCCGGATGCTCAGCAAGAACCCGACAATCTTTTCGTCGGCAACGGCAACAAAGCATCCGCGCTCATCGAAGTTAAGGTCAAGCACCACCTTCCGCCGGAATGTATTCAGCGTTATCTCGTCACGAACGAGAACCTGATTCCAGAGGTTGACAACGTCGGTCTCGTCTTTCGCGTCGTAGTTTCGGACAGTGTATTCCATACAATTCTCGTTTGCTGATTTACAGGTGTTGAAGCCTCTTACTTCTTTATCCACGAAGGTCACGAAGGAACACTAAGAAGTGATTTGTGGCTTGTATCAGAAGAACCTTCGTGCACATTCGTGCCTGCACGCCGAAGTGCGTCGTTTCGGCACGCCCGCCTGCCGGGGCAAAGCGGCGGGCAGGCAGGCGTGTTCTTCGTGGATCACTTTTTTCCTTCTCAACATCCGTTAGGGCAACAACTCCACGGTACTCTTTTTTTCAAATGGATCAACATCAAATGCGATTGCATACTTCTTCCCCACGACTGCGCCGCGTACGCGTGCGAGTGCTGAGTAGTAATCCAGATATGCAAACGATGAAATGCCGCCCTTGATGAATTGGTAGTTCACAATCCATTCACGCCATGCCTCGAGTTCATCGGTCACGTCCACGTGGAAGTACGGTGTGAAGCCCTCGGGGTCTTCCCAGTTCTCGGTGAAGTAGATGGCTCTCACGCCGCGATGCCGCGGGTGATTGGTTACAACGCCTTCGAGCGACGCAAGCAGCACAGCATCATTGACAATCTGATGCGTGTTGGCGTGATCCTTGTGTATGCTGGTCCGCCAGTGCGTGATGATGTGTGTCGGCTTCACCTGACGAATAATGTCGGCGGTGTACATGCGGACTTCGTCGTTGTTCGGCAGCTCGCCATCGTTGTATGGGCCGATGATGACTTCGGCTTTCATCGCAGCGGCTACTGCGTGCGCCTCTTTACGTTTTTGCTCACCGTAAGCCTGCGGTGTCATTGCCGGATTGCCGCCTTCTCCGAGCGTAAGATGGAGGAGAACAACCTTGTCTCCCTGCTTCGCATGCTTGGCCAACACAGCGCCGCACGAGACTTCCATATCGCCGGCATGCGCGCCGATAGCGAGTATTGTTCGTTGATTGTGCATCATACCTCTCTATTAACAAGCACCAAATCTCAAATCCCAAATCACAGACAAACCTCAAACGTCAAATCCCAAATCCCAAACAAGCTCAAACCTCAACCTCAAACCTCAACCTTGAACCTTGAACCTTGAACCTTGAACCTTGAACCCCAACTCTCAGATCTTTACAAAAACATTCTTCCTATAAAGAACCCACATCACTCCAAGCCACATCAGCGTGTATGCTATCGCATAGAACATCGACGCGTTGATTTCTGTTGCCCACGACGCAAAGAGATTCGCATACAACCAGCTCTTCAGTCCTGTTGCGATCTGGATTCCAGTTGCATCGACGCCTTCGATCTTCATCATACCCATAACCCGACTAAAAAAACTCGACAGGAAGAACGCTGCGATCGGGTTCACGCCGAACACCACAAACGGCGTTGCCCACGATTTGTAGTGTTTGATGTCGATCAGCCAATAGCACACACCGAGAAGGTTCAGTGCAAATCCTGCGGTGAACACAACGTACGAGCTGCTCCACAACAGCTTGTTGATCGGAAACCAGATATCCATGATCGCGCCGAGAACCATTCCCACATTTCCAAGAACAAACATCAGACTGACTTTTTCCAAGGGAGTCTTTTCTGATCGGAGCAGTTCGCCGGTGAGCGAGCCGAGCAGCACGGTCGAGAATGACGGAATCAGACTCAACACTCCTTCAGCATGGTAATGCCATCCGGCAATGAGTACGTTGTCCACGTGTTGCCACAGATTACCTCCGGGCGCAAGCACGCCTGCGCCGAAACCCGGAACAGGGACAGTCATCATCAATACCCAATATAATGCAATAAAGAAGACGGACAGGACTGCCTGCTGCATGGGCTTTGCGTAGATGACCATGATTCCCGAAAACAAATACACAACTCCGATTCGCTGTAACACATCGAGAATCAGTCGATGAGAGAAGTCATAGTCCGGAAATCCGGTGAGAATCATGCCAAGAACAAACAGCGCAACAGAGCGGAATATGACATGCTTGAGCAGCGCGGCGCGTGTCTCTCCCTTTGCCAGCCGCGACGGAAATGAAAACGTCATCGCCACGCCGACGATGAAGAGAAAGAACGGGAAGACCAAATCCGTCGGCGTCCAGCCGTGCCACTCCGCATGCTCGAGTGCCGGGTAAACGTGATTCCACGAGCCGGGATTATTCACGAGGAGCATACCCGCGATGGTGATGCCGCGGAATGCATCCAGTGATACCAATCTGGATTTGGTCGGGCTGCCTTGTCGAAGAGTTGTTGTCAAGAGACGCTTGCTTAGAGTTGTTTTTGTAAGATGGAGAAGCGACGCGTCTCCTTGAAGCCAAACTTCGCATACACCTTTGCCGCGAGGTCGTCGGTCCACATCACCCACGCGTCGTGATAGCCGCACGTGCGCATCCGGTCGAGAGTTCGCGCCAGCAACACCGTGCCGATGCCGCGTCCCTGGTATTCGTCCGACACACCGAACGGACCGAAGTGAGAACCTTCAAACTGACAGTAGCCGATAATCTTTTCTCCGTGAGTCACGATCGTGATTTGTTCGGGAGTGAATCCGCCGGTGCCGAGCTTCTTCAGGTTTGCCCGCTCAACACGTACCCAATCGGTGGGCATGGACTTTTCCAGAAACGCCATGAACTGCACCAGGTCCGTTCGCTGATAGACTCGGAATTCAATTCCTTCCCCCTTCAGCTCTCTTTCTTTCTGAAGCACCTTCTCTGACAACGTAAAGAGCACAATCGAGGAGTCCATGCTCAATGCTTGCTTCACTTCGGAATATTGTTTTGTGAGGAAGAGGTCAAGCAACGGCTTGCAGTTGTTCCGATCGATGCCCGGCGTGAAGTAGCCGGGCGGATACGTTGAGACGTAGCACTCGGTTTTGCCAAGCGCTTTGAATTTGTTTTCTACGTGTTCAATCAGCGCTCCCCCAACTTCACTCATGGAAACGGATGGATCGACGGCGAGTAGAGTAATCCAGCTTCTCGTACCGTTCGGATCGGCATCGCCGAGCGGCATTCGTTTTGCATGCGCACCAAAGATAAAGCCGACGGGTACATTGTTCACGAGTGCGATCACCGCCGTTGTCGGATCGAAGTTCTCATCCAACAACACCCGCGCTTCAAACACGTCTTGCGAGACTGCATCGAGAGGAAGCGCCCGCGCCCAGAGATCGAGAATGGGCTGGCGGTACGAGTCGGTGTATTCTGAAATTTTCATATCAAGTTGTTGTCGTGACTGCTGTGAGAAATCTAGTGGGCTATTGAAAAACTGAGGTCGATGTCATTCCGAATCCCGATGCTGTCTATCGGGTGAGGAATCTGAACCAAATAAAGAGAGATTCCTCAGTCGCTTCGCTCCTTCGGAATGGGAATAATGTTCAAAAGGTATTGCACTTTTACCTTGGACAAAGATGAACGAACCATCGGAAATAAGCCTCTCGCTCTTGCGGGGAGAGGCCTCGATGTTGTCGATAGCGTTGCTTCAATCGCGCAAAATATCCTTCG
>JACRFA010000191.1 GCA_016218065.1 Ignavibacteriota bacterium | reverse complement strand
TTTGGCACGCAGGCGTGACCTTCGTGGATAAGGAATAAGAGTTTTGCAACAACCTGTTAGGTTCGCCCCCCTCTCATCTCAGTAGCCAAAAATCCTTCTTAGTGTTCCTTCGTGGATAAAGAACTAAGAGTTTTTCAAACCTGTTAGTCCACAATACTCCACAATCTCCAATCCCCTCACCCCCGGTGCTGCGGCGAATTCAAAAACCATTCGTACACATCCGCAATGCCTTTGTCGAGTGGAATCTTGTGCTTCCATCCCAGCTTTGTCAGGCGCGAGACATCGAGCTGCTTCTTCGGCATGCCGTCGGGCTTCGAGGTATCGAAGCGCAATTCGGCAGCGGGATACACGGCTGCGCTCACAAGCTCGGCAAGCTCGCGGATCGTCTGGTCAACGCCAGTCCCGACGTTGATATGAATATCTTCGTCCCAGTAGCGCATGATATACAAACACGCATCGGCAAGATCGTCCACGTGCAGGAACTCGCGCCGCGGCGTTCCCGTCCCCCAGATCGTCACGGCTTTCTCTTTTGCGATTTTCGCATCGTGGAATTTCCGAATGAGTGCAGGCAACACGTGCGAGCTGGTGAGATCGAAGTTGTCGTTCGGTCCGTAGAGATTCGTCGGCATCGCCGAGATGAAATCGCATCCGTACTGCTTCCGGTACGCCTGGCAGAGTTTGATGCCGGCAATTTTTGCAACAGCGTACGCTTCGTTCGTCGGTTCAAGCGGACCCGTGAGGAATTCTTCCTCCGTGATCGGCTGCTTCGCGTGTCGCGGATAGATGCACGAGCTTCCCAAATAGAGAAGCTTCTTCACAGGATACTGGTGCGATGCATGCACAACCGTCGCGTGGATCATCATGTTATCATAGATGAACTCCGCCGGTCGGGTCGAGTTTGCAAGAATGCCGCCAACCGTTCCGGCGACGAGAAACACATACTCCGGCCGGTTCGCCTTAAACCAATAATTCACCGCCGCCTGATCGCGCAGATCAAGCTGCTCGCGTGTCGCACTGAGAATGTTGTTAAACCCTTCGGCGTTGAGCCGTCGGACAATCGCCGAGCCTACGAGTCCGGTATGACCGGAGACGTAGATGCGGGAAGTTTTTGCAAGTTCGATCATTGGTTAAGCTGAGAATGTAGTCGGAGAGCCGAGGTCAGACGCCAGTCCCTCGATATCAAGAATGAAGAAGGATTGTTTATCATTGAACCCAGCATCTTGTAGTGAGTGCATCGTGATGTTCGTCGGTTATGTGCCTGCTGTCATCGGTCTTCTGTTCTCGGGATCTCTCTGGTCCCTCTTCTGCTCAACCTATGGTCCAGCCCCTGCTCAAAGCTGATGAGTTCGCGCAGCAACGAGTTGTATCGCGAGTACGCATCTCCCCCTTCCTCACGGAGCAAACGGTACAACTGAAGTTCCGCATCTACGATAGCAGGTCCTTGAGACGGCTGAAGCAACCCCGCCCGTGAAAGCCTCGGACGGGCTATCGCTACGAGATATCCCGCTATCGTCCTCCGTCCAAGTGCAGCATCGGCAAGTCCTTGGCGAATAAGCGTCTCTCCCGGTAGTCCCTCCATTATTTCATCAGCGCTCATTACAGAACTTCCTAACACTCTCTTCAAATGACGCAGGATCGATGGATGGGTAGCGAATGAGCTGAGACTTCATTGAGTCGAACAACTCAAACAATCGAGATCTCACTATGAGTCCATCGTTCACCATCGAATGAACGTCGTGCACATCTCGTTCGTGCCGCCGCTGCAACTTTGCCAAGGCCTGGCTATACGGATCATAGTGAAAGAACTCAATTTGTCCATGCCGCGCAATAAAGAGGCTTCTCTCGCGCCACCCCGGAAGTGTCGGGATGAACTGGTCGGGACTTGCGAGCTCGATATTGACATCCAACTCATTCTTGATGATGGCAATTGCCTCGAAGGTACCAGAAGGCTCGGGGTCAGGCTTGATATCAATGTCTATCGTCATGGCTCGCCAGCCGCGGAGAACCGCCGTGGCGCCACCGGTGAAATAGATGCATCCATAACCGCTCACTCGACGTCCGAGATCTGCCATGAACAGTTGAAGCTTTTCTTTCGTTGTCTCCTGGCGCACTATTTCCTTTCTCAACCTCCCCCACTGTACCACTCCACCGTCCTCTTCAATCCTTCCATCCAACTGACAATAGGTTGATATCCCAACTTCGAGGCCGCGAGTCCTATCGCTGCCATGGAGTGCTTCACATCGCCGGGTCGTGCATCTCCGAACGTCGGCGCAACCGATGTTCCCGTCATCGAAATGAGATCTCGATGAAGATCAAGCAGTGTGTACCGCTCACCGCAGGCAACATTCATAGCATGCCCAATTGCTTCATCTCGCTCACACGCAAGGAGATTTGCGTTAACGACATTCGCAACGTATGTAAAATCTCTCGACTGCAGCCCGTCGCCATAGATTGTTGGCGGCTCGCCTCGCAGCATCGATGTGATGAACTTCGGAATCACAGCGGAATAATGCGATGTCGGGTCCTGGCGCGGACCGAACACATTGAAATACCGAATGCACACCGTCGGCATGTCGTAAACCTGTCGGAACGCGATGCAGTACCGCTCTGCTGCCAACTTCGACACAGCATACGGCGAGAGAGGCTGTGTCTGCATCGACTCGTCCTTGGGAAGCGTTGGTGTATTCCCATAGACAGATGAGGAGGAAGCGAAGACGAATCGCTTCACCTTCGCGTCCCGCGCAGCGACAAGCAAATTCAACGTTCCGGTAACGTTCACATCATTGCTTGCCATCGGATCGAGCACTGACCGCTGCACCGAAGGTAATGCAGCCTGATGCAGGACATAATGAACGCCTTGCGTCGCCTTCCCGACAACCACCATATCGCGGATGTCGCCCTCGATGACTTCAAGTCGACTGAGGACTGATGACTGAGCACCGTCTTCTGTCTTCTGTCCCCTCTCTGCTAGAGTAACGGCAGAATCGAGATTCTCTCTCTTGCCAGTAGAGAAATTATCCAGCACCCTGACGTGTTGGCCGCGCCGCAGAAGTTCCTCAACAATGTGCGAACCGATGAATCCGGCGCCGCCTGTTACCAGGTAGATCATCAGAGTTCTGTGAGAGATCGGTGAATCAGAGGTCGGACGTCAGATGAGCTAGGCCTTCGCGGATCCCGCCCCGGCAACGTTTCTTGTATCCACGACGGGGACTTTGAATCTGCGGAAATCAATCTTCTTGTACTCATCATGCGCGGTGGCAACGAGAATGAGATCATAGCCGTCCGCAACCTCAACGGATTTCCGTCCGGCATACTTCGACCACTCTCGAGATGGCCTGATCACTGGCACCCAGGGATCATTGTACTCCACAACTGCGCCCTTCTCCTCCAGCTTCTCGATCAGATGATACGACGGCGATTCACGATCGTCATCGACGTTTGCCTTGTAGGCGAGTCCGAGCATGAGAATCTTCGATCCTTTGAGTGGCTTGCCATGTTCGTTCAGCACCTCCATCACGCGTTGGACAACGAAGTCGGGCATAGACGTGTTGATCTCGCCAGCCAGCTCGATGAACCGGGTCGATACGCCGTACTCGCGTGCTTTCCATGTCAGATAGAACGGATCGATGGGAATGCAATGTCCGCCGAGACCGGGACCCGGATAAAAAGGCATGAACCCGAACGGCTTCGTCTTTGCCGCGTCTACCACTTCCCAGATGTCGATGCCCATCTTCATGAACGTCACTTTCAGCTCGTTCACCAACGCGATATTGACCGAACGAAAGATGTTCTCCATCAGCTTGGTTGCTTCCGCCGCCCGAGTCGATGAAACCGGGACAGTGCGCACGACGATCTGCGAGTAGAGTGCATTCGCCACTGCAAGACCATCAGGCGACGTTGCCCCGACAACTTTCGGAATCGTTTCGGTGCGATAGTCTTTGTTGTTCGGATCTTCGCGTTCAGGCGAGAAGGCAGCAAAGAAATCCTTGTCGCATTTCAATCCGCCGCGTTCGAGAATCGGCACCATCACCTCATCCGTCGTGCCGGGATATGTTGTCGATTCGAGCACATGCAGTTGTCCTTTGCGTACATGCGGCGCGAGCGACTCGCACGTCGAGACAATGTACGACATGTCGGGTTCGCGGTTCTTGTTCAGCGGCGTCGGCACGGCAATCAGGATAGCATCGCAGTTCGCAGCTTGTGAGAAGTCAGTTGTTGCAGTGAACAGTTTCGTGGCAACTGCATTGCGAATCCGCTCCGCTGGAATATGCTTGATGTACGATTCGCCCTTGTTGAGCGCGGCGGGCTTGTTGGCATCGATGTCGAGTCCGACAACACGAAATCCTTTCTCAACAAAACAGAGTCCGAGCGGCAAACCAACGTAGCCGAGGCCAACTATGCCAACGACGGCAGTCTTGTCAGCGATCTTATGAAGTAAGGTATCTTTGATGTCCACGAGGTTGAGGGTAAAGTTAAGGTCAGAATCTTACTTGTCAATTGGCAAGTGATAATTAAGGTTTATGCGACTTCGATGTTTGTATGCTTGCGTTGATGATCTTGCTCAGCTCAACACATTCTTGTCGGATTGGCGCCAACTGATTTTTACTTACGAGTGTACCACGCGCGGCGACATCCAACCATACCTGCGATTCATTCAACTCTTTGAGGACGATTCTCAGCTTATGCAGGAAGTCATTCTTACTCTCGGCTCCTCGTGCCTCGCCATAATTCGGCGCAGGCGACGTTCCACAGCGTAGGAGTTGTCCCGCCAAATGCCGACCCGCCTGAGTGTCCGGCAAAGTTCCGCACAAGTTGATGACCGCCACTGAAAAATCAATCAAGCGCTCTTGTATGTCGTCGCCTTTGGCCATACTAATTGTCAATTGATAATTGTCCATTGCCAATTGATAATTGAGTATTCTCGCGCACGCTCCGCCCTTTCAGTCACATCTGCTTTCAAAAAAAAGCAGTGTGGCCTACTTGGGTGTGTCGGGTTCTTAGTTGATGGTGGTTGGTAATAGTCCGAGAACGACCAACAATCACAATCAACGATCAACTACAACTCTACAACTCTGCAACTCTGCAAACTCCATCAACTCAAAACCGCTACTTCTTCACCAACTTTCTCCACAAACTCAATCGGCACCTGGATGGAGACGGCACGCCCGATCGACGGAATGGAGACGACAACTTTCGCCATGCCTTTCACCATCGTGACAAAGCCCTGCACTCCCTGAAATGGTCCGACAAGGATGCGCACCCACTCACCCGGCTCAAACTCTTCCTCGCGCTTCACTGCGTCGGGCGACTTCGCAAGTATCCGCACCCAGTTGATCTCATCGTCCGGAATCGGCGACGGATAATTGCGTATCCCGACAAACCGGACAACGCCCTCGGTCTGCAAAATCGAAACTTTGTTCCTGAGGTCGCTATGCACAAACACGTAGCCCCGAAACATCGGCTCTTCGACGCGCTTTTTGCGATCACTCCAGCAATGGATTTCTTCGATCAACGGAAGGAAACTCTCGACGCCGAGCTGCTGCAGCTCGCTATGCGTTCGCTTTTCGTAGCGCGAGCGAACGTAGAGAGCATACCAGCGCGACAGAATAGTAAATTGCGGGTCCGGTTCAATGGAGAGAGTTGGCATGGTGTCGTCGTCCCGTTCTAGCGCGTCAGATTGATAACTTGTGCAACTGCAGTCGTGATGATTGCAGCAGATACGACCACGCCAAACACATCACGAAACGTCGACCATCCCGTTCTGTCAACCTGAATGATATCTCCCGGCTGAAGAACTAATTGAGCAGCGTTCACCTTGGCAAGTTCATCAAGATCCAAAAGTACCTCCTTCCGTTCCAGCTTCCCTCCCGTACTGCTGAATCTCGATATCTTGACATCTTTCATCGAACCGTCAGGCGTAGGGCCTCCGGCAAGAGAAATGAGATTCACAAGATCGATAGAGCTGGAAATTTCATATCTGCCTGGCTTCTGGACAAAACCAATGATATTGACAATGATCGTCAGCTCATTCGGCTTGGCAAAATAGTAGTTCGACGTCGTCGTGTTGATGGACGTTGCGGAGAGCAACGCACTCTGATCTATTTGAGCACGTGACACATTCAAACCACAGATCATCAGTAAGGTAACACTACAGAACCGAACAGCCAGCCGAAGAAGTTTCATTTCTTAATTGTCAAGGAAGTGAACAAAGATCGAGAAGGTATTGCTACACGCAAAACCGGAACAACCATGCATACGAAAGACTTACTCTACCACATACATCTTTGTTACAAAACTCAATTGCTGCCGAAATCCCCCATCAACTTTGTGCGCTTCCGGCGCTTTTGCTTTTCGCCGTTGCCGCTTGTTGAGTGGTAATAACCGTAGCCATAACCGTAATAGCCATAGCGGTAGCTGCCGTAATAGCCGCCGTAGGCTTTCTTCACGTCAAAGTTGTTCAGCACAACGCCGAGAAGTTTTCCGCCGACGCCCGTCAAGAATTCGCTTGCACGCTGAATGGCAGCCGCACGGGTTGCCCCGGCAGAGACGACCAGTATCGCACCATCGACGCCGGTTGAGAGCACAGCCGCATCGGTGACCGCAAGCAGCGGCGGAGAATCAAACAACAGGAGATCATACTTGATGCTCATTTGTTGTATGAACTCTTGCATGCGCTTCGAACCCAACAGCTCCGCGGGATTAGGCGGCGTTGTTCCGCAACAGAGCACGTCCATGTTGTCAACAACATCTTTGTTCACAACTTCTTCGAATGTCGCCGTTCCGACAAAGAGGTCCGTCACTCCCGGATTCTTCGAAAGCCCGAACCGCGTGTGGAGCGTGGGGCGGCGCATATCTGCGTCAACAAGAAGAACACGCTTCTCAGCCTGCGCAAATGCAATCGCGAGATTCGCTATTGTGGTTGACTTCCCTTCAGAGGGATTCGCACTTGTGACAAGGAAACTCTTGAGAGGAGTATCCATCTGTGCATACAACACGTTCGTGCGCAGCCGCCGGTAGGCTTCCGCAAGGGGCGAAAGTGGATTGAAGTGCGACACAAGCAACGGATCGAAATTCACGTTCTGAGTGGATCCATTTCCGTTTCCGTTTCCGTTCGTCTCAGCTTTTCCGAGTTCTTCGGTCATCTGATTGATTGCAGAAAGAGGGACGAAGCCAAATCGTTTCAAGTCCTCTGGGGT
>JACRFA010000195.1 GCA_016218065.1 Ignavibacteriota bacterium | reverse complement strand
TTCTGCATGAAGGCAAGATGCGCTCTGATGAACGCGTCATCCACCAGACCTTCTTTCACAATCACGTGCGCCATCGCGTTGAGAATCGCGAGATCAGTGCCGGGCGTGAACGAGAGATGCAGATCGGCGATGCGCGCTGTTGCAGTCTTGCGCGGATCAACCACAATCACCTTCACATCTTTCTTCGCCGTCTTTCGCTGCACAATGCGCTGATAGATGATCGGATGCGCTTCCGCGGTATTGGAGCCGATCAGGAAAAACACGTCGGCGTGGTCGATGTCTTCATAGCAACCCATTGGCTCATCTTTGCCGTAGGTTGTCATGTACCCGCCGACTGCGCTTGCCATGCAGAGCCGCGGATTGCCGTCCATGTTGTTCGTTCGGATGCCTGCCTTGAACAGCTTGTTCGCGAGATAGCTTTCTTCAGTGAGCGCTTGGCCGGAACCGTAGTAACCAACTGCGTCCGGGCCGTGTTTCTCAATCGTCTCTTTGAATTTTGACGCGACAAGCCCCATCGCCTCGTCCCACGTTGCGCGAACGAATTTGCCATCCTTCTTGATCATAGGACTCAATAGGCGCGTCTTCGCAGAGACGATGGCGGGAAGGAAGTACCCCTTCGCACAGAGGAAGCCTTTGTTGTGATTCTCCTTGTCGCCCTTGACCGCGACAACTTTGTTTCCCTTGACGCCAACGTACAAGCCGCAGCCCGTGCCGCAATAGCGACACACGCTCTTTACCCATTTTTCTGCGTGACCGGACGGCGTTTGAGCCTGTGTCTTCTCGGAAGTGAGAAGCTCAAGGCCGATCGCTGCAGCAGCCGATGCCGCGGCAGACGTCTTGATGAATTCTCGTCGTGATACGTTCATTGTTGTGTTCCTCCGAATTTCTTGTGAGGGCTGAGTTCATGCATCACGTGACACTCTACGCACTCTTTGTTCTTCTTGGGAAATGCCTTCGCGACCGAGATCATCATCGACTCATGGCAGCCCAGGCAGCGATCTTTGCGCGGCTTTGCAACGAACGTTGCATCCGTCGCGCCGTGGCACACAATGCACGGCACGGTGTTCACGCCGTGAAGACTCTTCTCGTACCCTGTCACAACCTCCGGCGTGAGCGCCTCATGACACTCGACGCATGTTTGTCCCGGCTCAGTGGCCGGATGTCGCTTGCCTTTCTGTTGTGCAACCATCTCAACACTGCACAACAGAACAGCCGCGAGTAACATGATGAGCAATCTGTTCATACGATTGTCCTTTGTTAGAATGTGAACGTGATCTCACTGCGCATTTCGTAGGCAGTCCGATCCCATTTGTCTGATCCGTTGATGAGATACTTCGCAGCTTTGCCCGGCGTGAACACGCCGCCGCGCAATGTTGCCGTGAGATTATCCATGATTTTGTAATCCGCTTTGGCGTCAACTTCGAAGCCAAGGTCTTTCGCGCTCAGAGCAAGATTCGGTCCCGCCGCAGTCCATGCAAACACCGGCTTCGTTGCGCGGATGTAGTTGACCGATGCAAACAGCTTCAGCCGGTTGGTCGCGGCGTACGTTCCGTTCAATTGGAAGATCGTCGTGTTCTCAAGTTCGCGATACCCGCGGATGTTCGGCGCGCCAAGTCCCTGCGGCGTAATGCCCTCTTCATCCGGCATGATGGAATCTTCCCATACTTCGGTGATGTAGAAAAATCCCGCGGTGCGCAGCTTGTTGACGTTGCCTTTGCCCGATGTCGGATCGGCGTCGCCCGAACCCATCCCTCCCACAAAACCAAGAGTGAACGCGGGAGCGACGGCATAATCGACTTTGAGATACGCGTTGTAGCCGAAGAGCTTGCCATTGTTCTTGTCATACTTCAGAGGATCGTTCTTCGCAGTTCCTGCCGATGTGTTCAGATGTCCCGCGAAGGTCGTGTTCGCAATATCATCCTTGCCAAACAGAACGTTGCCCTCGTATGTGAGCGTGAAGTCGCTGACCTTCGAATTGCCCGACAGACCAACGATGCCAAGCGACGTGACTTGCGGCGTGAATCGCGGACGGTTGTAGAACAAGCCATCGATGAGGTATGCGTTCGTGTCAGCGGTCGAACCATCGAGATAGTACATGCCGTAGAGTTCCAGTTTCGTTTTGTCGATGGGAAGCGAGTAGCTCGCGAGGAACAAATCTGCGTCGCCGCCATCAAAGTTGCCGCGCTGATCTGCGCCGGTTCGTTCCAGATCGGAAAGTCCATCAAGGCCTTCGGACACACGCGACCATCCCAGTTTCAATGCGCCAGTAGCGATATTGAAATCTGCCGCGACGCCATCGTAATTGTTGTCGAGCACCAACCGATTGCCGACTGCCCACTGAAACCGACCAATGCTGAATGCGGTTGACCAATCGGCGACATTGAACCACAAGTACGCTTGATCGACATGGAGGAAGAACTTCGAGTCTTTGTTGTCGAACGTTCCGCTGCCGCTTCCGACATAGGTCGGTTGTTGATTATCGACTCCCCACCATCCCTGTCCGAGATCGAAGCGCGTGATAGCTTTGACGTTGTCGCCGTAGTTGAATGTGAAATTCAGACGGAACATCTGCACGAGATACTGATCGCGATAGTCGATCGCGCCCAGCCGGAAGTCGCGTTGCCACAATCCCCATGCGTTGAAGACGCCGCCGAATTTGAATCCGACTTTCGGCGGTTCCGGTGTTGGCGTTACAGGTTTGGGCTGCTCTTGTTTCTACGTATCCGGCTTTGCTTGCTCTTGAGCCGCAGCCGGGGCGATCGCCATGATCAGGAAGAGCGCGACGCCGAACGAGATGGTGCGCAGCAAATTAGTCATCGATGATTCCTTTCAGTGTTGGTTTGGATTTGATTGAACGCAGGAGGTATTGTCAGGCTCTACTTGAAGCGCAAGTACAATGCCAGCATGGTTCATCGAGAGAGCGGCGAGATTCACAGCTTCATTGCGAGGTTCTTTGTAGTGATGGGGTAAATTCGATGACGTGAACCCGTCAGCGAGACGAGTTTCCGTCGTCAATTGTTCACAACTGACAGTTGAACAGATATCAGAATTTGTTTTTGGGGCTGCCGGCAGGCAGGCGGTCGCCCGACTCGGCAATAATATCCGGTCGAAGGTTGAAGTTGAGGACGCGGCAATGATCCAATCCCTACATCATTCCGTGCTTCTTCAACTTGTCGCGCAAAGTCGTTCGCTTCATACACAGCAACGCGGCAGCTTCGGTTTGATTGCCTGCGGATTTTTCGAGCGCCCACTGCAGCGCCTGCACTTCGAGTTCATCGATCATCGATTCGATGGGGACGGAAGTCTTGTCTTTGAATTGCATGAGCGCCGGCTTTGCAGTCATGATGTCGCGGGGCAGCATCTCTTCTGTTACCGTGTCGCCGACGGCGAGCGCGGCGAGTCGTTGCACGATGTTTTCGAGTTGGCGGACATTGCCGGGCCAATAGAGTTGTGTGAGCGTCTCGATGGCCGATGTTGTGAACTTCAGCGTTGGTCGGCCAACTTTTGTCAGGAAGTGTTCGATCAGCAGCGGGATGTCTTCACGACGCTCGCGCAGCGGAGCAAGCTTGAGCGGAATGACCTTCATCCGATAGAAAAGATCTTCGCGAAACAAACCGGCCTCGACTTTCTTCCAGAGATCGACTTTCGTCGCGCAGATCAACCGGACTTCGACATGAATGGGCTTGTCGCCCCCGACACGTTCGAACTCTTTTTCCTGCAACACGCGCAGCAGCTTGACCTGTGACGCGAGCGGAATGTCATCCACATCGTCGAGAAAGAGCGTGCCGCTGTGTGCCAGCTCGAATCTCCCTTTCTTCTCACGAATCGCGCCCGTGAATGCACCCTTCTCATGCCCGAACAATTCGCTTTCCAGAATGGATTCGTTCAAGACTGCACAGCTCAGCTTCACAAAGGGAAGATTAGCGCGGGGACTGTTGTAGTGAATTGCGTTTGCCACGAGTTCCTTGCCGGTGCCGCTTTCGCCTTCGATGAGCACGGTCGTGTCGGTTCGCGCGATCATCTCAATCTGCGAATACAAATCCTGCATGACCTTCGACCGACCGACGAGGTTGTGGAACGAATAGCGATCGGCGAGCCGCTGCTTCAGCGCGGCATTCTCATCCTCCAGCTCGCGCACATGACGAAGCTTGTTCAGAATCAGCAGCAGCCTGTCTGCAGGGAAGGGCTTGAGCACGTAGTCGTGCGCGCCAAGCTTCATCGCCTCAACTGCCGACTCGATGGTGCCATACGCGGTCATCACGATGACGGCAGTTTTTGGAGAAAGCGCGCGAACGCGCTCAAGGACCTGAAGGCCGTCAATTTGCGGCAGCCGGATGTCTGTCACAACGACGTCGGCGCCGCGTTGCTCGATCTCTTGCAAGGCAAGGCGCGGCGATTCGAATCCCTCGACGCGATACCCTGCTTTGGTCAACGCCTCGACTAACGTCAGGCGTTTCAACTTCTCATCTTCAACAACAACGATTCGCATACTAGCTACTGCTACTAACTTGTATTCTGAGGCTCGCTTTCAAGAGTTGCCGGTTTGCTGCCTGCCGGCAGGCAGGGCGGGCAGGAAGATGCTGGATTCGCCCAAAGGGATGCCGGCGAAGCGGCATTCACTTCGTCCCTGCACTGAGAGCGGCGGGCAACAAGACGACAAACGTTGTTCCGACGCCCTCCTCGCTCCGCACTTCGATGTCGCCGCCATGATTGTTCACGACGTTGTAACTGAGATAAAGTCCAAGCCCTGTTCCCGACTCATGCGATTTTGTCGTGAAGAAGGGATCGAAGATTTTGTGCAACGCGTCTTTCGGAATTCCACATCCTGTGTCGGTGATTTCAATTGCTACGCGGCCGTCGCCTTGTTGACAAGTTGAAATTGTCAGCGTGCCGCCGGTCTTCATGGCATCGAACGCATTGAGAATGATGTTGAGAAACACCTGCTGCAAATAGTGTTCGTCTGCATCGACCGCTGGCAGGGCGTCGCAAGACTTTCGTTCGACGCGAATGGGCGTTCCATTGAGTCTGAATTGTGCGAACGCGAGTACATTGTCGAGCAGCGTCTCAATGTTCAGCGGCGTCCGCTCATAAACGTGCGGCCGGGCGTAATCGAGGAGGCGCTTGACGAGCAGCTCGATTTTGTATAATCCCTCCAAACCCAGAGTCAGATAGTTCTCCGCTTGAGCTTTGTTGTCGAGTTCACTCAGCACAAGACGAATGCAGCTCTGAATGCCATCGAGCGGATTATTGATCTCGTGTGCCACGCCGGAGACGAACCTTCCGATGGACGCCATCTTCTCCGTGTGCATCAGTTGTTCTTGTGCATGTTGCAGCTCGCGATACGTTGCTTCGATTTGCGCTGTGCGCTCAGCGACCTTCCGCTCGAGTTCTTCGTTGGTTTTCTTGAGCTGTTGTTCGAGCATCAGTTTTTCCGTCACGTCCTGACTGACGAGGGCGATGCCTTTGTAGTCCCCCGATTCATCGACGACAACGTTGTAGGAGTTGTCAAACGTTCTGCCGTTGGAGCGCACCACGCGATGACGCGGGCCGTCGGTGCCTTTCCGGAAATCGTCGATCACATTGAGAACCCGGGCGTGCATCGCACCGCGATGACACTCGAGTATCGAGCTTCCGATCCGATCCTCACGCTTCATGTTACGGATCTGCTCGGCAGATTTGTTGACGAACGCGATGCGATTCTGCGCGTCAATAAAGACAAGCCCGATATTCAGACTATCGAGGACGCGGATGAGTGTGTCTTCACTGATGGGTTGCGATGCGGTCATGACTGCTCTGAAGTTGTTCCGACGTAGTTTTGATTGTGCGTGACTGAGGCTTTGCGCGGCGGCGCGGCTCCGTTCAAGAAAGCGGCAAATATTGTTCCAGCAAACATCGGACTTTGAAGTCTTAATTGAAGAGGTTTTCTTATTGAAAGAGGCTGATTTCTCAGAAATGGAAAGTGACATTCTTATCTATAATAAAGAGGAGGGATGCGCCCGCACAGCCAGAAGCCACACGTCGCCGTAGAACGCATTTGAGCATAAGGAAGAGCCGTAGTTTGTCGGCGGCTTGTCTCTCAATGTCACTCTTGCTACATTGCCACAGAGAATTCTGGAGGAATTGGTATGCGAAACGAATTCACTGCAATCGTCCGATCAGCTTGCTCGAAAGATCTGTCGTGGATTGTCTGTACCAGAGATCGGGCGAATGAAAGATTGAAATCCTGAACCAAGTTGCTGCGTTCTGCGGCTTGCCGTTACAGACAATACTATGAAGGTATGAACAACATGAGGAACAAGATGAAGAAGTTGTCACCAGGACAACCTGCCTTGCCGGCAGGCAAACGTGAAGAACTACTGAGCGCATTGAAAGTCCGTTTTGAGAAAAACATGAACCGCCATAAGGGTCTTCAATGGGCCAAAGTGCAATCCCGCTTGTGCGGGATGGAATCTAATACAGAAAAACTGTGGTCGCTCAATGAAATGGAAAGAACCGGCGGCGAACCGGATGTTGTTGGTTATGATAAGAAGACGGGCTCGTACATCTTCTATGATTGTTCGGCGGAAAGTCCTCAAGGCCGCAGAAGTGTTTGTTACGACCGTGAAGCGCTGGAGTCAAGGAAAGAACATAAACCAAAAGACAGCGCCATGGAGATGGCAGCCGCCATGGGCATAGAGCTTCTCACGGAAGAACAGTATGCGGAATTGCAGGGACTCGGAGAGTTCGATACGAAAACGTCGAGCTGGGTGAAGACACCCTCTGAGATTCGAAAACTCGGCGGCGCCCTCTTTTGCGATCGTCGCTACGACCACGTCTTCGTGTATCACAACGGCGCGGAATCTTACTATGCCGCCAGGGGGTTCCGTGGTTCGCTCAGGGTCTGAATTTTCTTACAGGATTCGCCAGCCCGCGAAAAACTTGTTGCATTTTGTTCGTACCGGAGATTGACACTGCCGCCAATTCCTTTGTATATTTGCGCAGCCCGTTCACAAACACTCGCTCGGGCAGGCCGCCGATAACCTTCCACGATAGTTACCTGACGACCAGCATCCTTCGCTCGACACGTACCATCACTCTCGCATCACGAATTGTTCTTTGATCGTGCAACCTGACGTTCGCCTGAATGCCGAACATGAACCACAACGTGGAGCCATCATGCCAACGGTTTTCATCAGCTACTCACATCACGACACCGCGACAGCGACGCTCATTGTCGCGCAACTAAAAGAGAAAGGCGTGCTCGTCTGGCGCGACGGCGAGAGCATTCTGCCCGGCGAAGCATGGCCAAGAGCGATCGGGGAAGGGATTGCCGAGAACGATTGTGTGTTGCTTCTCTGGTCAAAGGCGGCATCGATCTCCGAACCGATAGAGTTGGAATGGACGACGTGCATCGCTCTGAAGAAGCCGATCATGCCTGTGCTACTCGATGACACGCCGCTGCCACTGATTCTTCGCGCAAAGCAGGGAATCGCATTCAATGACCCCAACGATGCAGTGGCGAGAATTGTTGAACGACTTGCGGAAATCAGTTCGCCGGCGGATGGCTCGCGCCAAGCAGCGGTCATCGAGACGTTGAGTGCATTGCAGGACGACGAAGGGAAAAGCGTTCGAGCAGTTGCTGATGCACGCCAGGAATTTGAAAAACAGGGATGGCTTCCCCGACGAAGACGTAGCGTTTTGTGGCCGTTGCTTGCCGCCAGCATTATCGCGGTTATCGCATACATCTATTGGCCGCCATCCCCCGTCCCGATTCCGGCGACTCAGGAGCTTCTAGGACGCATTCAAGACGCGAAGGGAATGTTCGTGGACGACGCCCTCGTCAGTCTCGGAGAACGCGGAGACGTTACCGCGGTCTCACAACTTGGGGAGTTTCGTTTCGGTAATGTGAAAGGAAAACAGGGAGATAGCGTTCGGCTCTCGATCAGCAAGGCGGGATTTCATCCGGTCGTGATGTATGTCCATTTGCCTGGCCCGGTCATCGCAACGCTGACGAAGATTCCGGTTGTCGTTACGAAAAGAATCCGGCTCACACTTACTCCTAACCCGCTGCACGCACACGCCCGACTTGTCAAGCAATCCATCCGATTGGTCGATCGCAATGGGCAGGATGTCGCTTCGCCGTTGCACTGGAATGCGAGTGACCTGATAGTCAGGTTGCCCGAAGGTGAATACAAGATTGTTGTCTCGCTGCGATTCAAGACTGAATCAGGCTACGGCTTGACGTGTTCGAAGGAACACCCGATTGCGTTTGACACCGACGGGACAGTGTCTGTACCCGTCGCGTGCGTTGCGCACTGAAAAAAACTGATCTCTCACGACTAACCTGACGGTGAACCATGCAGATCAGAACGATAGCATCCTACAATCGTGTGCTTGCATTTTTACTTCTCTTCCTCTCGGGGGGAATGAGCAATGCTCAAAACGGAAAGAGCATTGTTGTCGGTTGGATGGAGTTCATGGATGAGTCCGGCCAACTCATCATCGGGAGGAATGCTTTTGTCGATTTTCGCGATGATCTCGTGAGACATCTGGAGGCTTCGAATACTCTCGACCTTGTTGCTGTCGAAGCAAGCGAGTCCTTTCTTCACGCATTACCGCGGACACGCGAGCTTGCACAGAAGAAACTCTTCGCGCTGGGGACCTCGCTAGCCGGGTTGCCGGATACAAACCACTTCTACTTGATTGTGACGCTCACCAACCTCGACCGTATCGTGATTGCTAACGCCGTCCTCTATGCGCGAATCGCCACGCTTCAGAAGAATTCCAAAGGCAGAAGGGATACGGTCATGCTCGACCAGCGCATCCACGTCGAAGCTACGTATGACGCAGCCGCCGCGATGGAACGACGATTAGCAGACTATCTTGCGGCGGACATCGTTTCACAGATCGAAGCGAAATACGATTCAAGTCTCCGCGTACTCATCGCTCCGTTTCTCAGCTATGGAGACGATCCTGCGTTCGAGAAGCTCGGAGGAATGATTGCATCGATGCTTAGAAACCGTTTGAGCGTTTCACCGCGCATCCGCGTTATCATGTCGGATTCAGCCTACGTGTCTGCCGCAGGCAGAGGCGCAGCAAATCGATTTCGCGGCTGGACACTCCCTGAGCTTGGCCTGCGTGAAGGCGCCAAATACGTGATTGGCGGAAGCTACTTTGCGCAAAAGGGGACGATGAGTATCGAGGCGTCGCATGTCGATGTCGAGTCCGGGCATTCGATTCTCAGTAAGTCGCTTTTTGTGGATTCACTCGGCGGTCGAAGACTGTACGATGCGCTCATTGCGCTTGGCGACGACATGCGCAACGCGATTGAGCTGAATGACGCGGTCAAGAAAAAAGTCCCGCCAACGCGAATTTCTGTCGCGGCGCTTCCTCCGTTCCCGCCAACCGCCGAAAACAAATCGTTGTCGCTGGAAATTGTCACTGTCACGACGCGACGACTGAAGGACATTCTCGCTCATCATCCACGGATGAACATCGCTGTTTCAACGAATGCCAGACTCGTTGAGGAATACGTCGAGCATGAAACAGAGCCAGTGGTAATGGCAAGGGGACTCAATACTCAGTTCCTCTGGATGATCAAACTCGAACGACCTCAACGCCTGTTTCAGATGTCGGTGCATGTGGTCGATGCTGAGACAGGATCTCTTCAACAAGTTTTTGCAGACAGCTTCAGGCAAGACTTCGTAGGAATGAACATGCTTGTCGACCGATTGATCGATTGCATTGAAGAAGATTCATCCAAGCTGGGGGCCGGCGCCACTTTCCCTTCAGATTCTTCGAGCAGGCGGATCAGAATTCCAGACCGACCTGCGACTGTTGCGGTTATCGCCGCTCCGCCGTTCCCACGCTCGCAGGAAAACACAAATGTATCTCTCGGACTTGCCCGCTCGCTGGCAAAGCGTCTTAGTCTCAACAAAAAGCTGCTGGTGATTCCTCTCGAAGACAGACTTGATTACTACGCGACGTGTGAGCGTTGTTGCTCTTCTGATTCTTTGCAAAGGGATCTGGATGTTCAGTTCGCGTGGGTGCTCTGGCTTGATGACTTTGGCAGTACACGACGACTGCACTCGGCGCTCTACCATTTGTCGAATCCTTTTGATTCGACGATTGCCGATGAAGCCGACATCACGCACATCGATAATCTCAACGACACATTTCGATCGCTCACTTCACGCATGCTGCGGCAGTGGTCATCCGGCGTGGCCGCGTCCGATTCGCTGCAAGAACAGCAGGCTCAGGTCATTGAGTTTCAGCCGTACAACCACGCTGTTCGCGTGCGTGCGTCGGCAATGGGTTTCACCTTCGGGTCAGGAAAGCTCTATCTGGGCAACGATCATCAGGTCGGCGTGGAGGCATCAATGATCTTTCTTGACTCTCCACGACAATATGAAATCTCGGCGCTCTACAACTTCGGCAAGCGCGACACAGCCGGCGGCGTGACGTACGACGTCATCGGACGTTACTTCACTGCGCTCGTCCGTTGGAATTTCCCGATTCATTTTGGGTTGAAAGATTGGACGTACTATGTCGGCGCCGGTATTGCGGCGCTCAACGTTGAGGCGCGCTGGACCAGCGTCAAGGGTAGTCTCGTCTTGGGCGCGCACATCGCAGCCGGAATCGAAATCCCTTTCACCTATTCACTCTTTCTCGACTTTGGCGGTCTCTTCATGTACCCGGTCACTCAAGTCTCAGGAATCGACGGCAACTATCGCACGAGCTTTGAGCGGCCAAAGTACTGGAGCATCAGCGGTGGAGTCGGTTACAGGTTCTGATGAAGTCAAGCGATGGTTCTATGAATGGAATGATTTGATAGTTCTTGCCCGGCGACGTATATTGATTGTGAAAATTATGAGTCTTGCATGCTTGATTTGCCATCCCTCCAGTTCATGGCATTCCATCTGTTGGTCGGAGGGTATGTTCTCGCAATTCTAATCGCACCGTTACGAGATCGTAAACCTTTCTCAAGAACCAATACATCTGAAGGCAACACCTCGCAACAGTCTTTCCTGTTCGTCAGGTATTTCGGGTTTGGCGCCGCGTTGTTGGCTTCGTTGTCCGGCCTCTTCCTTTCGATGTCTGTTCTCACGACCGGCAGCGCCTTGCATCTGGACTTGCAACAGACGCTTCCATTTGGTTCTCTCTCAATAAATGTGGATCCGCTGGCGGCGTTTTTTCTGGGCGTGATCTCTTTGCTGGGAGCCGTCGTGTCCGTGTACTCATTCGGGTACAGCGGAGAGTACGCCGGACGAAAGAATCTCAGTCTCTTGGTCGTCCTCTACAATCTGTTTCTCCTCTCCATGTCGATTGTTGTCATTGCGGGGAATGCGGTTCTCTTTCTGATCGTGTGGGAGCTGATGTCGCTCACGACATTCTTTCTCATCAACTACGAACACGAACAGCGCGCATCGCGCAAGGCTGCGATCTTGTACATCGTCATGACGCATATCGGGACTGCGTTTTTGATTGTGATGTTTCTTCTCCTCGCGGGAACCGCTCACTCTTTTGACTTTCAGTCGTTCCGGAATTCAAGCGCGCAACTCCCATCATCCATCAAGACACTGATCTTTTTCTGCGCTCTCATCGGATTTGGAATAAAGTCCGGCGTCGTTCCCTTTCACATTTGGCTCCCTGAGGCTCACCCTGCGGCGCCAAGCAATGTCTCGGCGTTGATGTCCGGCGTTATGATCAAGACTGGCATTTATGGAATGGTACGAGTGTACTTTGACTTCCTTGCACCGGGTCCGGCGTGGTGGGGGATAGTAGTTCTTGCAGTCGCAGTTGCCTCTGCTGTTCTTGGTGTTCTGTATGCATTGATGGAGCACGACCTCAAACGCCTGCTCGCGTTTCACAGCATCGAGAACATCGGCATCATTTTGATGGGCGTCGGGGCAGCAATGATATTCATGTCGTATGGAAATATGCCGCTCGCAACAGTAGCCTTGATTGCCGGACTGTATCACGTGTTGAACCATGCGATGTTCAAAGGATTGCTTTTTCTCGGCGCCGGTTCCGTCGTCTCTGCAACGCACACGCGGAATATCGAGGAGCTGGGCGGACTCGTAAAGAAGCTTCCATGGACGTCGGCATTCTTTCTCATTGGCGCACTGGCGATTTCTGCTCTTCCGCCGCTCAATGGATTTGTGAGTGAGTGGCTAACGTTCCAAGCCTTGCTGCTGGGCTTCAATATTTCCGATCTGAGCGTTCGTGTCGCGATTCCGATTGCCGTCGCGCTGCTTGCGCTGACAGGCGCGCTCGCAGCGGCATGTTTCGTGAAAGCATTCGGCATCACGTTTCTTGGCTTGCCGCGGTCGTCGCACGCAGAGCACGCACATGAGCCGCCGCGGTCCATGCTCGTTCCCATGGGAGTGCTTGCCTTCGCTTGCATCCTCCTCGGTGTTTTTCCCGGTTCGATGATTTCCATCCTTACACCGGTCACGACATTCCTTCTTGGCGGGAGCGCATCGGCGCTTGAAGTTCTGAACTTGGGGAGCCTGACAATTCCGCAAAGCGGTGCGGGCGGCGTTTCTCCGCTGACTTTGGTGATCTTTCTTGTTGCGTTGACTGTACTGCCGCTTGTTCTCGGTTTGCTCCTCGGAGGGAAATTGCAGAAACGAGCTGCTATGGTGTGGGCTTGCGGGTTGGAGAAAGTTGAGCCGCGTATGCAGTACACTGCCACGGGCTTCAGCAAGCCGATTCGCATGATCTTCTCAAACATCTTTCATGCAACGCATGAGATCGAAATCTCGGAGGCGGCTTCACCGTTCTTCAAACAGCAACTTCGGTATGAGTTGGAGACGGAATCCGTTTTTGAGAAATATTTCTACGAGCCGATGCGCAGCGGTGTGGTCGCTGCGGCAAAATTCATTCGCCGGATTCAGACAGGTCATCTTCAGTCATATCTCTTGTATATGTTCATCGCGTTGATCTTACTTTTGATGTTTGCCCGATGAGCGAGTTTGTGTACACAGCCGTCGTCTCGATCCTGCAACTTCTCGTGGTTCTTCTTCTCGCGCCATTGGCGACCGGCATCATTCGCAAGACGAAAGCTCGGTTGCAGAACCGGCGCGGTGCGAGTGTCGTACAGCCGTATTACGATCTGACAAAACTCTTCAAGAAGGAAGTGGTTCTCCCCTCGACCGCGTCGTGGATATTTCGCTTCACGCCGTACATTGTGTTCGGCTCCACGCTTGCAATCGCGTTGCTCGTCCCGACGATTGCTACTCCAGTTCCATTCCACTGGATCGGTGATATCATTACCGTGATTTATTTGTTCGCAGTCGGGAGGTTCTTCGTGGCGCTCGCGGGATTGGATACCGGCACTGCATTCGGCGGACTTGGATCGAGTCGCGAAATGTCCCTCGCCTCCATTATCGAACCGGCGATGATGCTGGCGGTGTTTACCGTTGCCGTCACGGCTGGCTCAACAGATCTGAGTATCATCGTCAGCCGCCTTTCGTTCACGCCGGTTTCCATCATTCATCCTTCCCACTTACTCGCGTTCGTCGGACTCTTCATTGTCACGATTGCTGAGACCGGACGGATTCCGGTGGACAATCCGGCAACGCATCTCGAACTGACGATGATCCATGAAGCGATGATTCTGGAATACTCCGGTCGCTACCTCGCCTGCATCGAGTGGGCATCGCAAATGAAGCTGTTCGTGTTCATGGCGTTGATAGCAAACATGTTCATGCCGCTGGGGATAGCGACCTCGTTTTCATTCGTGGCGCTGGCGATCGGATTGGGTGCGTTCATTGTCAAGGTCAGCATCCTTGCGATACTCGTCGCTCTTGTTGAATCGAGCAATGCGAAGCTCAGATTATTCCGTGTGCCTGAGCTTCTGATGGTGGCGTTCGTTCTTTCGTTGCTCGCGCTAATTCTTTACTTCATCATCGGATCGTAGTCGCCATGTTCGATGCGCAATCCATCAACCTCAGTTTAGAAATTCTCGCCGTGGCGATCTTGGTGACCGCGTTCCTTATTGTCTCCAGTCGCAGCTTGCTGTTCTATGTCCGATTATTCAGTGTGCAGTCATTCCTGCTCGGATTGGTTGCCGTCGTCGTCGCCACCGGGTTCGGAGAGTTTCACATTCTCGTTGCCGCAGTACTGACGATTGGCGTGAAGGCAATCGCGATTCCGTATGTGTTGAACAAGATCATCGACCGCATCAAAGTACACAAAGAGATCGAATTCAATCTCAACATCACCACATCGCTGCTTGTGTGCGGTCTGCTCGTCATTCTCGCCGACTCCGTGGGCAAGCCGATTATCGATGCGCAAGTGATGCACGCGCTTCCCGTCTCGAAGGTATTGCCAGAGTCCATCGCCATGATGATGATCGGGCTGTTCATCATGCTCGCGCGCAAACAGGCGGTGAGTCAGATCGTCGGACTCCTGACGTTGGAGAACGGGCTGTTTCTCTCCGGACTTTCGATCACGTACGGCATGCCGCTCATTGTGGAGATCGGGATATTCTTTGACATCCTCGTAGCGGCGCTCATTCTGGGCGTCTTTGTTTTCCGCATCAACGAAACCTTCGACACGGTCAGCGTGGACACACTGAGGAGGTTGAAGGATTGAGCACTCTGTACTTTTCCCTTCTGCTTGGTCTTCCGCTCTTATCAGGAATTCTCTGCGCATTCCTCAAACGGCGGACGCTGCTTGAAGCGATAACACTTTTCAGCACAGCGTTGACATTTGTTGGCGCACTCTTGCTTTCCGCAGCGGTTCTGCGCGGCACTTCCCTCATCACGCCGAAGGGCTGGTTCTTCCTCGACGCACTCTCAGCGTACATCATGCTGATCGTGACTGGCAGTGCATTTGTCGTTTCAGTTTATTCCATCGGCTATCTCCGCCGTCAGATTGTGAACCGCAAAGTCGATGCGAAAATGCTGCGACTGTATTATATGCTGCTCAACATTTTTCTCTTCACGATGTTGTTGGTTCTCATCTCGAACAATCTTGGATTCTTATGGATTGGGAGCGAGTCCACAACGCTTGCAACGGCGTTTCTCGTTGCATACTATGAGAGAGAAAGCTCAATCGAAGCGGCATGGAAGTACGTGATTATCTGTTCGGTGGGAATTGGTCTTGCGTTGTTCGGCATCATCCTCACGTACTTCTCAGCGTTGCACGTGGTCTCTTCACAAAGTACCGCGCTGAATTGGACATCGCTCATTGCGGTCGCGAACCAGCTCAACCCCGACATACTGAAGCTCGCGTTCGTCTTTGCGCTCGTTGGCTTTGGCACGAAGGCGGGTCTCGCCCCGATGCACACATGGAAGCCCGATGCATACGGCGAAGCCCCGGCGCCGATTAGCGCCCTCATGGCGGCAGGTTTGGTGAATGTTGCTCTCTATTCGTTGCTGCGCTTTTACATTCTCGTGAACAAGGCAGTGGCGGTGGGCTTCGCGCCGACATTGTTTGTCATCTTCGGGCTTTTGTCGATGGTCATCGCGGTTCCGTTCATTCTTGTTCAGCGGGATTTCAAACGGCTGCTTGCGTACTCGAGCGTTGAACATGTCGGAATCATCGTGTTCGCGTTTGGGCTGGGAACCCCGCTTGCTTACTTCGGCGCGCTGCTTCACATCCTGAACAACGCGCTCGCAAAGCTCGTCCTGTTTCTGACGCTGGGAAACGTTCGGCTCGCGTACGATTCGAAAATCATGCGACGCGTGAGCGGAGCAATCAAGGTCATTCCCGTGAGCGCAACTCTGCTCATTGTTGGCGTGTTCGCCATTACGGGCTGGCCCCCGTTTGGTGTGTTCGTGAGTGAGTTTACGATCGTGACTGCCGGGTTTGCCGCCGGAAACATTTTCCCAAGTCTTGTGTTCATCGGGGTGGTCGCGACAATCTTCGTTGGCTTTATCTATTATGCAACGCAGATGGTCTTCGGCGAGCCGCATCGCCGTATCGATGAAGGGGATGGAGACGCCTTCTCGCTCATTCTGATCGGCGCTCTCGTGGCAATTTTGTTTTTGTTAGGGATAGCGATCCCTTCGTTTCTTTCGAACTTCATTCGTCAGGCGGTTGCCATTGTGCAAGGGTAGGGAGTGAAAAAGCAAGAATACATACATCTGCTTCGCAACGCATTAGGAGAGATCCTCACCGAGGAGTTATCAGCCGCGCCCAACGAACTTTATCTTGCGTTGAAGCCCAAAGCCCTGTCGAAATTGCCCGACGTCTGTTCTCTTCTTACAAAATCACTTAGGGGGCAGTTCGTAACAATCATCGCGAATGACGAGCAATCCATTCGTGGTCTCTTCTCGTTATACTATATCTTCTCGTTGCCCGCTGACGATCTCTTTATTATTCTCCGCGTCTCGGTGGATGCTCAGCATCGCGAGGTTCCTTCCATCAGCTCATCGATCGAAGCGGCTGATTGGTTTGAGAGGGAAATGAAAGATTGGTTTGGCATCATTGCATTTCCGAACATCCGCAAGCTTGCTGTCCATCCTGATTGGCCCGAAGAAGTGTATCCCATGGCGAAGGAATTTAATCCGCGGCAGACTATTCCTCGTGTGAAGGGAACGTTTGACTTCCGGCATGTGGAAGGAGAAGGTGTGTTCGAGATTCCTGTCGGTCCGGTGCATGCGGGTATCATCGAGCCGGGGCATTTCCGGTTCAGTGTCGCCGGTGAGCCGATCATCAATCTCGACGCGCAGTTGTTCTACACACACAAGGGGACGGAGAAGATTGCCGAAGGGCTGACTCCGCAGCGGGCGCTGTGGCTTGCAGAACGCATTTCGGGTGATTCTACTTTTGCACATGCGCTCGCGTTCTGTCATGCTATAGAAAGAATATGTGCACGAGAGATTTCCGCGCGTGCGCTTGTTCTCCGAACGACGCTCCTTGAGCTTGAACGTCTCTACAACCATGTCAGTGATATTGGATCGATCTTTCTTGACGTGGGATTCTCTGTCGGTGCAGCAATGGCGTTTCAATTGAAAGAGCGATTCATGCAGTTGAATGAGATGCTCACCGGCAGCAGATTGTTGCGGGGGATGGCTGCGATTGGAGGATTGCGTCGTTATCCGAACAAGTCGCAATGGAACGCGCTGCATGCCGAACTCGCAACGGGGCGAGTGGAGTTTAATAGCTTCATTGACCTCGCAATGTCGGCTTCTACCGCGATCGATCGGCTCGAGACAACAGGAGTTCTTTCGCACAAGGATGCGTACCGTCTCGGTATCGTAGGCATTGCCGGAAGAGCGTCGGGCATCGCCAGGGACTTCCGACAGGATCATCCCCATTGCTCATATCCTCATCTTCAATTCAAGGTGGCGCAGCACGAAGAGGGTGACGTACTTGCACGCATGAATGTTCGCATAGATGAAGTTCGCGAATCATTCAACATCCTTGAGCAGCTTCACCGCCAATACGATCACGGATCAATTGCGGCGACATCGGAATATCGTGAAGCCAGCGGACACGCGCTCGGCTACGTTGAGGGTTGGCGCGGAGAAATCGTTCACTGGATTATGCTGGACGAACACGGAAAGATTTATCGTTGGAAGATCACCGATCCTTCATTCCACAACTGGCGCGCATTGAAGGTCGCCGTGCTGAATAACATTGTACCGGATTTTCCGGTGATCAATAAGAGCTTCAATCTGTCGTATTCCGGGAATGATCGATAGAACACATCATGTTCAAGATTCTTAGACAATCGATACGAACCGGCGTTGTCACGAACTCCTTCCCCGCAGTCGTGACTGAACCTGCTGAAGGATTTCGAGGGAAGCCGGAGATCGACTTTGCGCGATGCACCGGATGCGACGCCTGCGCAGATGCATGCCCCACCGATGCAATCACGCTCGCGGTTGTATCTCACACTGAAAGGACGCTCTCGCTCGACTTGGGACACTGCATTTTCTGTGGTGAATGTGAGGCAGCATGTCCTGATGGGATTCGTATGACAAAGGAGTTTCAACTCGCGACGACGGATAAATCCGCATTGCTCACTCGTGCGCGATACAAGCTCGATGAGAAGGGAACGTTCGAGGTTTCCGGGATGATTTCTCATACGCCTTCCGACAATGAAACCCTCGACGAAATCGGAGCGAAGCTGAAAGAAAAGATTCGACGGCTGTTCGGGCGCTCACTCCATATCAGAGAGGTGGACGCTGGTTCTTGCAATGGCTGCGAAGTGGAGATTACCGCCTTGAATAATCCGATCTATGACATCGAACGTTTCGGCGTCCACTTCGTTGCCTCTCCGCGCCACGCAGACATGCTTGTGGTGACCGGACCCGTTACTCGCAATATGGAGCTTGCACTGCGACAAACATACGAAGCAACGCCGAAGCCAATGCTCGTTGTTGCTGTGGGAGCGTGCGCCATTGGAGGCGGAGTTTTTGGCAGCAGCTACGCTTCATGCGGCGGCGTTGACACCGTTGTTCCTGTTGATGTGTACATTCCGGGTTGCCCACCGCGCCCTGAAGCATTGTTGCACGGCATTTTAGTTGCCGTCGATCGATTGCCGCAACGAGACACTGACCAACTTCGCGAGTGAACTCAGCCGAGCTTGCCCGGCAGCTGACAAGACAAGCTTCTTTCTACATCATACACAAAGACATTCACTTCATTCGAATCCCTTCTTTGCTATTCACTTCGTAATGCTTCGATAGGATCAAGAAGTGAGGCTCTCCGGGCCGGATACACACCAAAGAATAATCCCACCAGCAACGAGAACCCGAATGCGAGCGCAACAGAGTTCGGAGAAATAGTTACTGCCCACGAAGTTCCGAAACGTACAACGACTGCCCCAAGGACTCCGAGAAAGATTCCGACCAGCCCGCCGCCGACGCCAAGGATGGAAGCTTCAATTACGAACTGCGTCATAATATCCTTACGACTTGCGCCGACGGCCATACGCAAGCCGATCTCGTTCGTTCTCTCGCGAATGGCAATCAGCATGATCGCAAGGATGCCGATACCTCCGACGAGGAGCGAGATACTTGCAATGCTTCCAATCAACATCGTAAACGTGTTTGTCGTCTCCCGCTGCGCTACAAGAAGATCGGCTTGATTTTGGATTGTGAAATCATCCGGCTTCTGCTGTTTGTTCAAACGGTGACGGTCTCGCAGCAACTCTGAGACTTGCGCGACGGCTTGTCTCATCGCCTGCGTGTTCGTTGCCCTGATGTTGATCGCGCCGATGTATGAAACATTGAAAACGCGGCGGAGCGCCGTCCGGATGGGGATGAAGATCTGGTCATCCTGATCGGCGCCGTTAAGGTCCACGCCTTTCGATTCCATGACGCCAATTATCTCAAAGGGCACTCTGCCAACGCGAATGGTCTCGCCGATGGGGTTTCGTCCTTCGAACAAATTATTCACAACAGACTGTCCGAGTACCGCTGCACGACGTGACGCGAGATTCTCGTCATCGGTGAAGAATGCACCTGCGGCGATCCGAAAATTCCTCACCTCCTGAAACTCTGTCGTTGTACCGACCACAGTAGTGTTCGTGCTGAGGTTGCCGTACTTCACCTGAATCTTTTTGCTCTGCACTGGGGCAGCGACCTTCACGGCTGAGCACTCGCGGGCGATGGCCTCCACATCTGCAAGCGCAAGCGTCGTGACCGTTCCCCGGATTTGTTGTCGTCCGGCGCTCTTCTGTACCTGGCCGGCGTTGACAATCAGAAGATCCGTTCCCATTGCCTCAATCTTCGACAGCACTTCCTGCTGAGCGCCGTTCCCAATGGCAACCATGATGATGACAGCGGAGACGCCGATGACAATCCCCGTCAACGCAAGCGCTGTCCTCAACTTGTGCGCTGCAAGTTGTTTCCGTGAGATGCGAATGCTTCGAGCAATATTCAACTGTCCACCGACCTTCTCTCCAATTCACTCAACGATGATTCTTAACGACCGTTCCGATGCTTCCCTTCGAGCAAGAACTCACCGCAGGGCTTCGATAGGCTGCAACGCAGCCGCCTTCTTCGCCGGCTGCAATCCCGCCAGTATGCCGACAAGAGTTGAGAATACAACTCCCAGAGCAACGCTTTCCCATGAGACTGCCATTGGCATTTGTGTGAACGCTTCGAGAATCTTCGCGCCGATTGCGCCCAACACAATCCCGATCACACCGCCGGTCAACGTGACGGCAGTTGCCTCGTACAGAAATTGTCGGATGATATCCTTGCGCCGTGCGCCCACGGCTTTGCGCAAGCCAATTTCCTTCCGTCGCTCATTCACAGAGATAAGCATGATATTTGCCACGACGACACCGCCTGCGATGAGTGAGATAACTGCAACAAGCACAAGAAAGATGTTGAACGTCCCCGCCACTTTCTCCGCCATCTTCGTGACTTCCGTTGGCGTCGTAATAGTGAAGTCATCCGGCGTCCCGACCGCGAGTTTGTGACGTTCACGCAGTAGTGCGTTGATGTCCGCAGCGGTTTTCGCCATGTCCTTTGATGTGTTCAGTCGAATCTTAATTGCCGATATATAATCGACATTTGCCACGCGCCTCATGAATGTGGTGAGTGGAATGTAAATGCGATCGTCCATGTCGCCGCCGGCCGGACTTGTCCCCTTCGCCTGCATGACTCCTCGTATTTCGAATTGAACGGACCCAATGCGCAATTGCTCGCCAATGGGATTTGCCGTTCCAAATAATTCTTTCTGCACCGTGGGTCCGATAACACAGATACGCGCGAGATTCGACATGTCTTCATCAGTGATGAAGTCGCCCTCTGCTGCATCCCAATCCCATACTGGCGCCCATGACGGCGTAACGCCGAAGACGGTTGTTGTGGTGGACTTCTCTTGAAACTTTACTTCTGATTGACCTTTACGGCCGAAGGGTGCAACGTCGGCGACAGTCTTGATTTCCTGTTTTAGCATTGTGGCATCTTCAAGACTCAGCGTTGTGGCGGGTTGTCCACTCGTTGGCTGTCCCACCTCGCGTCCGGCGCCGGCAAACACCATCATGCTTTCAAGCCCGAACTTCTTCACGCGTTCCATGACGCGATTCTGAGCGCCCAGTCCAGCCGAAACAATCAGCGTCAGCGCAGTGATGCCAATGACGATTCCGATCATCATGAGGAAAGTGCGAAGCTTGTTTTTTCCCAGACCTTTGAATGCAACCTTCAGTACTCTACCGGTTTTCATGGGCGACCTCCTTCGGGAGGAGTGCGCTCATCTCTTGCTCGGCGACTCGCGGGTTTGGATTTACTTCATCGCTGACGATTCTTCCATCTGCAATCTGAATGATACGGCGTGCGTGTTGGGCGATGTCGGGTTCATGCGTCACCAGTACGATTGTTCTCCCTTTTTCATTCAATTGTTGGAAGAGCGCCATGATCTCAAGGCTTGATTTGCTGTCGAGGTTTCCTGTTGGCTCGTCGGCAAAGATGATCTCCGGATCGGTGACCAGCGCGCGGGCAATCGCCACGCGTTGTTGCTGTCCGCCGGAGAGTTCGCTCGGATTATGATGTACGCGGTCCGCCAATCCCACAGATTCCAGAGCGTGACGGGCCAGCCGCGAAATGTCAGTTTTGTCGGAGTAGATGAGCGGCAGCTCGACATTCTCGAGCGCATTGGTCCGCGCGAGCAAATTGAACGACTGAAACACAAAACCGATTTTCTTATTTCGTACCCTTGCAAGCTCTTCGTCGGTGAGCGTGCTTACCTCGATACCGTCCAGTTTCAGCGAACCACTTGTCGGCTTGTCGAGACAACCAAGGATGTTCATGAGAGTTGATTTGCCTGAACCCGACGCTCCCATAATTGCCGCATATTCGCCTCGGCGAATTTCCACGGAGACATTTTGCACTGCACCCACTTCGCCTCCGCCTCCTTTGTTGTAGATCTTTGCGAGGTTCGTTCCTTGAATCACATTGTTGTTCATGGATTGTTCTCCTGATTCGTTAATGGGACGAGAATCTGTTCTCCTTCATTCAGTCCGCTGATGATTTCTGTGATGCCGTTGTCTTTCCATCCGGTCTTCACTTTGCGTTGAATCTTGTTTTCTCCTTCAAGCACCGTCACGTAACGCTCGCCTCGTTCGCGCGTGATGGCGCTTGTCGGCGCCGACAAGACATTCTTCCGCGTCTCGAGGGAGATAGTCATATTTGTTGTCATCTCCGGCCGCAGTGTCTTTCCCTCAGAGTCGCTGATTGCTACAGTCACAATGTAGTTCACGACGTTGTCTTGTATGACTGCCTTCGGATAAATGGCGGTGACGACACCCTTGAAGTCTGTATCGGGATACGTATCAACGGTGAACGTCACGTTCTGGCGAATCTGAACTTTCCCGACGTCCGTTTCGTCCACATACGCTTGCACTTCAAGACGATGCAGATCAATGATGCTGACGAAGGTGGGGGAGGCCAGGCTTGCCGACACTGCTTCACCTTCTTGCGTTGACACCGAAGCAATCACTCCCGATGTAGGGCTGTAAATTCGTGTGTAGCTCAGTTGAACTCTTGCGTACTCGAGATTGGCGTCCGCTTGTTTGAGTTGCGCTTCGGCTACTTTGACTGAAGTTTCCGCCTGGTCAGATTCCTGTTCGGAAACGAGTTCTTTGCGCCGCAACGTCGTCGTTCGTTCAAAAGTGCTTCGTGCAAATTCAAGGTCGGCTTGTGCTTTCGCTAGCGCCGCGAAATTCTGATTGAGTCGTGCACGAAGCTCGGCATCGTCCAACTCTGCAATGAGCTGTCCTGCCTTCACATGATCTCCGATATTTGCGCGCAGTCGCTTGACGACGCCCGAAATACGGGATCCTACCTTGACTTCCGCGCCGACCATCGGCTTGATGATGCCTGTTGCCAAAACGGTCGAGCCAATGTCGCGCCTGACAACACGCGCAATCTCAAGCACATTGGAATTCACCGTATTGCTGCGCAGAACTGTGGTTGCTATGACGCCTCCTGCGACAATCACTATCAAGACAGCGATAGCGACGAACCATTTCTTTTTCATGCGATCATTCCTATTCATTTTTCCAATAACTTAGACACACGCGGCGAAGAAAACCTTCGGTAAGCGAAAAGACAGAAGGGAAGAAAATGAGAATAGCGTCTTGCAGAGTTGCAGACCCCCGACAGGCTGGCGTTACAGAATGACTACTCCGCTTCTCTCAATATCAAGAATAGTATCTCAATGCAAAGGACGATCGGGCATGGGCTGATCGTTCGCCGAAGAAAACCGCTGCACGACGATTGCATGGAATTTCTTCTGTTGCTCAGGGGTGAGCATTCTCTTGACGGAGAGGAGATGGGAGATCACTTTTCTTTGCGCATCTGACTGAAGCTGACTAATATTGTCCAAACGGCGGTTGACGAGAACTGTGTCCAGTTTTTCTTCGAAAAGCGCTTGTGCCAACTGTTTCCGCACAGCAACGAGTTGCGTGGAAAGCGAGTCAAGCTCCGCATGAAAAGTCGCACGAGACATGTCGAGTCGTGCGGCCTGGTCTGCAGAGAGCGCAAGCTCTTGCTTCATGTGTTCGAACCGTTGGTCCCGGCGATCGGAGCGAGAAGTCGGTTGCGCGCCACTCCAACGATTATACAGCAACGTGCTGAGAGCGACGAGATTGATAACTGTCAGGATAATGGCCGCTGTGAAAACGATCTTCTTCATGTCGATCCCTCACTTCTGTTTGTTTGAGATGTTGACCAGGGTACTGCCGAGCGCGTCGGGGGGGATTACATCGAATTGATCAAGGCCAAGTTCATCTGCGGCGTCGCGCATCTGACTTATCGACTGGACAGGTTCCCGGGCTTCGTGCGGCGAACCAAGATAGAAGCCTATTGCCATTGCGGCAAGAATGGCAAGAGCAGGCAGCGGGCGAACCAAAACTCCCTGCAGAAGTTTTCTTAGTAGCCAGACAAATGGCAGAGTGTGCTCAAATTCCTGGATACGCGCTTGAACCTTCATCCAGAGAAACGGAGATGGCGCCATCTTCTCCGACCTGCTTTCCGACTGCCAGAGAGACCCAAGAGCATCCCGTCGTTCGGCGCAAGAAGAACACGTGGAAAGATGTTCCCGGAGTTCCTTCATTTCCCGATCCGACAACTCGTTGTCAAGATAGAGCAACAGTCTCTCTTGAATTTGCATGTGCGTCATTGCAGTTCACCTTTCTAACACATTAGACACGCCTTGTCCCGAAAGCTTGCGGTGATGCTAGGGACGTTGACGAAAAGTAGCATCCCAAAAATTCACCTACGATTTTGTCGCAAATACGGTATCGAAATCTTGCACAACCTGCTTCTCGTCCACGTTCCTAAAGTTCTTTTCTGAGCGGAAGAAGCTTCTTGGCCAGAGTCTGTTTGGCCCTGTGTAAACGGGACTCGACGGAAGCAACTGTGCCTCCCATGATTTTGGCGATTTCCTCATACGACAATTCCTCGTATCGATGCAGCAAGATAGCGATTCGCTGCTGGTCGGGAAGTGAATTGATTGCATCCAGAACGATGCGCTCGGCGTCCTTTTTTTCCATCGCAACATCAGCGCCATCTTCTTTCGAGCCTGAGTAGTTCACAACCGTTTCTTCGTGTGCGTCGAAATCAAGAGCAAGCCATCGCTGGAGTTTCTTGCTGCGCCGGTGGTTCAATGAGCGGTTCACCGCAATGCGGTACAGCCATGTAGAGAGCTTCGACTCGAATCGGAATTGCTTGATGGCTTTGTAGGCTTCGAAGAAGACCTCCTGTGTTACATCTTCCGCGTCCTGTCGGTTGTTGAGCATGCGCAAGCAGACATTGTACACCAATGACACGTTCGCATCGAACAATTGCTTGAAAGCCCGCGAATCACCAGCATTGATTCGCTCTATGAAGTCGTCTTCGTGCATAAGGCGCAAGGTCGCTCTCGCTACGGTTGGGCAAAGAAAATGTCAGGCGCTGAATCAAGCCAACTTAACAAAATATCTACAGAGATGATCATTGTCGGAGGTCACCCGAGGAACTTGTTTCGCATCTCACGCGTTAATATTTCAGTCACAGAAAACAACGGTTCTTCATGGAAAAACTCCGTCACCATCGCTTGTTCACACCGCTCAGCATTCTCTTGGCGGTCGCCCTTACGGGGTTCACGCTGCCTGTTCACCACATTCATCAGAGAGAGCTGCAACCAATCGGCCAAGTCCATTCACACTCGCACGACGCCGCGCAGTCGGGCAAGCACAATCCCTCAACCTATCACGAAGTACATTTTGTTCGTCTCCTCTCAGACGATAGTTTCAGTGTGTCAAGTCGTGTTGACGGGATTTCTGCTCTTGCCTGCTCCATCGCAGCCATTTTGCCAAGCAGGCTTGAATTCGCTGCACCGATTGTTTCATCTACTCCATCTCCGCAATTCCAAAGGTCGGACGCAATTCCCGCGGGGGATAAGTGTGTCCTCTTCTGCAGTTTACTCATTTAGCATCCTTTCTTCGCTTGTCGTTGACAAGCTTCCTTTTTCATTCTGTGCTCGTTTTGTGATCTGTTTCTGAAAGATCAGTTGCGCGCATTCTATTTATTGAACGCATTTACTTGAAATCATCACCTGATTGAGGAGTTTCAATGCGGAGGCTGTTGTTCATCTTTCTTTTCATGTCCACCCCATGCCTGCTAGCGCAGGAACGCTTGACGCTGTCGAAAGCGATTGATGAAGCGCGACAGAACAATCCTGATCTGAAGGCGAAGAAGTATTCGATTGGTCTCGCTGAAGCAGATCAAAAACGCTTCGGCAGTTTCTTCCTCTCGAATCCGGAATTCGAGTATGAGTCCCGCTCGGATCGCCGCTATGCCAATCAAGGCGAGGGAGGACAATCATTCTCACTGTCGCAGGAAGTAGAAATTCTCGGTCAGCAATTCCTGCGGCGAAGTATTTGGAGCGACCGGGTTGATAGAACCGACGCGGAGATCAATGCGTTTGAAAACGATTTTGTTGCAGAAGTGAAGACGAGCTTCGCACAGCTCTTTGCTGCGCAGGAAGGAGTTGCGATTGGCAACGCAATTGTTGAACTGAACCGACAACTCGCAGAGGGCGCGGAACGCAGATTTAACGCCGGCGACATCTCGCAATTGGACTACAATCTCATTCTCGTTGAGCGTGACAGATCCATTGCAGATCAATACGGCGTGGAGTCACAGCTCAAAAGCGCGAGGGCGGAGTTCAACCGCCTTCTCGGTCGGAACGCGGACTCATCAACAGAAGCAGTGCTCGATACAACACAGCCGTTTCAGGAATACACGCTTCAGCAATTGACCACAGTAGCGCTTGAGCAGCGGAGTGATCTGAAAGCGCATCAGCTCGAAGAATCGGCGACCGGCACGAACACAACGCTCTCGTGGATGAATCTCATTCCAACCCCAAAATTCTCGATCGTGCTGGAGAAAGAAACAAGCGCCTTTGATAGAAGTAATTTCACGGGCAACCCATCTGTTGTCAATGGAATTGACCGTCTCGACGACACAGATAAATTGCTGAACTTCCGCATCGGCGTGTCCGTGCCGATTGTGATTCCGTTTCTGTTTGGATCGAACCAAGCCGACATTCAACAAGCTCAAGTCGAGAACAGAATTGCGAATGAAGCGCTCGTGTCAAAACGAAACACGATTGCCGCTGAGTTGTACTCCGCGTTCAATCGTTATCAGTCCGCTCGCCAATCTATCGCTCTCTATCAAGGGATCAATCCACGACTCGATGTCAACGTCGCACTGCTGACGAAGGGATATCAAGGCGGACAAATTGATCTCAGCGCGCTGCTGGTGCAGAAGGATCGCATTTTCCGCACAAGGCTGGCGTATGTTGACGCGCTGTTGGAATATACTGCCGCTCGCGCGGAGCTTGAGCGCGCAGTAGGAGGAAAGCTGCCATGATTCAATTACATAACTCACGCTACGCAAGATGGGATGTCACCCCTGCCTGCCGGCAGGCAGGCTTTCAGGGTTTCGATTCACTTGTTTGTATTTATGTCGGGGCGTTGCCCCGACCTATAATATGTGACGCTTTCAGCGTCCGCATGCGCAATAGCCGTCCCCAAAGGGGACAAATACTATAGCCGAGGGCGAAGCCCTCGGTTACCAAATGAACCAAAGACATACAAACCCTGAAGGGGTTTCATAATTCGAGAAAACGTCAGCCGTGCGTAGCACCGATTACAGAATCACAAAAGGACAATCTCAATGAAATTCACTCGGCTCATACTCGTAGCTGTAACATTGCTGATGTCGCAAAACCTCTTTGCCCACGAAGGCGAAGAGCATGGCGATGCGGCGCAAAAGCCCGCGCCCCAGTCAGGCACCGGGGAGGGAGTGCTCACGCTCGCGGCTGTCACGGAGAATTTTGAAGTCGTCATCAAATATCCGCCGACGGAGCCGGGCGAAGAACTCAAACTCTTGATCTATCTCTCCGACTATGCAACGAACAAGCCTATCAAAGATGCGGAGATTGCGTTTGAGCTGAAGGGGCTTGAAGGCGTGACGCCGCAAGTTGGCAAGACGGATCTCGCCGGAGTGTATCATGCGGAAGTGACGTTGCCGGACACCATGCCGCACGACGTACTTCTCACAATCACGACAAAAGATATCGTTGACCTCATTCCGCTCAGCGGCATTCAAGCTGGGAAGGCGTTGCCGGGCAGCGAACCCGCCGAGCATGCAGAGAATGAAGGTCTGGGTCTCGGAGGCATGCTTCTGCTCTTCGTTGGAATGCTGCTGTTGCTGGCGGGATTCGGTTATGCTGTGTATCGAATTGCGAAACGGCGCGCAATGAGGCAACCCCATGCAGCATCGCATCAACATCTCGAATCAACCGGCAGAATGTTAAGGAGGTCAGCATGAATACCATCACTCTCAAAACATCAACACTCATACGAGTGGCATTAGCAGCTCTCGGCGTCATCTCGATCTTTATGTTCTACACATTCATCTTCGCACACGAAGGTGAAGACCACGGCGCGGTCGCAACGCAAACCACCGGGCGTGGCGACACGATTGCTATGACCAAGCAAGCGCAATTCCTGCTGGGCGTTCTGACGGATGTGGCAAAGAAACGAACCATCAATCCACGTCTCAACCTGCTTGGCAAAATTGTTGCGCCAACGCTGGGGAAGGCGGAGGTGTTTCCGCCAATATCGGGACGCGTTGTCGCCGATGGTTACAGAATTCCCACCATCGGCACACGGGTGACGCAGGGACAGATCCTTGCGGTGCTGCAACAAGCGCTTGCGTCGCCGGAGCAATCGCAGCTCGTGACAGAACGATTCAAAGCAGATGCGGAATTCAATCAAGCATCAAAAGACCTCGAGCGCTTGAAGCAACTCGAAGGCGTTGTCGCACAGAAGGAAGTACAGCAAGCGGAGATTCGGTTTGAATCCGCCAAGAAGCAGAAGGAGTTTTACGACAAGGCGCTCGCGGGAAATTATAAAGAAGGCTCGAACAGATTTTATGTGAAGTCTCCCATCACGGGCGTTGTTGCTGATGCCGAGATCGCTATCGGCGAGCAGGTGGAGGTCAACAAGCGTCTCTTTACAATCGTGAACTCCTCAACGCTGTGGGTTGAAGGACAAATCTATGAAATCGATCTCGGGAAGATCGAAAGAACAAAGGACGCGTACGTCTCAACGCAAACGTATCCCGACGATCTGTTTCGCGCAAAGCTCTTTTCGATGGGAAGTACCATCGATGAGGCAACGAGGACGGTGAAGGCAATCTATCAAGTCAACAATCCGCAGAGCAAGCTGAAGGTGGGGATGCTGGCGGAAGTTGGCGTCAGCATCGGTACGCCGTTTGAAGCGTTGGCAATTCCCGCCGATGCCGTTGTTGATGTGCGTGGGAAGAGCATTGTCTTTATTCACGTTGCGCCCGAACAGTTCGTTGCACGCGATGTCGTTGTCGGAACGAAAGATGGCAGCTACGTGCAAGTCAAATCGGGCGTGAACGATGGCGACCGCGTTGTAACGGTCGGGAATTATCAACTAAAATCATCCATCCAATAATTCGTCGCGGAAGAATTCGAGTATGCTCAACAAGATTATTCAATTCAGTCTCAAGAACCGGATGATGGTGGTTGCGGGCGCGGCGCTGGCGCTGGTGTACGGCGTGATGGTTGTGTTGAAACTTCCCGTTGACGTGCTTCCGGATTTGAACAAGCCGACCGTTACGATTCTCACCGAAGCAGGCGGACTTGCGCCGGAAGAAGTGGAAGCGCTCGTCACGTTGCCGTTGGAAACCGTCATGAACGGCGCCGCGGGTGTACAGCGTGTGCGTTCGTTTTCCAGCGCGGGTCTTTCGATTGTGTTCGTTGAGTTCGATTGGGGAACGGACATCTTCATCGATCGCCAAATCGTGAACGAGAAGTTGCAGCTCGCTTCTGCAAAGCTTCCGCCCGGCGTTATACCGGTAATGGGTCCGATCTCCTCGATCATGGGACAGATTATGCTCATTGGAATGGCAGCCGACTCCACATCGCCGATGGAACTTCGCACGCTGGCAGATTGGGTCGTGCGTCAGCGACTGTTGACGATACCGGGCGTCGCGCAAGTCATCCCCATTGGCGGCGAAGTGAAGCAGTATCAGGTGCTGCTCGATCCTCTGAAAATGCAGGGATACAACGTTTCGCAGCGTGAAGTCGAAGAGGCTATGGCGCAATCCAACCTGAACACCACGGGAGGTTTTACCTTCTCTCAAAATCAGGAGTACTTGATTCGCAACATCGGTCGCACGGTGAACATCGATGACATTGGAAACGCGGTTGTCTCGTATCGCAACGGCACACCCATTCTGCTGAAACAGATAGGAACAGTCCGACTCGGTCCGCCCATCAAGCGCGGCGACGGCGGCATGGATGCCAAGCCCGCGGTGATTCTCGGAATAGAGAAGCAGCCGAATGCCAACACGGTTCAGTTGACGGAACAAATTGAAAAGGCGCTAAAGGAAATTCAGCCGTCTCTTCCGCCCGACGTGAAGATTCAGACGAACATCTTCAAGCAAAAGAACTTTATCGAAGCCGCCATTGGCAACGTCGAAGAGGCATTGCGCGACGGCGCGATTCTGGTGGCGATTGTGTTGTTCCTGTTCCTCCTCAACTTCAGAACGACGGCTATCACGCTCACGGCGATTCCTCTTTCGCTTATCATTACCGCGTTCGTTTTCAAATGGTTCGACATCACGATCAACACCATGACACTTGGCGGCTTGGCTGTCGCCATCGGCGAGCTTGTGGATGATGCGATTGTGGATGTGGAGAATGTTTTTCGTCGGTTGAAAGAAAATCGGAGTAGCGCGCATCCCAAACCGACTCTTCAGGTCATCTACAGCGCGTCGAGCGAAGTACGAAATTCCATTGTCTTTGCGACAATCATCGTCATTCTCGTTTTCATTCCGCTTTTCTCTCTCAGCGGCGTCGAAGGAAAAATCTTCGCTCCTCTCGGCATCGCGTATATTATCTCCATTGCAGCATCGCTCCTGGTTTCGTTGACAGTAACGCCGGCGCTTTGCTCGTACCTTCTCCCCAAAGCAAAAGTCTTGACGCACAAGGAAGACGGATTTCTCGTCCGTTGGCTGAAGAAACAAGACACACGCCTGCTGCATTGGACTTTGGAACACCCGAACAAAGTCATGACTGCTGCAGGCGGGTTGTTCGTTGCAGCGCTCCTCGCCGTTCCATTCTTAGGAACGGAATTCCTTCCGCCGTTCAACGAAGGGTCGCTCACGGTCAATGTTGTTTCCGTACCCGGCACGTCGCTGGCAGAGTCGAATCGGATCGGGATAGTTGCAGAAACGTTGATTCGCAACGTGCCGGAAGTTCTCATCACGGGTCGGCGAACGGGTCGCGCAGAGTTAGATGAGCACGCCGAAGGTGTTCACTACTCGGAGATTGATGTTGAATTGCGAGAGTCGGATCGGTCGCGGGAAGAAATTCTCAATGATGTGCGCAAGCAGTTAGGGCAAATCCCCGGAGTGGTTCTGAATATTGGTCAGCCCATTTCACATCGCATCGACCATTTGCTCTCCGGTGTGCGCGCACAGATTGCGGTCAAGATTTTTGGCGCCGACCTCGATGAACTCCGGAAAAAGGCGGAAGAAGTGCGAGCGCAAATGGAGCAAGTGAAGGGAGTTGTGGATTTGCAGATCGAGAAGCAAGTGCTCATCCCGCAAATGCGCATCAAGATTAAGCGAGAGGAAGCGTTGCGGTACGGCTTCAAAGTAGGCGAGATTGCCGAAGCTCTTGAGACCGCGTTCAACGGCAAAGTGGTCGGACAAGTCCTTGAAGAGCAGCGCACGTTCGATATGGTGGTCCGGTATGACGACGCGTACCGCGCGAAACCGGAAGTGCTGAAGCTTGCGTTGCTCGACGCCCCGACCGGAGCGAAGATTCCGTTGAGTGCAGTTGCCGACGTCATCGACGACAAAGGTCCCAATCTCATTAACCACGAGAATGTGCAGCGGCGCATCGTCATATCGAGCAACGTGTCGGATCGCGATTTGGGAACTGTTGTCGCGGAGATCCAAAATCGTGTTGCGCAGAATGTAAAACTCGGACAAGGAAGCTTCATCACGTATGGCGGACAATTTGAAAGCCAGCAGGAAGCGACGCGCCTGATTGGGATACTCAGCTTGTTCTCGCTTGCTGCAATGTTTCTCGTTCTCTACACGCACTTCAAATCCGCCCGCGTCGTTATTCAGATTCTTCTCAACATTCCCCTCGCGCTCATTGGCAGCGTCGCGGCGGTCTATCTGACCGGCGGGGTCATGTCGATTGCAACGCTCGTCGGGTTCATTACACTCACGGGCATCGCGTCGCGCAACGGCATCATGATGATCTCGCATTACATCCATCTTGTGGAGCATGAAGGCGAGCACTTCGACAAGAAGATGATTGTGCGCGGTTCGCTTGAGCGGCTTGTGCCCGTGTTGATGACTGCACTAACGGCAGGCTTGGCATTGATTCCACTCGTACTCGCGGCAGGACAACCGGGAAAAGAAATTCTCTATCCGGTTGCGGTTGTTATTCTTGGCGGGCTTCTCAGCTCAACGCTGCTTGATATGGCTGTCACGCCTGCGGTGTTTTGGAAATTCGGTCGCCCGGCGGTCGAGAAATTCCTGAAGGCGCATGAAGAGAACGCGTTTGCTGCCGAAGGCGAACACCCGACCGATGCACATGGACACAGGGCAAACGTATGACCCGTAGAAGCCACGCACATCCCTTCGAGGAAGAGTTCTCGCGCATGTTTCATCACAGACAAGAAACTGTGTCCCTGAAAGGGACAAATACTGTAGCCGAGGGCACCGCCCTCGGTAACCAAACAGGCAAGTTCTACAAGCCCTGAAAGGGTGACATACAATTATGCAAAACCGTACACGATAATTAGTCGAACATATCATTCACAAACAACAAAGGAGAAGTCATGAAACGCATTGCATTTATCGCGACACTCGCAGCAGGGTTGCTCACCGTCGGATTGACGGGACGACTTTCTGCGCAAGAAAAGGAACACCATCACAAAGCACCGCACGGTGGTCTCGTGGTTACGGTCGGTAAGGACTACCATTTCGAGCTTGTCGTCAAAGAAAAGGAACTGAATCTGTATGTGCTCGATGCAAAAGAGAAAGCGCTTTCCGTGAAAGATGTCTCGGGAGATATTGTTGTGTTGATGGGAAAAGAGAAAAAGACGATGAAGCTTTCTCCGTCGGGCGATTTTCTAAAAGCGAGCGGCGACTTTACCAAGGCAGAGAAGTTCACCGCGGTAGCAACAGTGAAACTACGTGGAAAGAACGAGACGGGGCGCTTCGTCTATACCAAAGCCGTGCATCATGATGAGATGCAAGAGAAACATCACGACGAAAAGGATGAGCATCACGACATGAAATAATCGCGCTGCATCCTTTGGTATCGCGTCCAAATGAATCGCGGTCGAGAACCACAGATTGCACAGATGAACACGGATGAACAAGAGAACAGACCATAAATCAATCTCCGAATTTTGTGTAGTCAGTGGTTTCGCTTTTTCTCTTAGCATAGCGAAGTTTTCCAGGAACAGAACAACAAATGCATGGTGTTATCTCAACAAGTACTATTGAGAATCGAACCATCAATCAGAAAGGAGCAAACCAATGAAACTACTCTCAACAAGACAGATTGGAGCCATTGCGATTGCCGCAGTTCTTTCGTTAGCGTCGGGATGCAAAAACGAAGCGACAACCACGGGATCAACTGATATTACGTACAACGCGATCTATGTCGTGAACGGCGGTGGGAATTCCATTTCGGTGATTGACATTGCCACGAACGAAGTGAAGCGAACCATTCCGCTGAGCGGCGTATCGTGGGCGCATCATGTGAATATCAACGGCAACAAGAACCGCATTGCTATCGCTGTTCCGGGAATGGATTTTAGCGGCGGACACGGCGGCATGATGGGGATGCCTGGCAAAATTGTTGTTCTCGATGCCACAACCGGCGCGGTGATTCGCTCGCTCGATTTGCCGGTCATGAACCACAATGCAGTCTTCTCCCCGAACGGCAATGAAATCTGGACGTCGCAAATGGACAGCATGGGAAGCGTTCTCGTGTTCGATGCAACTACGTTCACTCCGAAGGATACCATCATGGTCGGTCAGATGCCGCAAGAGGTGACCTTTTCCTCTGACGGCTCGATGGCGTTTGTCGCAAATGGAATGTCGAACACGGTGACCATCATTGATCCTGCGAACAAAACGGTTATGATGACCGTTTCAGTCGGCATGAATCCGGTGGGCGCGTGGACTGGAGCGAATAACAAAATGTACGTTGACAATGAAGAGGGACAAAGCATCAGCGTGATTGATGTTGCAACGATGGCTGTGGAAGAGACTGTGCCCCTTGGCTTCACTCCCGGCTATGCAGCGTACAACGCACAACTGAACGAATTGTGGGTGAGCGATACAAGCGGACGCGTTGTGTACTTCCAACGGATGAATAACCAGTGGATGAACATGGGAAATATTTCGACGGGCGCAGGCGCTCACGCGATTGCTTTTTCGCGCAACGATTCCACTGCCTACGTTACGAACCAAATGGCGGGCACGGTCTCGGTCATCAACACTGCGACACATGCAAAGGTGAAAGACGTAACTGTCGGCGCCAAACCGAATGGCATGGCAATAAAGATGTAGCCGGGGACTGCGAACAAAATCCAAAACCTAAAGGAATTTTATTATGGAACACCAAGCAAATGCGCATACTGACCACTACAAGAAATTAGTGGTCATGACGGTGCTCTCCTTCTGGAAAAGTAGGGGGAACTATTGATGGCATGATGTGGATTTGGTCAATCGTTGGAATTCTGTTGATAGTTTTTCTTATTCTCGTCATCGTGAAGCTGCTCAAGAAATAAGTCGCTCAACGAACCGAACTAAACAGGCATTTCTTTTCCAAGGAATTGCACATGGAGAATCACCAACATTCTGCTGACGACTCGCACGAGATGAAGGAGTCCGGCACGAGTCATCAGCACCACCATCAACCAACGAAACCCGACGCGCACGGCGCGCATCACGAAGGACATCATGGTTCCCACGAAGGGCATTCGGTGGAGGGTTTCAGAAAACGATTCTGGCTATCGCTCATCATCACCATTCCTATCCTTCTTCTCTCTCCCATGCTGCAACATTGGGCAGGTCTCGGCAATGCACTCCGCTTCACCGGTGATGAGTATCTGCTCTTTGCCTTCTCCACTCTGATATTCTTCTACGGTGGATATCCCTTCTTGAAAGGTTTCCTCGATGAGATGAAAGCCCGCACTCCCGGTATGATGACGCTTATCGCCGTCGCCATTTCCACGGCGTACGTGTATAGCTCCGTCGTTGTGTTTGGATTGAAAGGAGAAGTGTTCTTCTGGGAGACTGCGACGCTAATCGACATCATGCTGCTCGGTCATTGGATTGAAATGAAATCGGTTCTCGGAGCGTCGCGAGCGCTTGAAGAACTCGCGAAGCTCATGCCTTCCGATGCGCACAGGATCCTGCCAGATGGAAATGTGCAGGACATCCCGCTCAGCGAGCTTGCAGCAGGCGATCGTGTGCTCGTGAAGCCAGGAGAGAAAATTCCCGCAGACGGCGATATTGTCGGCGGTGAATCATCCGTCAACGAGGCAATGCTGACCGGAGAGTCGAATCCTGTACACAAGAAACCTGGTGCGAAGGTCATTGGCGGAGCGATCAACGGCGAAGGTTCGCTTACTGTCGAGGTCAAGCGCACAGGAAAGGAATCGTTCCTCTCGCAAGTGATCGATCTCGTGAAGGAAGCGCAGGAAAGCAAATCGAAAACTCAAGATCTCGCAAACCGCGCAGCGCTGTGGCTCACGATCATCGCGCTGGCAGGTGGCGCACTCACACTGGTTGTTTGGCTCACCATTATGAATCGCGACTTCGTGTTTGCACTGGAGCGGACGGTAACAGTCATGGTCATTGCATGTCCGCACGCGCTCGGACTCGCGATTCCTCTGGTGGTCGCCGTCTCGACAGCGCTCTCTGCGAAACAGGGACTGTTGATTCGTAATCGTGCCGCATTTGAAATCGCACGGAACATTCAAGCCGTCATCTTCGACAAGACGGGTACGCTGACCGAAGGCAAGTTTGGTGTGACGGACACTCTGACGTTCGATAAGCTTGACGAGAAGGAACTTCTTCGGTATGCGGGCTCGGTCGAAGCGAATTCCGAGCATCCGATTGCACAGGCCATTGTCCGATCGGCGAGTGACATGATGCCCGTTGAGAATTTCAAGGCAATTCCCGGAAAAGGCGCTGAGGGGAACGTGAATGGAAAAGAAGTGAAAGTGGTAAGTCCGGGATTCCTGCGCGAGAGCAAAATTCCTTTCGAGGTCGGTGGCATTGAAAAACTCAGTGAGCAGGGAAAGACTGTTATCTTTGTACTGATTGATGGAAAAGTCTCCGGCGCCATTGCGCTCGCCGATATCATTCGCCCGGAATCGAAGAACACAATCGCCGAACTCAAAAACATGGGCGTTCAAACGATGATGCTGACAGGCGACAATACGAAGGTTGCGAAATGGGTTTCGGACGAACTCGGTTTGGATGAATTCTTCGCGGAGGTTCTTCCCGACCAAAAAGCGGCGAAGGTCAAGGAAGTGCAGGCGCGAGGACTCATTGTTGCAATGACGGGCGATGGCATCAACGACGCGCCAGCCTTGGCGCAGGCGGATGTGGGGATTGCTATCGGCGCGGGAACGGATGTGGCTGCCGAGACAGCGGATATTGTTCTCGTCAAAAGCAATCCTCAAGATGTTGTCGCAATGATCATGCTTGCGAAAGCAACATATCGAAAGATGGTGCAGAACCTTGCGTGGGCAACCGGCTACAACGCGGTCGCGATGCCGCTCGCCGCCGGTGTGCTCTATAGCTTCGGTATTCTCCTCAGTCCCGCGCTCGGTGCTGTGCTGATGGCGGTGAGCACCATCGTGGTGGCAATTAACGCGAGGTTTCTGAAAATGCAGGCCGGTGGATTTGAGTAACAAGCAACCGCGTTTCCAATTTCCTTATTGTTGCACGTTCCTCCGGGATTCTGTTTATTGCAGTGCGCTTAACGAGTGAAATCCCAGCTCCTCTCGCAGCCATGTCATCGGGTTAACATAACAACGAGTTGTTGAAGTCGCTCGACATTCACCAAATACTACGGGAACGAATGAATAGAAGATCGATGCTTCTCCAGTCGCTCAAGCTCGGGGCGGCAGCTTCGTTGGGTATTCAGATGAGTCGTGCGAAAACATTCGCACTCAAGTCCGGATTTCTCACAGAGCTTACCGGCAACCCGTTACGATTTCCTCCGGTCTTCAACAACGGCGGAACGATGACGCTCGCATCGCGTAACGTTGTTGTTTGGCCCGGGACAACCACACAAGTTACAGCCATCAACGGTTCCTATCCGTGTCCGACTGTCAGAGTGCAACGCGGCTCGGTATTCTCGGCAAATGTTGTGAATCAACTTTCCGAGGATGCAACGGTTCACTGGCACGGACTGATTGCGCCCGCGACAATGGATGGACATCCGAAGGATCCGATTGTTCCCGGCGGCTCGTTCACTTACTCGTTCCCGATTGTACAGCGCGCAGGAACGTACTTTTACCACGCTCACGCACACATGCTCACGGCAGAACAGGTGTACAAAGGGTTTGCCGGGCTTTTCATTATAGATGATGACAACGAGATTCCGCTCGGCCTCCCGCGCGGAGATTTCGATATTCCGCTAGTGATTCAGGATAGAAGAAGCGCGTCTCAACCGCAGTTCACCTATTCGCCCACGATGATAGATGTGATGAACGGCTATCTCGGCGACCTGGTTCTTGTCAACGGAACGCCGGATCCATACTTCGAAGTATCAAGAACACTCTACCGATTCAGACTCGTGAACGGCTCGAACGCAAGAGTGTACAAAATCGCCTTTGCGGACAATCATGCGTTTCACATTGTCGCAACGGATGGGGGGTTGAAAGACCAAGCCGTGTCGACAACATCGTTCCTCCTCTCGCCTGGTGAGCGTGTTGATATTCTCATGGACTTCTCTTCGTACACTCTTGGTCAGAATGTTGTTCTGAAGTCGCTGCCGTTCACGGAGGGCGGCGGCACGCAAGGGTTGGAGTTGAATATCCTTCGCTTCGATATCACGGGAAATCAAAACTCCGGAGGAGTTGTCCCGGCAAGTCTTCCGTCAATTTCATACTACAATCCATCGGATGTTACGCGGACAAGAACATTCATCCTGACAATGAGTATGAGCGGCGGCGCGATGCACAAAATCAACAATCGCTCGTTTGAGCTTAACCGCATCGATGAAGAAGTTCCGGGCAACCAACTGGAAGAGTGGCGCATCGTCAATGGCACAGACGAGTTCCATCCGATGCACATTCATGGACTCCTTTTCCAAGTGTACTCGCGTAATGGTAATACAAATCTTCCTCCTTCAGACAAAGGATGGAAGGATACTGTGCTGGTGAATCCATCCGAGACGATTCGAACCCTCGTTAAATTTCAAGACTACAATGGCATCTATCTTCTCCATTGCCACAATCTTGAACATGAAGACGACGGGATGATGATGAACTTCAGAGTGAGCGGTTTGACGGAAGTGGGGAATGCGAATGAGGGCGCACCATCAGGATTTCAGTTGCACCAGAACTATCCGAATCCATTCAATCCAACGACAACGATACGATTTCAAATTCCGGAAACCGGGTTCGTGACATTGAAGGTGCATGACCTGCTCGGACGCGAAGTGACGACGCTTGTCAACGAAGTGCGTCCGGCAGGAAGCTACGATGAAGTGTTCAATGCGTCGGCGCTTGCATCAGGAATGTACAGCTACGAGTTGACAGCAGGGAGTCTCTCGTTGAACAGGAAACTCTTGGTGCTCAAGTGATCGTTGGGGAAATGGAATCCTGTAAAACAATTTCTGTTATGTGTAACACAATCCGGAACTACCGCAGTTATGTTGTAGTTGTTTTTAGGGAATCGGGAAGGCATGTGGATGTTGGGGGCGCTTCAACAATGAGAACTCGAATCGGGCAAATTCCCAGATTTGAGAAGCCATTTGAGCCTCTCTGCGAAAACAGAGTTGGTTTGATGTTTCTGATTGGCATCTTTGTTGTACTTCTCAGCAATGAAATCGAAAACCGGCTTCGGCTAACAGCCTAGTCGCCGGATTAACATTCGTCGCAGTTTTCATCAGTAGATGAAGCTCTTCACCAAAAATATCGTGTACGTAGGAAGGGTCTTGGCATTCCTGTTCTTGCTCGCAAGCTCAGGATTCACAATGATCGTTCATATCTGCACGATGGAAGCGGCGGAGTGCTGCGATACTTCCGGTGCAAGCGATCATCATGGCTGTCCGAACGAACCCCAGTCAGAACCGATCACCGGTGTGTCCTTTAAGAACCTCGACGACTGCCACATCAACGCGATTGTCGGCGGGCTTGCTGCAATTCAGACGTTGCTTGAGAAAAACGACAAGACGCAGAATGTAGCAGTTCTCGCTGTGCTTGCGTCCTCGTTTGTTTCGCCCGAACCTGTTAACACCACCTCGTGGTTTTCCTACTCCTTTACTGAAAGCGTCTCTCCACCTTCTGTGGAGAAGTACGTCCTCAACGAAACATTCCTAATCTAAAATTCTCCTTGTAGCCTTGTCCGAAGGACTCCTTCGGAGGCGTACACACGTCGCGGGTAACCTGTTCCGTTACGTGAAATGTACTCAAGGCTATTTTGCTATTCTCTCGTTGCTTGCGTGAGAGAAGAATAGCAGCATCCCATTGTTTCCAAGTTTTTCATCAATGCTAAAAGGAGTGTCAGCTCATGCTGAAGCACACGACAAAGTTCTTGATTGCTTTTTTCATCTTCACACAATCCATCGCGATGGCACAAAGGAATACGAAGTCCTCTCAACCAATCGCATCAACACTGCCAAGCGTCCTGCAGGTCTACGACCTCGTAGAGGACACTTCAACGGCAGAGGCAACACTTGCGCTTGAAGCATTTGTGACTGAAGTCCTGCAGAGAAACCCGAAGCTTCAGGCATACAAAACACGTGTGCAAAGCTCCGAAGCTCGCGTGCGGCAAGCAACGGCGTGGGAAGACCCGCAAGCTGCTGTTGAGTTCTTTGCAACGCCCGTAACATCGGCGAATCCTTTTCGTGACGGCATGGAGACAGACTACTCGATTCAACAAACGATTCCGGTGTTCGGACAGAAGGCCCTGATGGGCGATGTGGCGGAAGCAAACGTCCGCATGACAGAGCAGACTGCGGCAGCCGTCGAGCGGAGTCTCATTGCAGACGCGAAGCGAGCCTATGCGATGCTCTATTCGGCGCAACGACGGCTCGGTGTCAACGAAGAGAACCAGCGCCTTCTCAAACAAATCGTCGAATCGGCGCGGGCAAAGTACAGCGTTGGTCTCACATCGCAAGGTGACGTGCTCAAAGTTCAGGTCGAGCTGGCAAAACTCCAGAACGAGCGGGCAACGCTTCAGCAAGAGATCGTCGCCTCCGAGGCGATGATGAACGCGCTTCGCTCTTCGCCCGCGAACACAACAATCGGGAAGGTCGCGGAGAAGCAGCCGCAACAATTCACCGGCATACAGGATGAGCTGTTTGATCGCTCGCTTAATGATCGCCCGGAACTTCGCGCAATGAAATATGAAATCGAAATGAACAACGCTGAGGTTGCGGTTGCGAAGCGAATGCGCTTCCCCGAGCTGATGGTGCGAGGGATGTATAAAGACATGAAGGAAGGCACTGACCAGTGGGCTGCAATGGTCGGCATTAACATACCACTAGCGCCGTGGGGCATCGGCAAGTATTCGGGTAAAGTGGAAGAAAGCGAGTTGAACGTCCGTTCAAGCGAACAGTCGCTCGCCGATATGCAGAACATGGTGAAGGCAGAAGTGCGTGATGCGTTTGCAAAAGTGCAATCCCGTTGGCAGCAGATCGACCGATACGAAAAAACCATTCTGCCGCAGGCTGAACAATCGCTTCAATCAACACTCGCTTCGTATCAAACAGACAAAGCGGATTTCCTTTCGCTGCTCGATACCTACCGGCTCGTGCAAATGTTCAAGATGGAGTATTACATGGTGGTCGGCGAGTACTTTAGCAATCTCGCCTCACTGGAACGCGCCGTTGGCAGCGACCTACGATAATGTCGAAAGGACGAACAGAAATGAATAAGAATCAGATAAGCATACTTGTAGGAATTGTTCTCCTCGTTCTCGTTGTGGTGGGAGTGTATTTCATCTTCTTCTCAACAAAAGAGCCATCGAGTGAAGGAACTTCGACAGCACAAGGAAAGCGGATTCTGTACTACCGCGACCCGATGGACCCGACGATGCGGTCGGATAAACCGGGCAAGTCACCAATGGGAATGGATATGGTTCCAGTGTATGAAGGTGAGGAAGGTGGCGGAATAAAGATCGACCCGACGACCGTTCAGAACATCGGCGTGCGATACGAAACTGCACAGCGACGAAACCTCTCGAAGACTATTCGCACTGTGGGCAAGGTGGATTATGACGAGCGGAAGCTCTTCTACGTGAACACAAAAATCTCCGGCTGGATTGATAAACTCTATGCCGACTACACGGGCAAGTTCGTCCGAAAAGGTGACCGACTCCTTGAGATTTACAGTCCTGAGCTTGTGAGCGCCGAGGAAGAATACATCATCGCTTTGAAGTACAAGAATGCAGACTCGACCCAAACCGGCGAACAGGAATTGTACCGGCGCGCGCATCGCAAGTTGATGTACTGGGATATTTCGCACGAACAAATTCAACGGTTGGAAGCGACGCGGCAGCCCGAAAAGACGATGGCTCTTGTTGCCCCTGCGACTGGCGTTATCGTGGAGAAGAATGTGCTGCAAGGCGGCAACATCATGGCGGGCACAAATCTGTACAAGATTGCCGACCTCTCGACGGTGTGGGTGAATGCTGAAGTGTATGAATACGAAGTGCCGTTCATCAAAGTCGGTCAGCGCGCGGCCGTGACGCTTGCATACATACCGGGAAAAGTCATTGCGGGTCGAGTGTCGTACATCTACCCGTATTTGAATCCCGACACACGCACGGTGCGAGTGCGGGTTGAGATTCCGAATCCGAACTTCGCGCTCAAGCCGGAGATGTTTGCAACAGTCGAGCTTCAATCACCCGTGACTATTACCGCGGTAGCAGTGCCTGAACAGGCGGTCATTCATTCAGGCGAGCGCAATGTTGTTGTGCTTTCACGCGGCGATGGACGGTTCGAGTCTCGCGACGTGAAGCTCGGCGTTCTTGCTGATGGTTACTATCAAGTGGTGGATGGCGTGCAGGAAGGCGAAAAAATTGTTGTGTCATCTCAATTCCTGCTCGACTCGGAAAGCAACCTGAAATCCGCGTTGCAAACGATGTCGCCGAACGGCGAATTGCCAATGGATTCTGCAAGCCTGCCTGCCGGTAGGCAAGGCATGAAACAAAGTTCCCCCAACGAGAAGAAGCTCGACTCAATGGAAGGGATGGACATGCCCCAAGATAAGGAAGAGAAGCCCGCGGAGAAGAATGAATCGGCGCCTCTACACAAAAACCACTCAAAGTAAGGTGATGACATGTTAGGAAAAATCATTGAGTGGTCGGTCAACAACAAGTTCATGGTGATTCTCATGACGCTGTTCGCGATCGGCGGCGGCATCTGGGCATTCTCTACAACGCCGGTGGACGCAATCCCCGACTTGAGCGATGTGCAGGTAATTGTTTATACAAAGTTTCCGGGACAATCACCGCGCACCGTCGAAGACCAAATCACCTATCCGCTGACGACGCAGTTGGTCTCTGTCCCTTTCTCGAAGGTCGTGCGCGGGTATTCGTTCTTCGGCTATTCGCTCATCTACATCATCTTTGAAGATGGAACGGATTTGTATTGGGCGCGAAGCCGTGTGCTTGAGTATTTGAACTACGCGCAAACGCGTCTTCCCAAAAACATCGTTGCACAGTTGGGACCCGATGCAACCGGCGTCGGATGGGTGTTTGAATATACACTGAGTTCGGATAAACGAGACCTGAGTCAGCTTCGCTCGATTCAAGATTGGTATCTGAAATACCAGCTCGCGTCGGTCGATGGCGTTGCCGAAGTTGCAACGCTTGGCGGCTACGTGAAGCAGTATCAAGTCACTGTTGACCCGGCGAAGATACTCGCCTTCAACCTTTCCATTTCAGAAATCGAAATGGCAATCAAGAAGAGCAACAACGATGTCGGCGGCGAAGTTATCGAAATGGGTGAGAAGGAGTTTATGGTTCGCGGTCGCGGCTACATTACCTCGATTGACGACATCAAGAACATCCCGGTCATGGTCAACAAGGCGACTGGCACGCCGGTCTATGTGCGCGACCTCGCCGATGTCACGCTCGGCCCGGAAATGCGCCGCGGACTTGGCGAAGCGAACGGTGAAGGCGAGGCGGTTGGCGGTATCGTTATCATGCGGTATGGTCAGAATGCCCTCGAGGTCATCAAGAACGTGAAGGCAAAACTGGCAGAAGCGCGTGCGGGTTTGCCCGAGGATGTGAAAATCACCACCGCGTATGACCGTTCCGGCTTAATCGAGCGCGCAATCGAAACGCTAAAGGAAAAGTTGGTCGAAGAAAGTATCATCGTTGCGCTCGTCAGCATTCTGTTCCTACTCCATTTCCGAAGCGCGTTCGTCGCAATCTTCACACTTCCCGTCGCAATCCTGATTGCCTTCATCATCATGCGGCTCCAAGGCATCAACGCCAACATTATGTCGCTCAGCGGCATTGCTATCGCTATCGGTGCAATGGTGGACGCTGCGATTATCATGATTGAGAATGCACACAAGCATATCGAACATGAAGCGACATTGCCGGAAGCCGAGAAGCGTCCGCATTGGACGGTCGTGACCGAAGCGGCGAAAGAAGTTGGTCCATCACTCTTCTATTCGCTATTGGTTATTACGCTTTCGTTCGTCCCGGTCTTCACTCTCGAAGCGCAGGAAGGTCGGCTCTTCAAGCCGCTGGCGTTTACCAAAACGTATTCCATGGCTGCCGCGGCGATTCTCGCAATCACCATCGTTCCGGTGCTGATGGGATATCTTATTCGCGGCAAAATCAGACCCGAAGAAAAAAATCCGGTCAACAGGCTGCTCATCCGGATGTACCATCCGTTGATGCACGTTGTTTTGAAGTACAAGAAGATTGTCGTGGGGACCGCAGTTGTAATCATCGTCTTGACAGTTATTCCATATTCGCAACTCGGTTCGGAGTTCATGCCGCCCATGTACGAAGGCGACATACTCTACATGCCCACAACGCTGCCGGGCATTTCCATCACGAAGTCGAAGGAATTGCTGCAGCAGATGGACAAAGTTCTGAAGACATTTCCCGAAGTGCACCACGTGTTTGGAAAGATTGGCCGCACAGAATCCGCGACCGATCCGGCAGGTCTCGATATGGTGGAGACTATTATTACGTTGAAGCCGGAAGAAGAATGGCGTCCGGGAATGAATCCCGAAACGCTTGTGAAAGAAATGGATGCTGCCATGAAGTTTCCCGGGGTGACGAACGCATGGACGATGCCCGTCAAGACACGCATCGATATGCTCAGTACCGGCATTCGTACGCCGGTCGGCATCAAAGTCGCAGGTGCGAATTTGCAGACTCTTCAGGAAATCGGAAAGCAGATTGAAGATGTTGTGAAAACCGTTCCCGGCACGCGTAGCGCGTTTGCTGAGCGTGCTGCAACAGGCAACTATGCAGACTGGGATATCAATCGCAAGGAAGCCGCCCGCTACGGATTGACCGTTGAAGATGTACAGAAGGTTATCGAAACCGCTATCGGGGGAATGACCATCACGACAACGGTCGAAGGACTTGAACGCTATCCGGTGAACCTTCGCTACCCGCGCGAGCTTCGCGATAATCCTGAAGCGATGAATCGAGTTTTGATTCCAACTCCTACGGGTCAGCAAGTTCCCCTTTCGCAGCTCGCGACGCTGAAGCTTCGCAGCGGTCCGATGGTTGTCCGTTCCGAAGATACGCGACCCAACGCGTGGATATACGTTGACATTCAGGATATCGACCTTGGCACCTACGTTGCGATGGCGAAGAAGGCTGTTGCGGAAAGGGTAAAGCTTCCGGCAGGCTACAGCATCGTCTGGAGCGGTCAGTATGAATACATGCAGCGCGCGCAGCAACGCCTGCTCTATGTTATTCCGGCAACCATCTTCATCATCTTCCTGATTATTTACATCAACACGAAGTCGTTGACGAAGACGGCAATTGTTTTTCTCGCCGTTCCATTCTCGCTCGTCGGCGCCTTCTGGTTTATCTGGATTCTCGGTTACAATACGAGTATCGCGGTCTGGGTCGGCATCATCGCACTTGCCGGGCTCGACGCTGAAACCGGGGTCGTGATGTTGCTCTACCTTGACATCGCGTACGAGGACTGGAAGAAGAAAGGAATGATGAGAAATGTTGACGACCTGAAAGACGCAATCTATCACGGCGCGGTGAAACGCATTCGCCCCAAAGTCATGACGGTCGCGACAATCATCATGGGTCTGCTGCCGATTATGTGGAGCGCGGGCACCGGCTCCGATGTCATGAAGCGCATTGCAGCGCCGATGGTCGGTGGCGTGGTCACGTCGGCAATCATGGAGTTGGCGGTCTATCCGGCAATCTATCTCCTGTGGAAAAGTCGTCAGTTCAGAAAAGAACAACAGAGTGTTCAACAATAGTTCAGAACAGACCTCATCCCCCATCAGTCGTGGGCAGATATCTATAAAGTCCATCTCCTACGGGAGAGGGACCATAGGGTGAGGGTTTATCAAAAATCATCAACTACAAACCAAGAAAGGAAACACACAATGAAAACCCCGTTCGTACTCGTAATCAGTCTTGCGTTGCTCTCTGCATCGTATGCCATTGCCCAAGACCATCAGCATCACGATGCGCAGACCAAGAAGATGCAACAAGAATCAAAAGAAGTATATACCTGTCCCATGCACCCCGAAGTCGTATCCGACAAGCCGGGCAAATGTCCGAAATGCGGGATGAAATTGGTAAAGAAGACAGCGAAACAAGAAATGTCCCCTGCTTCCATGATGGGCAAACCGACATTCGAGAAATCCGTTGAAGGCGTGAACATCCAAGTCTGGCTGATGACACAAGACGAGCACAAGAAGATGATGAAAGACCACATGGGGAGTGAGATGAAAGGGATGGATCATGGCAAGATGCACGGAAAGAAAGAAGGGAAGGAAGGAATGAATCCTGACATGATGAAGGAAATGATGGCGGGGACGCATCACGTAATGGTCATGGCAACGGATGAAGAAACGAAGAGCGTGGTCGAGAACGCGGAAGTCAAGATTGCGGTGACTTCTCCCTCGGACAAATCATCGGCAGTCGAACTGAAAAGTATGAAGGACCATTTCGGCGGCAGTCTGACGCTCGATGAAAAAGGCGCATACACGCTCGATGTATGGGTGAGCAGCAAGGAGAAGACTCGCACGGCGAGTTTTAAGTATGACGTGAAATGAAATTGAATCCACCAAAGGAGACCAGAGCAATGAACGCTCTCAAGAAAGCGATGGCGATAGTGGCGTTGGGTCAAAGTCTTATTGTATTCTCTGCGCTCGCCGGTTCCGGTGACACGCTGAGGATTGCGTCATACAACTTGCTCAATTTTCCGGGAAGCGACGTGGCGGCGCGGGTTCCCTATTTCCGCATGGTCGTGCAATCCATGAAGCCCGATATACTTGTTGTACAGGAAGTGACAAGCCAGTCCGGCATGGACATATTTCTCGCCAATGTCATGAATGCGTACCAGCCGGCTCGCTACACGAATGTTCCGTTTCATGATGGACCGGATACGGACAACGGATTGTTCTTCAATCCCGATAAAGTGTCGCTCGTGAGTACATCGTATATCCAAAACTCTCCGCGACACATCTCCGAGTACGTCGTTCACATCACGGGAACACGCGACACGCTACGCATCTATTCTCTTCATCTGAAAGCAAGCAGCGGAACCACGTACGAACAGCAGCGCCTTGCCGAAGCGACGACGCTCAGAAACTATCTGAACGCACTTCCCGCCGGCTCGCAGTTCATCATCGTCGGCGATTACAACATCTATCGCAGCGACGAGCCTGCCTTTCAGAAACTTTTGGCGGATGAAACGAACAACAACGGTCGCGTGCGCGATCCGTTGAATGCAGTCGGTGTGTGGAACAACTACAACTTTCGTTTCATTCACACGCAATCGCCTCGCGTCCGGTCGTTCGGCGGCGGCTCAACGGGCGGCATGGATGACCGCTTTGATATGATTCTTCCATCCTACGCGCTTGACGACAACTTGATGCCGTCATCGTACACGGCATACGGAAATGATGGGAACCATTACAACGATTCCATCAATCGTCTGCCCAACGCCGCTGTACCGGATAGTGTTGCCAATGCGCTGCACTACGCCGCGGACCACATTCCCATCTTCGCTGATTTCCGGTTTGGCAGCGTCACATCAGTCAGCACCATAACTGACGTTGGTCCGGCGACATACGCGTTGGGACAGAATTATCCGAACCCGTTCAATCCCAGCACGCAGATTACTTACACGCTTCCCTGGCAAGGGTTCGTAACGCTGAAGGTGTACAACCTCATCGGGCAACAAGTGGCAACGCTGGTGAATGGTGAGCAAGGCGCAGGCGCACACACGGTTGTGTGGAACGCAGATCGTGCAAGCACACAAACCGCGACGCTTGCCGGTGGCGTGTATTTCTACCGACTTCAAGCGGAATCGTTCTCGGCAGTGAAACGGATGGTCCTCCTAAAATGAGTTTGCATTCCCTAGTGAAGGAGAGTTCAACTATGAGACTCTGGCATAACACAGAAGACGCGCCGCGGCTCCCGCACCGAGTGCTCGAAGGAGAGCGTGTAGAAGTGTGGGTTGCTTCCTATCCTATCGGACTGTGGCATCACGTGATGGTGGATTGGAAGGTCACGCACAGGAACGGAAAGATGGAGAGTGGGAGCGTTCCGGCATTCTGTCCCAAAGGAATTCCTTCAGAGGAAGTGCACGACCTCTCGCTCTGCCAAAATTTATGGCTTGCTCACTTGGGTCCCTTCCTTGAAGGCGACAGCGTGGAGTACGTTGTTGCAGGGGTGTCGTGTGATGAAGACTTCGCACCTCAAGTATTCAAATTCACTATCGAAGAAGAGGAGAAGAACAACCATGGTGAAAGACCCCGTGTGCGGAATGAACATCGAAGAGCGCTCCGCGGCAGCTATCAGCACGTTTAACGGTGCAACCTATTTCTTCTGCGCCCCCGGCTGCAAGAGGCTGTTTGACAGAGACCCGAAACTGTTTCTGCACGATAGCAGGGGCACGCTCGCAAATATGACAAAGCCACTGAGGACACAGTTACTCAGAAAATCCAACCACAACTCTCAACAAGGAGAATAACATGAAAATCACATTCATAGCAGTACTCACGCTCGCGGCAATCGCTCTTGCAGGATGTACGAAAGATTCCTCATCACCAATGACCGAAACCCTGCCGATGCCAAACTTCACAACAAGTCCAGCCGATGGACAAGCAAACGTCCGTCTGGATGCCGCTGTAACGCTCACGTTCGCGAAGCCCGTGGATCGAGCGGTCGTCGAGCGCAGTTTCCATCTCATCAGTCAACGCGATATGGCAGATTCACTCTGTCCCGTTAGCGATACAATGGGACATGGTATGATGACAGCAGCGATGATGGATTCGATGAACATGAACCACATCATGCAACGGCATGCAACGCGTGGACGATTCGTCTGGAGTTCCGATGCGCAGTGTACATTCAGACCCGATTCGATGATGACGCCGCGTATGCAATATATGATGCATATAGGAAGCGAGATGATGCGGATGATGCGTGACCGCATGGAAGGCATGAACGGAGGCATGGGTGGTCACGGCACATCGTTCGGCGGCGATGAAATGGCATTCCATTTTTCAACGCTCGATACGACGGGCGGCGGGTTGGGACATAACGGGCATCACTGAGCAAGCAGGACACGACGGAGTCGTGTCCCTACTTCGGGCGGGTGCTGAGGTGGGAAAACCTGCCGGCGCCCTTTGGTCTGCAGACCTCGCCGAAGGCGAGCAGGTCGGCACCCGCCCGCGGCAGAAGATATGCGATGTGACAATAGCGACGCAGGGGCGCGCAGAGATGGGCGTCACGGTACACAGGGACCGTTGGCGCGGACGCCCATCTCATCAATATGCGATGTGTGAGGAACCAAATGAAAAAAGTGACGGCGTACGTTAACACAATGCGAGTCCACTGGCTTGTGGAGGAACTGCAGGCAGCGGGCATTGGCGAAATCATCGTGACGGAACATTTCAAACCGTTATCACAGATCTCTCGCATTGAACTGTTGTGCGAAGAGAGAATGGTCCGAGCCGTGAAAAGCATCGTGCATCGTCTCGGCTCAACCGGCGGCTCACCGCCCGATCACGACATTGTCGTCAGCAACCACGATCCGCAGCGGCTGCAATTGCTGCCGATGACGACGCGGCTGGATGAGTTGGAAGAATCGCGCCTCAAGCAGCTCATCACCAACATCTTTGCCCACTTCAGCAAACGACTGACGCTCACGTTTGCAATGGTAGTACTCAGCATTCTTTCCATCGCCCTCATCTTGCACGGACGCCTTGAAACGATCCAGCAAACCGCGGAAGAGGCAAACAGAAACGTCTGGTTGATAACGGATGCAACGCATCAAATTGAAAAAGCGCATCTCGATCAGCTCCTCGCCGCAGAGCGCCTGCATCGCGGCGATACGCAGTCTGCTCTCGACCAATCCGCACGCGCCCAGAAGAGACTTGCGCAGGCAGAGCGCGTGCTGATAAACTCTCATCTCTATGAGCAAGCAGTCCTGGATTCACTCCGTGTGGTGGAACACGACTTTCGGTCGGTCATCGAAGACATGGTTACGGCTCTCACCGGACTTGCCGACGCCGGAAAGAAGAACGATGCAGCGCGAGTCGCTCATCTTTCATTGTCGCACGCAGACGTCATGTCAAAGTTGGATAAGCTCTCTCTGAAAAGCATGCAAATGCTCACGACGCTCGAACAGCGAGCAAATGATTTTTGGGCAGAGCGGGAAGCGGAAGCAACAGAAGCGTTGAGCACGATGAAACTCTTGTTGCTTGTGTTGATGGCAACATCCATTGCGGTCACGCTCGTCATGTGGTTGATGGCGCGCCGCAAAGTCTCTCACCCGTTGCAGATGATTGTGGAAGAGGGAAAGACTTTGGATATGGAGGGATTGAAATAACAAACTCATTAAGGAGCTACAAAAATGAAAACACTCATTCTTCTGCTTTCTTCCCTCGTATTCTCATCCTGCATGCACATGGGGATGATGGGACACGGCGACCATGCAAGTGCTTCGCATAGCGCCGCAACCGAATCGGTACTGGAAAAAGAAGTCATCCTCGACAATGTCAAAGCGGTAGCGACATTCCCGCCGCTGCAAACAGACAAGGATGTTGTCATGAGGTTGAGGTTAGTGGATGCAAGAACCTTGCAGCCGGTGCCCGGGGCAAAAGTCTATTTCCACGCGCAGTACGCGCACGTGGCTACGCAAAATTCTTCGCACGATCATTCAGGAGCAACGAGTGGCGGTCCACCGGAACGCGACCACGATGTGAACATTGACCAAGATGTAAGAGAAAGCACGCCGGGCGTGTACTCCATCCCCTACGGCTCCTCACAGCCGGGTGAGCATACGCTGATGTTTCACATCGCCGCAATCGGAGACCGGAAGTTCGACCCGGAATTCGTCATAGAAGCAAAGCGAACGCTCGCAGCGTCATCGCATGAGCAGGGGGGCGGCATGATGGGGATGAGCAGCACGACGACATACGTAGTCATCGGCGCAGTGGTGATGGGCGCGATGATGGCGCTTATGCTGGCGAGGTGATTATGGAAGGCGATAGCAAGGAGGTCGAGCTTCGTTCAACAATCACCTGCCCAAGCTGTGGACATCGCAAGACCGAAACCATGCCGACAGATGCATGTCAATTCTTCTACGAGTGCGAACACTGCAAGAAGATGCTGCGTCCGAAGCAAGGCGACTGTTGCGTCTTCTGCAGTTACGGGTCAGTACAGTGTCCGCCCAAGCAACAGGGCGAAGCGTGTTGCTGAACCATTATTTCTACAATCATCCGAAAGGAAAAGGAACCGATGAAGAAGGTCATGCTCATTGCTCTGCTCACATTCCCTCTTCTGCTTGTGGGCTGCGGCTCGCCATCCTACAGCATCCGTGTTGTTGATGGGCTGCCGAAAGAAACATTCCTCACGTTCTCGAAAGACAGCGCGCCAAATGTCGGGGATGTTTTCGTGCTGTATCGCTTGCAGCAAGCGCCGGCAAGCAGCGGCAGCGGACACGGTGGACATGGCGGTCACGGTGGCGGCGGCGGTGGTCCGATCAATCTCAAACATGAAATCGGCAAAGTGCAAGTCGTCAAGATTGCGGACGAAACGCACGCGCTCGTGAAAATTCTTTTCGGATATGTTGAGTATGGCGTGAAGGCGGAGAAGGTCAACTGACGCTGACTCCCGAGAATTCCAACTCCTGAGAATTTCAGATATTTCTGTTCCTAAATCTGAGAGTGAAGAAGACTATGAAATGTATTGAATGCAAGACGGAGAACTCTGGCGGCGCGTTGTTCTGTGCGCACTGCGGAGCGAATCTCGAGGAGCCATCATCCGCCCCACGGTTATTGAAGTGCCCGATCTGCGCCGCCAAGAATCCGGAGAATGAGAAAAATTGCAGCGCGTGCGGCGCCGAGCTGCGACGCCATCACCATCAGAAGCATCAATCGCCAAAGAGAACAAACGGAAAACATAAGACTGCGCGATTCAAATGGGCGCCGGCTACCGTCTCAGTCGTCTTGATTACCGGAGTCATTGGGTTCATCGCCATCATGGAGTGGCGGAAAGAGCAGCCACCCGCCCCGCCGCCCCCGTTCGTCGAGACAAAGACCAATGATGCAACGTTGGAGGGGAAGGTACTTGACGTCGCTTCAAAATTCATTTGCTCATGCGGCACCTGCGGCGAGAAGCCGCTCGACACATGCACGTGCGACAAAGCCGCTGAGGAGCGTCAGTTCATCCGCAATTACTTGCAGACGGGACAATCGCCCGACCAAGTCATCGCTGCCGTTATGAAAACGTATGGCTGGCTGAAACCGGAGTTTGCTGCGAAGTACGATTCGACGAGTGTGGTCAAGGCAAAGCTCAACTCGACGACCGCGACGGAAAGCCAACCGATTTTCTCTACCTTATCGGCGAAGAAAACCGATGACAACAAGATCGCAACACGTGCCGACGCCGAGAAAATTTTCTCTCACTTCCGCTGCCCATGCGGTCAGTGCGGGATGGATGAGCTGAAAGACTGCACGTGCAAACACCCGCGGGGAGCAATCGAAGTGAAGTCGTTCGCGCAAACGAAAATTGCCGAAGGGAAATCCACCGTCGCACAAATCGTGGATGAGATTGACGCGAAATATGGCGGAAGGAAATTGTAACAACGTGAATGTGAAGTAGAGGATAACATCATGGGAAGTTGACGCGCAGACAGTTGCGCAATGGCAGCGAAGGATCCTCCGACCTTAGCCCTCCGTCCTTCGTCTTACTTTATAGAGATTCCCGAAAACGCCGAGAAAACATGTTGATAGTTTTTTGATTGTCATTCTGAGTTCAATGACCACGCCGGAAAGAGAGCTTGGCTATTTAAGGCAATGACGTGCGCTCCCATTTATCATTCTGAACCCTTCGACTTCGCTCAGGGTAAACTCAGCGAAGCGAAGTGAATGCCGCTTCGCAGGCATCCCTTTGGGAGAATCCAGAACGGGTTCGTGGATTCTTCCTGCCTGCCGGCAGGCACGGCGCCTCTGAGATGCGAGGCTCAGAATGACAATGTTTATGCAGTTTCCGATGGGGAATCTCTACTTACTTCTGGTTGATTCTCTCCCATTCTCTTCCTATTCTACATGTGCACGTCATACTCTTCTCACCCGGTTCTATGCCCGAATACTTGCCTGAGAACACAAATGACGAGCTGCAACTAAGGGAAACGATCCTCGCCGTCATCGAAGGGACAGCATCGTCTCGCCAGTTGAACTCGTTGATCGCGGTTTCACATACGTTCGCCGAATCCTATCTCCGATCCAGGCGCGCCGCGTGGCATCTCATGGAATTTCATGACATGAGCCGCTCCGACCTCGCCTATGATTGCCTCGCAGAGCTGTTTCGGAAAGACGAGAACGGCCGCCTCATTGAGTTGCACACATATTTCGCCGGCTATGAAGTCCGCACAGCCGACAACGTGGAACTCGTGGCCTACCTGCGTCGCCTCATCTTCTCCAAAGTGAACAACCGGCTCTTCGCGATGGTGGGCGAAAGCGATACAGTTCTTGCGCGCATCGTACGCAATATCAAAATCTCGCTCCGCGCGATGAAGCATTTCACCGAGATCGAGAGATTCGGTGAAGTGTTTTTGTGTCCGGTTGATTGCGATCCGCTTGAAGAAAATCCGAAGTTCAGTGCAGATGAAATCGAGCAACTCTGCTTCGAACACATACTCGACGTTACGAACATCCCCCAGCTGCTGGCAAAACTCTCGCTCGTCGTTCGCCGGCAAACAGACCGCAGCCGAATGTTTCCGTTGTTCGTGCTCGCGTCCGTCATAAAGAGTGTCACGGGAAAACAATTGCCCGCAGGCGATTCTTCGGATGGGTTCATGAGGGCGATTGATGAAGGAGATGCACTGCAAACGATTCGCAGCGCGTGCAACACTGCTCGAACGAAGTTTACCATGTCATACGTTCAGAAGGGGAAGCTCTCAGATGCCGTGCTCACGCACTATCTGATGACGGTGGAAGAATTTCTCATCGCAAGAGTTGTTGAGCAAGACGGAGAGGGCACATCGCTATTTTCGCTGCTCGGCAAGCGTTTGCCGGAGCTTACGGAAAGGGAATACCGCGCGACACACAAAGCGAAATTGGAGTACGTGACGCGATTTGTGTACGAATGCATAGAAAAGGATCTTAAAGACTAGGGAGGGATGATTTTCGGCAAATACTGTTCTTTGCCACAAGAGTAGAATATGATGAACCACATCGACGAACATACGCTTGAGCTCTACGTTCTTGGGTCGGCAAAGGTAGCCGAACGAAGACAGGGGATTGAAAGCCACCTCGTGCAATGCTTCGGTTGCCGCGAGACCGTCGAGCGCATGTCCGCGTTCTACAAAGAAGTGAATGCTGAGCTTGCAGAATACCCGACGGCGGCGGAATCGCAGAGCCAAGCACTCATGGAAATTCAACGGCGCGTCCCCAAGCCGCGCGAGCCCGACTTGCCGGCGGTTCCTCTGCGTCCCGTGACGCGTCTCCAGCGCTTCCAGTACTTCGTGCGTCGACATCCGGTGATGAGCGGCGGAGGAACGTTTGCTGCACTGGCGGGATTGGCGATGTTGTTTAGTACGACCACCACGTTCTTCAAGGAGGATAATAACCCTCATCTCATCAATTACAATGTTCCTGAAAAGAGAATTGAGATTCTTAATCGGAAATATGAGAAGCTCTGGAGCTTTCCTTCTGAAAGTGTGGAGCGAATCAAAGGCGACTACGCGCTGGGATTGCGTCAAGAGATCGCGGTGTACGATCTTGATGGTGATGGTAAGAATGATGTTTTGTCAACCAGAGCCATCCCTGAAGACCAAAGTAGAATGGATCATCCCTTCAGAGTCTTTGATGCAAGTGGCAACATAAAACAAAAGTATTCATTCGCCGGCGAGATTCACTACCTTCAACGAACATATTCCGATCGCTGGAGCGCGACTTTGTTCGTTATCGATAGCTCAAATCGAACCAATCCTTCGCTCATAGTTGCATGGGGCGGCGGTCGGTCGCCTGGCGTGATCACTCGCCTCAACCGCAAGCTGGAAATCGTGGGAGAGTATTGGCATTTCGGGATGATTGCCGGAATGAGACTCGTTGACCTCAATGACGATGGCAAACCGGAGCTTGTTTTTTCTGGGCAGAACGAAGCTCTCGATTCCGTAAGAGGAGAATTCCCGGCGTTTGCAATTCTCGATCCCTCGAAAATAGTTGGGCGTGGAATGTCGAGCACAACGCCAGGATTCGCGATGCCCGAGTCGCAGGCTGAGTTGTCTTATGTTGGTTTGCCGGTTTCATCCATCAGTGTCACTCTTGACGTTCATGAAACCGTGAAAGGAATCACCAACGTCGGAGCAAGGCTCTTTTCATGTTGGGTTGAGGGAGCCGTATATGAGAACCTGCCGGTGAGTTTTGAATACATTTTCTCGCGCGATCTCCGCGTGGTCGAAGTCAAATCCGCCAATGGGACTGACGCAGTTCATCGGTTATTGGTGAATGAGGGGAAACTCTCCGGAAAACTCGACGCCGCGTATCGTGAGAATTTGAAAAACGGAGTTCGTTATTGGGATGGAAAGGAGTGGCGGAAGTACCCGGTGAGCATCAATGCGCGATTCGTTCGAAGAGACGAGGAAAGCAATCCTTCCTACCATCTCTACAATCCCTCAAGCCGGGCAATTGAAATCAGAACATCAAACCACCGCAAGTTGTGGGAACTGCCAAGCGCGTTTGTTACCCAGGCGCTCATCGATTATGAAGCCGGAACTACGCCGCAAACGGCGGTCGCAGACCTGGACGGCGACGGTTACAACGAAGTACTTACTACACTCCCAATTGGTGCGGAGCACTCAGATCGACTCACGCTCAGCATATATGACGCGTGGAAAAACCTGAAATTCGAGCGGGAGTTTAGCGAGTCTTTCCAGTATTTGCAAAGAGAATACTCGCCTCGCATTGGTCTCGGACCAATTCTCGTGCGCGATGGCGCGATGAGCGGCAAGAAGGAGATTTGGATTTCGGGAAATAGTTTCCACCGGTCGCCCAACGTGATACTGCGTTTGGATGCAAACGCGAACATCATCGGCAAGTATTGGCATTTCGGTCAGATATATGGAATGTACGCTCTCGACTTAGAGAATGATGGGAAGACCGAGATTGTCCTTGTTGGAATCAACGATGTGGACGATACGACTCATCATGAGTTTGCTGCGCTCGCGGTTCTTGACCCGACGAAAGTTGTCGGGGAAACGCGCAGCACCACTGCGCCCGGATTTGTCATGCCGCCCTCGACAGCGGAATTGTATTATGTCGGATTCCCCCATTCGGACATGGATACTGCGTTGAAAACGAATCCAAGCATAGTCTCAATGAGGCACATTGAGTCTGATGCTCTGCATTTCACATCAAAATCAAGGCTGGCGGACTCTCCGATTCTGATTGCATTCGATTATATCCTGCACCGCGACATGAGTATGCGCGAAGTAAAGTCAAACAACGAAACGGATCGCCTTCACACGCAGCTTGTCGAGCAAGGCAAGGTGAAAGGAAGAGTCGATGCCGCGTATCTCAAGAATCTGAAAGACGGGGTTCGGTACTGGGATGGAAAGGAGTGGAGGAGGGAAGTGGTGCGAATCACTCCCAGAAACCAATTGTCAATGGTCAACGGTCAATGACCAATTGTCAATTGAACGTTGGTCGAGCATTGATCTGTGAGGAAACCTTATCGAATTCTCAAGACCCCATTTTGGTAGACGCAGAAGTGCCCGACCAATTCGCTTGCGTGGGCGAGAACAATGGAACGGAGTGCCTGAGCTTTAGTCTCTCCATTAGCGTCTTCCATTCGCAGCAACAATACCCCCCTGTGGCTCCCGCCGCTGCGGTAGACTAACTCACCAAAGTCCTTATCCATCGTGACCACTACACGTTCTTCGTCCCTTGCGATCTCAAGGATGGTGTAATCGGGAAGCCTCACATCAATCGCCCGCAGGCTTTTTACGTCAAAGCCAAGCTCTGCAACAGCTTCCTCCCCCTTTTTTCCAACGCCAACCTCAAACAGAAATTTTGGCGACGCCATTCGTCACTCTGCTATTCTGTAAACCCGTTCCGCTGAAACTGATCGGGCGGCATAGAACAGGCAGGCGCGAATGTCCGGCTCTTCAAGTTCCGGGTAATCCTCCAAGAGTTCCGCTGTTGTAACTCCGGCTGCCACCGCGTTTACGATCTGCTCCACGGTGATTCGCATCCCACGAACCGTTGGCTTTCCCACAATGATATCCGGGTTCGTCGTTATGCGCGAGAGCAGTTGTTCTTGTTCAACTACTGACATTGTTTTCTCCAAGTTTCCTCACAAAGGTAGCATTCGGCGCGATGAGAGTCAATGAGTCAAAAGATGTCAGAAGTCGGTGGAATATCCAAGATGTTGTCGGGATTCTCACCCTGCCCGCCTTACTGAGAAGTAGGGCGGAATTGTTTTGAGAAGTTTTCAGCAGATGAGGATGACTGCAACGAGAATAGATTGTAGCCGTTCACAAATCTGTTCTTCCAACCCGTTCAATTTCAAATTCAAGCTGATAATTATAGCTACCTGCGAACACAAGGAGCCACCATGAATCTGCCTAAGGGCATTTCGACCCGACCTTTGATTTTGGGTTTGAGCTGTTTGATCACAATCGTGCTAATGCAGTCTTCGATAACATATTCACAGACAGTCTTTGAGGCGTTTCCCGAGACGGCTAATAACCCCATCCAAGATGAATCGGCCAGGCAGCAGAATGTCTATCGACTTGTTGGCAAATTGACATTCAATGAAAATCACATCCTACCGGCTCTTTCTCAAATCGAACGGGGAAAGATTAATCAAAAAGTAGACCCACCTATTATCGGAGTTGTTCGGAAGATCTTTGAACCTGTGGGGATCGGCAATATGGAATCTCGGTTCCTGAACAACAGCGGGTACACCATCGGCGGCGGAAATCTGTTGCTATCCTCGGATAGCACGGCCGTTTGGACCACACACATCCAATCAACTGAGGCAAATGCAGTAAGGGTGCATTTAATTGGCTATCTCCCTGCAGGATGTTTGATTTATGTTTACAACGGTCGGGGTGAGACTTATGGCCCTTATATGTCTGCTCAGGTCACGCCCGATGGGTTCTGGACAAACACGATCTTCTCACACGATGTGTACATTGAGGTGCAGATACCCAAGTTCGCCATGGATTCAATAGGAGTGCTAAGCCTGGTCATTCCCGAAATCGCTCATATTCAAAATGAGTCCTATGCTCCGAAGGCAGCACCTCACGGGCCAGGATGTTTTGAGGATGTCAGTTGTGCGTATGCAAATGGGTTTTCGGGAATCACGAATCTGAAGAGGGCGGTTGCGTATTACAACTTTATGGATGGTGGTCACGTTTATGCCTGTTCCGGTGGACTCGTAAATGATGTAAGATCTGTTGACTTCCAACCATTTTTTTTGACAGCAAACCACTGTTTTTCTGCCGCCGCAGTTGCTGCTACTGTCAATGCGTACTTTGATTACAGAACGTCCACTTGTGATGGGAGCGTTCCTTCCCTTTCTGGTTTGCCTCAAGCCTTGGGGGCGACCTTGATTGCCACGAACAGCGTGACAGACTTCACGCTCGCATTGTTACAGCAAAATCCTGGCGGGTCCAGGCTTTACTTGGGATGGACTACATCACTTGTCTCTAATGGCACAACATTACATTCTGTTCATCATCCTTTGGAATACTCACAAAAATACTCTAGGGTTACAAAGAACCAGCCTTTAATTTCGTTATGTGTATCTCTATCGAAATTTCACTTTACGGATGTTGTTCAAGGCCCAACTCAAAATGGAAGCTCGGGAGGGGTGCTCACTAACGCCAACTCCCAAATTGTGGGTCAACTTTTCGGAACCTGTGGTAACTCAACCAATGAATGTGCTATTACTGCTTACCAAAATGTATGGGGAGCTTTTGATCAATCTTTCAACAGCAATAATCTCGCTTACTGGTTGAATACAAGCGGCCCAAGCACAGGCCCGAGCCCAAGAATATCAGTCTCACCCAGCCCCATTGCTTTTGGCAGTAGGACTGTTGGTGGAACGGTTGACCTACAACTCACCGTTAGCAACACGAGTACATCATCGAACGGTCTAAACCTGCAGGCAGGTACTGCCACAATTTTGGGGACCAACGCCAGTGAGTTTAGCCTCGTTGGTGGAAGCAACCTCTACGTTCCACCAGGTCAATCTCGAACCTTCACAGTTCGGTTTAGCCCTATATCAGGTGGTTCCAAGTCAGCAACACTCAACATTCCACATAATGCGTCGAATACATCGAGCCCTATTGCAGTGTCACTAACAGGCACCGCAAATAACCCCAGCCCAATACTCACAAGCATCTTGCCGACAGGCGGAAACAGACTCCAAACACTGAATGTGGTGTTCACGGGATCAAACTTCCTCGACGTTGTATCCAGCGTGAATGTCGGGACTGGGATTACAGTGAATTCGACGACAGTAAACAGTTCGACACAGCTAACGGCGAATCTCACTATTGCGTCTTCTGCCGCCACTGGAGATAGGAACTTCTCGGTAACGAATGCTGGACCCGGGGGAGGTACTTCGAGCACTAGACCCTTTACAGTGAACAATCCACTTCCGACACTTACAGGCATTTTTCCGAACTCTGGCGAGAGAGGATTTGGCCTCAATGTGACTTTCACAGGAACCGGATTTATTTCTGGAGTTACGCAAGTAGATCCCGTTAGTGGAATTAGTGTTAACCCCGTAACGGTAAATAGCTCGACACAACTAACAGCTGGCCTCGTAATATCCAGCTCTGCAACCATAGGGGACCGTAGTTTTTCTGTTACGAATGCAGGGCCGGGGGGCGGAAGGTCTGGTTACAAAACATTTACAGTCACTAGTCCTCCATCAATCACGCAGCATCCGTCAAACCAGACAGCCTCAACGGGTCAAACGGCCACGTTCAATGTAACAGCATCGGGCAGCACTCCTCTGTCATATCAATGGCAGAAGAACAGTAGCAATGTTACTGGTGCGACAAACGCCAGTTACACTACACCGCCAACG
>JACRFA010000024.1 GCA_016218065.1 Ignavibacteriota bacterium | reverse complement strand
CGCGGTACCACATTGTTTACCATATAGCCAACCATCACGCTCGAAAAAAGATTCCGAAATCCGATGTTGCGTTTGATCGGCTCCAACAGATACCGCCAACGCCACGCCCGCACTGCGTGACTCATCAGCAGCAAGCCGAACATCAGGAGTATCCAGAAGTAGTTTGCACCCTTCACGAGCGCAAAGATGTGTGCAATGTCGGTGCCGCGGAACGCAAGGTAGAGAAAAACGCCTGCTAGTCCAAGACTGATGAGATACCGGAGATATGTTTTCGCCCGCGGAGTCATTGGGCTGGCTGTGATTCGATGCGTGGGTTCATGCGATCAGCGCAGGTCAACCGCTTCAACTCCTTTGGGAATCTGATAGGCAAACCGTGAGTCGGCGAGTCCGGGATTGACGTTCACACTCAGCACTGTGTACACAGTCTCATTCCCGTTCACATCAACAATCTCCACCTTCTTCATCAGCCAGGTCGATTCGTCAATCCAGATTTTCATTGTGCGAATCATGGACTCGGAATCTTTTGGGACGAGTTTCAGCAGTTGAGTTTCTGTTTTCCCGATCTTCTCGGCCTTGAGTACGGTAGCGTAGTAATCTTTCGGCGCTGCGGTTATGATCCGCAATGGCGTCAACGCTTTCTCCTCGAGCTTGAACTTGTCGATAACGACCTGCTTGTTGGGAACGGAGTAGGACCACACGGTGACGCCATCAGTCACGACGGTGGAGTTTTCCAGTTCAACGCGATACTTATTTCCCTTCTTGATGAGCAGCGTACCGGAAACGCTTTGTTCGTTTCCCGACATTTCAAATTTTGTTCGCTGCGTAAATTTCAGTTCGGCGTCTTTGATCGTGTCGTACTTCTGCTTCATCTTCTCGAGAATGTCCTGAGCAGGCTGAGCCATCCCCGATCCGAAGAAGGCAACTCCGAGAACGAGAACCTCAATGATTTGTCGAACCACGATAATTTTCCGCAAGCGCATTTCCTGTTTTCCTATCAATCCAATTACAAACCAATTTTCAAATCTCGAACCGACAATCTTTACCACCAATCCACAACTCCAGCCCTTCGCGAAAATCGCTCAGGGCTGAGTGTCACAGTATTGCCTCCAACTCTGCTTCTGATTCCACCAGCACCTCACGCGCCTTGCTGCCGTCGAATGGCCCGACAACACCGGCCGCTTCGAGTTCATCCACAAGCCGCGCAGCGCGGGAGTACCCAACCTTCAGTCGCCGCTGCAGCAGCGACACGGAACCCTGTTGATGACGCACGATGATGCGCGCAGCTTCTCCGAACAACTCATCGCGGGAGCCGTCGCCGCCGGCGTCGGTGTTCTTTCTCTTCTCAACCATTGACGGCAGGTAATGCGGCTTCGAAAATCCCTGCTGCTTCGCAATATGGTTCATCAACGATTCGACTTCATCCGTCGAGATAAACGCATTCTGCAGACGGATTGGTTTCGGGCTGCCGCTCGGCAGATAGAGCATGTCGCCGTTGCCGAGCAATTGTTCGGCGCCGTTCATATCGAGAATTGTGCGTGAGTCGGTTTTCGATGCAACCTGATACGCAATGCGCGCCGGGAAATTTGCTTTGATGACGCCGGTAATGACATCGACCGACGGACGCTGTGTCGCGACAATGAGGTGAATGCCCACCGCGCGAGCGAGCTGCGCCAGTCGCGCAATCGGCTCCTCGACTTCGCGTGCAGCAGTGATCATCAAATCGGCAAGCTCGTCAATCACAACAATGAGATAGGGAATGCGCTGATGCGTAACCGTTTCCGTATCCTTCAGCTTGCCGGCTTTGAACTTCTCATTATAGTCGGCGATATTCCGAACGCCTGCAGCCGCAAGTCGATCGTATCGTTTCTCCATCTCGAATTCCACTCCCTTGAGAACAAGCACAGCGTTCTTCGGATTCGTGACGATCTCTTCGTTCACATCGGGCGAGATGGCGAGGAAATGCTTCTTCAGTCGTGCATACTGCGTCAGCTCGATCTTCTTCGGATCGAAGATCACGAGCTTGAGATCGGAAGGATGCAATCTGAACAGTAGGCTCACGAGAATCGTGTTGATGCCGACACTTTTGCCCGATCCGGTTGATCCGGCAATGAGCAGATGCGGCATCTTCGTCAAGTCATCCGTAAACACTTCTCCCGAGATTGTTTTGCCCATCGCCAGCGGTAGCTTTGCGTTCGTGTCCCGGAACTTTGATGAGTTGATGACGCTGCGAATGGTCACGAGCGAAGGCTTGTGATTCGGAATCTCAACGCCCACCGCCGACTTTCCGGGAATCGGCGCCATGATGCGAATGCCTTTCGCGGCAAGCTTCAGCGCGATGTCGTTTTCGAGACTGACGATACGGCTGATCTTCACGCCGGTCGCGGGCACAAGCTCGTACAACGTCACCACCGGGCCTGGCGTGACTGAGATGTTTTCCAGTTGGACATCGAACTGCGCCAATGTCTCGCGCAACAGATCGGCGTTTGCGCGCAACTCTTCGTCGTCAACATCCTCGGCGCTCGCCCGTGGCGCATCGAGAAGCTCGACGGAAGGAAACACGTAATCGATCTCTTCAACAGTGTTCTCGTGCTTCCGCTCGTCGAAGTTCACTTCAGCTTCTTGCGCCTTCTTCTCGATCTCGAGTCTGATTTCCTTTTCGTTGATGGAGCTGATCGGAGGAATCTCATCGGGGTCCGCTTGGTCATCCAACGAGGCGTTCTTGACTGACTCGGCCTGCTTCGCTAGCGGTGGAGCAGGCTCCTCAAGCGGCGGTTTGGCAATCTTGACTGGCGATCGCTTGAGCAACGGCGGAGGCAGTTCTTCTTCGGACTCCCCCTCTTCATCATATTTGTTGATGGCGATGGCGGCCTTCTCTGCCGCGGCTTCGCGATGTTCAACACGCTTTCGTTCGAGCCAATCCATGAACTGGAGGTATAATGCTTTTGCGCGATCCGCCAGCTCGTGAAGATCAAGATCCACCGCCATGACGATCGCCGTGAACAGAAGCGTGAACAGCAAAATCGATCCGCCGGTGCGTCCGAGAAGCTGCGCGAGAATCAACGAGAGAAAATCGCCGACGACGCCGCTCCACTCCATGCCGAGCCATGCGCCGTTCGTGATCACGCGAATCATTCCGAATACTACCGCAAACAGGAGGGCGAAGACGAGCGTGTAGTTGGTGATGACGAACAAGCGACGATATTCGTGGCGGCGAAGAATCGTCCACCCGAACATCATCAACAGAAACGGCAGCGAGAAGATGCTGTAGCCGATTGTGGATTTGATGAGAAACTCGGAGATCATCGAGCCGACGAGTCCGAGCCAGTTGTGCGCCGTATCGGCTTTCGCCCGAATAACAGGATCGGCAGTGAAGACTTTGTAGATGTCGGTGATGCGAAGATCGGCGTTGGCTTCGTCATTCGCATCATACGAAACCAGCGCGAGAAAAATGAGAATGGCAAACGCCATGAGGAGCAGCGCGACGATCGAACTTTTGCGGGTCGAGTTTCCCCTGGAGGACTTCGCCTTGCCGGCGCTGCGAGCCTTATTCAGCTCATCCTGTGCTCGAAGATTTTTTCCCATGACCTCCTCCGAAAGCCGCTGATCCTTCAGGTTACGAAACGACGGAAACTTTCTCTGCGGTCTTCAACTTCACAACATTGCCGACCAATTGCGGCAGCACAGGCACGCTGTCCACCTCAGCACAGACACGCAGGTCATCGACAAATCCAATCTCCTTCAGGTACTGGCCGTGTTGTGACCGTGCAAGCATCTTCACGATTGACTTCGCAGCATTCTTGTACAGCGTCATCGCCGCGCTCCCCGCGTCGCCGCACTCAATTACTTTGCCTGACGCTTCAGAGAGTTTGGTGATAAGCATGCCCGCACACACAGTATCTTCGATTGAAAAATTCCCCGCTCTACCTGAACACAGAATCGTGACATCACTCCCCGTTGCCAGCAGAAACTCCGCCACCGCGCTCATATTCACAAAACCACACACGACCAACTCTTTTGCGTGTCGCGCTTTCGCGAGTGCTTGCGAACCGTTCGTCGAGCTGAACACGATGGACTTGCCTTTGACCCGATCTTCCGTGTACTCGAGCGGAGAGTTGCCGAGATGGAATCCTTCGATCATCTTGCCGTTGCGTTCGCCGCCAAGAAGCGTCACATCGCCCGAGAGATTGCCGACGATCTTCATCGCCGACTCGACCGTCGTGACCGGGATGATTTCCTTCGCGCCGTTGGAGAGCGCCCGCGCGATCGTTGTGCTTGCTCGCAACACGTCGATCACGACGACGGTTTTCTCGCGCAAGTACAACTCGTCAATATGGTGAGGCGTAAAGAACAGTTCAACCCGCATCGTTCCCCTAAAAATCTGTTTCGAAGTGCAACCGCGCCGTGGACTGTTGTGACTAATGCTTGATGAACGGCAACGCGGTTACGGTCGCCGGAGTTTCTTTGTTTCGTATCATCACGGCGATCTCCGTTCCCGGCTTCGACATGTTCAGCGGTACGTACCCCATCCCGATTCCTTGGTCGAGAATCGGCGAGAAGGTGCCTGATGTAACATCACCGATCTTGTTTCCGTTGCTGTGAATCGCGTAGCCGTGACGCGGGAATGCTTTCTCTGCCAGCGTGAAGCCAACGAGCTTGCGCTTCAATCCTTCGGCTTTGGCGTTCGTCATCACGCTCTTACCGTTGAACTCGCCCTTGTCGAGCTTCGTAATCCAGCCCAGGCCCGCTTCAAGCGGATGCGTGGTCTGATCGATGTCGTTGCCGTAGAGGCAGAATCCCATCTCCAGCCGCAGCGTGTCGCGGGCGCCGAGTCCGATCGGGCCGATGTCGAACTTCTTTCCCGCCTCCATCACGGCGTTCCAGATTTTCGTGCCGGTCGCGACATCGGGAGCAAAGTAAATCTCGAATCCCAGCTCGCCCGTGTAGCCCGTGCGCGAGATGATCATGTCAACGCCGGCGAGTTTGCCTTCAACAAAGTGATAGTATTCGATCTTCGACAGATCGACGTCCGTGAGTTGCTGAAGCGTCGCTAGCGATTTCTGCCCCTGAATGGCAAGCAATGAGATCTCGTCGCTCTGATTCTTCAGCGTAACGTCGCCGAGACAATTCTTCTGCATCCACGCAAAATCTTTGTCGATGTTTGACGCGTTAATTACCAGCATGTAGTGATTTTCGCCGAGGCAATACACAAGCAGATCGTCAACGATACCGCCATCCTCATAGCACATCGCCGAGTATTGCACGCGGCCGCGTGAGAGTTTCGCAACGTCGTTCACCGTGATCTTCTGTAAGAATGCAAGCGCATCTTTTCCGCGGACGCCCACTTCCCCCATATGCGAGACGTCGAACACGCCCACTGTTTCGCGGACGCGTTTGTGTTCGTCGATGATGCCGCTGTATTGAATTGGCATTTCGAAGCCGGCAAACTCGACGATCTTAGCGTTCAGAGCAACGTGCATGTCGTAAAAAGCCGTACGTTTGAGTGACATGTGTCTTCAGTTATGGATTGTGTTAGTAATGATGTCCACGTGGCTATCCAGTTGTGTGAAGGCGATTCTGAAAAGAGTCAATCATTTGCAAGAGAGATTCCTTCGGCTCATCGCGGGCAATACGTTCTTTGAGCGATTCCAACAGCTCAATGATCACTCGTTCAACTCTCGCTTCATGATACGCTTTCGCAAAGTGCGAATCCTTCATTTGCTCTTCAAAGAGCCTTTCGAAGTTCGTCATTTCTTCGTCCGCTGTTTGTGAAGTCTCCTGAGTTCTTTTGCCTTCTCGATCTCCTGACGCGGCGTCTTTTGGGTTTTCTTAATGAAACCATGTGTGAGGACAATTCGAGCGCCTTGCTCGTAGAAGTAAAGTGTGCGACCGATTCGATCAGAAAAGGACGTCCGCAATTCAAAGATTCCGTCCTCGAGATGTTTCGAGAGATTTTCCTTTACGTGAAGCCCCTGGTTTCTGAGTCCGACAAAGTGGTTTACTGTTTCAAAGAGCCGCGCTCGATTGTCAATCGACAGACTCAGCACAAACTCCTCAAACGGCTTCTTACCATCATTCGTCTCGACGTATTCAACCGTGAAATTCATCAGAGCCAATTATTTGAACTGCTCTGTAATGTCCTTCTCCTGCTTCACCGAAATGAAATGAAAATCTCCCGGCTGAATTGCCGGATCAGTTTCCAGCTTGATGTGCAACCGGAATCGGAACATGAGTTTCGTCAGCCGGCTGATACGGCCTTCGCGCAACATAGAGGCGACCGAAGGATTGACTCGCATGACAATCTTGAACTCCTTTGCCTCGCCGCTGAACCGCCGCAGCCATCGCTCAAGCTGGTTGAGCGTTGTGGTTCGCGACTGCACAACGCCTGAGCCGCCGCACGCAGGGCACGCTTCCGTAAAGCTGTGCAGAATGCTTTGCCGTATGCGCTGGCGCGTGATTTGCACGAGTCCGAACTCCGTCATCGGAAGAACGGTGACTTTTGCCCGATCCTTCCGGAATTCCTTCTTCAACTCCTCCCAAACTTTGCGCTTGTTCTTCTCATCATCGAGGTCGATGAAATCGATCACGATAATGCCGCCAATATCACGCAGACGCAACTGCCGGCAAATTTCCCGCGCCGCTTCAAGATCGGTACGGAGTGAGTTCTGTTCTTGTTCCTTCTTCGCCGCATACCGTCCGCTGTTCACATCGATGACCATCATTGCTTCGGTCGGCTCGATGATAATGTAGCCGCCGCTCTTCAGCCACACTTTCCTGCTCAGCGTCGTCTCGATTTCCTTCTCGACGCCGTACGTATCAAAAATCGGCTGCCGTTCGCGATGCAGCTCGATCTTCTCCAGCATATCGGGCGAGTTGTACTTGATGTACGCGCTGATCTCTTTGAAGAGCTTCTTCGAATCGATTACGACGCGCGAAACGTCATTCGAAAACAGATCGCGTATCACGCCCGATGTCGTCGCCAGATCCTTGTACAGCAGCGCGGGCGCCGTCTCGCTCTTCACCGTCGCTTCGATGTCGCGCCACTTGGCAATCAGGTCTTCCAGGTCTTTCCTGAACGCCTCGTCTTCCTGTCCTTCGGCGACCGTTCGGATGATTGCGCCGAAGCCTTCGGGCAGCATGCTCTGGCAAATCTTGCGCAGCCGCCTCTTCTCTTTGAAGCTAGTGATCTTCTTCGAAATCCCGATCTTTCCATCGAACGGGAGCAGCACAAGAAATCTTCCGGCAAGCGACACCTCAGACGTGACGCGCACGCCTTTTTTGCCGACAGGTTCCTTGATGATCTGGACGATAATGTCCTGACCTTTGGTAAGATTGATTTCTCTTCGGGGAGGTCGAGAGGTCTCGCGGGGACGTCGTTGGCTTGCGCCCTGATTCTCGACGCGAGATTGTGCGGAGTGTTGTTCTTCGCCGGCAGAAGTTGCGGCTCCAGGCTCTGTCACCTTTTCTACATCATCATCCTCTTCGTCGTCACCGAGCATTGCGGTGTATTCCTCGAAGCGGTTCCCGATGTCGGAAAAATGGAGAAACCCGTCTTGCTTCAAACCCAGATCGATGAATGCAGCTTTGATACCGGGCATTACTTTGGCGACCTTACCTACATAAATGTCGCCGACCATCTTCTCTTTGTTCGCTGTTTCTACAAACAGCTCAGCTAGCCGACCCTCTTCCGTGATGGCAATACGTGTTTCATTGTCGGCTGCATTGATGATTATTTCTTTTTTCATACTGGACTGCTCGTTCCCGTACTTCTGAACAAAACGATTGATTATTCGAGCGGATTACCGGAACGACGCAGGCGCGCTCTTGCGCGCAGGGTTCGCAAGAGGAGACATTCGTAATATAAAAACCTACCTTCATCGTTTACCGTCTGATGAACCGAGTGTGAGACGGGGACCTCACACTGCCTTTAAGATTGATTCACTTCAATAAAATCCTGAAATGCTCACACATAAGCTACACAAAAAATGGGCAGCTTGCAACCTTCTCAACCTGAGCGATTTACGCGAAGGGTATGCAATGCGGATTGCTGGGTCTACCAAACCCGAGGTTTCACACTCTGAACGCCGGTCCGCTTCACTTGCGCTACGATGGCTGGCAGGGAGCGAAGCGAAGTGAAGAATCTAGATTCTTCGGCTCTGCGAAGCGAGCCTCAGAATTGAAAAAAAATGAGGTCAAGCTTCCCTGCGTCACACTTTTGGTAACCGACCGTTGCTTCCTTCCGGATCTGGCGGGGTTAAGCTACTTACGGTTGCGCAGGACTTGACCTCAACTTTGCATAAAGCTGAACTTCTTCACATTCGAATGAATCGGAGAGTGGGTGGCGAAACGGTGAATCGGTGTCTCTCCGTTTCGCCGATTCTTCTCTACTCCGTTTCATTCGTTCTTTCAAGAGTGGAGCTGATCGGGATCCCTGTCCGCCGAAGTCCCCACGTTATTTGTCGGGACGCAGGCGGAGAACCGACGACCTTCTTTTGTGGAGCTGATCGGGATCCCTGTCCGCCGAAGTCCCCACGTTGTTTGTCGGGACGCAGGCGGAGAACCGACGACCTTCATTTGTGGAGCTGATCGGGATCCCTGTCCGCCGAAGTCCCCACGCTATTTGTCGGGACGCAGGCGGAGAACCGACGACCTTCTTTTGTGGAGCTGATCGGGATCGAACCGACGACCTCCTCGTTGCGAACGAGGCGCTCTCCCAGCTGAGCTACAGCCCCATATCAATCTCGCCACATTTTGATTGATTGGAAGGCACACCCAAGATACAAAACAAGGTGTGTCAGTGCAAGCAGAGAAGAATGGCGTTAGATTTTTCTCCGTCTCCTTTGGAATGGTCTTCCAATTCTGGTAAACCGTTTGCGGTTTCGTCCACGCCAAGAAAAACAAAAGCCCCAACCGGTGATGGCTGGGGCATTAGTGACGTTCGTCGGAAATGTGCTTAACGAAGCAGAATCAACTTCTTCGTCGCCACATATTCGCCGGCTTGCAGACGATAGAAATAAACCGACGACGCAAGTCCATCACCGTTGAATACAACATTGTGAATACCTGCCTCTTTCTGTTCGTGCACAAGTAAAGACACTGTCTGTCCGAGAGTGTTGTAAACAGTGAGCGTGACGAAGGAAGTCTGCGGCAACGCATATCGGATTGTTGTCGTCGGATTGAATGGGTTGGGATAATTTTGGGACAGTTCACAAGAGGCAGGCATCAGCTTGTCTTCATCTGCAACCCCTGTTACCGGTTGCAGGAATCTCCCATAGACATCACCGTTAGTGAAGTTAGAGTCAACTCTTGTTGCCACGATCAAATATAGTCCGCCGCCAAATCCGACTCCACCGAATGGAATCTTGTTGCCTAGCGGAGCGAAGACCACGAACGGTGTATCAATCGGAGTGCCGGATGTCGAAAAGAACCTTGCCATCAGGGACCCGTTGGAACCTTGCATCCAGGTTATCAGGTAATTGCTGTGATCGAATGCGACAGAAGGAATCTGGGGCGCTTTCAGGGAATCACAGATAATGATCGTTTCCTGTATCGTGCCCGAAGTAGTAATGAAGCGTCCCATCAGGGTCCAATTGCTATTGGTATCCGGCGCTTCATGGAAGGCCAACAAGTATCTTGTTCCATCGAAAGCAAGCGATGTAGGATTGTCGCTGAGATACTGTCCACCATCAATCAGGAAATTAGTTCCCACCAACGAACCCGCCTTGCTCACAAACTGTCCAAAAATATCTTTATCGCTTTCAGGAATTACTTCCACCCATATCACCAGAAAATTTGTGCCGTCAAATGCGATGGAAAAATCTCGCGCAAGATTGCTGCTGATGAGTATTTGGCTTCCGAGCAAATTTCCTGTTTTGCCTACCCGTTGTCCGTAGAGATGGCCATCTACTTTAACAAAAATCACCAGGAACGTAGAGTCGCTGAACACTACACTGAACGGCATCGGCCTTTCTGTTGAAATGTTTGTGGCAATAGTTGAAGACGTTCCCACTACACTCCCAGAAGTGCTGACGAATTGACCTTTGAGACTGCCGTTGAATTCAAGCCAAACCAAAAAATAATTGGTCCCGTCGAATACCGGCATAGCGCCCGGCATAACTCCGACTGCACCAAGAGAGATTCTTGGTCCGATCAGTTGGCCCGAGGCGCCAACCAACTGGGCAGTGATACTATTCTGATTATTTGAATTCCCGTGAATGGTTACCAGGCCATTGAGCCCTCCATAAACCGCTCCACCGGAGAATGTCGTGTCGCTTCCAACTGCAATCGGGAATTCCTGGGCATAGCTTATACCCGTCATCGAGATAAGTGTAACGACACAAATGAATCTCCTAACATGTTGCATAAAAAAACTCCTCTTCTGTTAATCGTCAGAGAATCGTGTTACCCACAAAACAATAAGGCCATTCATCCGGGTGGATAGATGGCCTATGGCAATGAGCTATCTATAGCCTATACAAAATCGGATTGTCAAACTATTGCCTGGATCACAGGATGATTTCTGTCTCTTCGTCACTTGAACTT